>NZ_JBWKIF010000008.1:0-334562 GCF_056432865.1 Streptomyces sp. NPDC044921
GAGCTCGCCCGGGCGGTCGCGTTCGTAGCGGCGTATGACCCGGCCGGTGGTGCGGTCCAGGTGGGTGAGGCGGGCCAGTCGGTAGCGGACGAGGATCCGGTGGACGGTGGAGGGCACCAGGCCGAGCAGGTGCGCGATGCGGGCCGGTCCCCAGCGGCGCAGGAGCCTGACCTTGATGATCCGGCGTTCGGTGCGGGTCGGTGTCCGGCGCGGGCTGTGATGAGGGCGGGAGGAACGGTCGGACATCCCGGCTTCGCCCAGAGCACGGTAGCGGTCGGCCCATCGCTGGGCCGTGGTGGGTGAGACCTGGAAGCGCTCTGCGGCCCGCCGCAACGGCCAGCGGTCCTCGACCACGCAGCGGGCCAGACGCAGCCGTCCGGTCTCGGTCAGGGGTGCATTACGGTGGACCACGAGGGCCTTTCTGGTCGGTGCAGACGTCGCAATCCACACCGAACCCGAAAGGCCCTCACCCGTTCAAGATCCCTCAGCCGAGACCTGGCTCACCCGTCCACAACCTCCCCGGACAGAACATCTAGGCCGCCGTGCCCAGCCCCGCGCAGGGGCCCGCCGCGGCGGCCGCCAGCCGGCCCATCGCCTCGTCGCGGTCGCAGGCGTACGCGCCCAGCGCGGTCTGCCGGGCGACGATCGTGCGCTCCTGCCGCATCAGGCGCCAGCCGCGGCGCAGCAGGAACGGCACCGACTTGCGGCCCTCCCTCAGATCCCGCACGAAGCGGCGGCGGAAGGTCTTCACCGGGCCCCGGCTCAGGCACAGCGCGTCGGCGAGGACGCCGAGCTCCCGGCAGCGCGTGACGATCTCGGCGGCGAAGATGCCCTCCGCGATGAACAGCGGGGTCCGTCCGATGTCGACCGTCTCGGCGCCGGTGCGGGCGCTGAGCCCGATGTCGTAGACGGGCACGTCCGTACGGCCCGTGCGGCACAGCTCGGTGATCGCGGCGACGGCCGTGTCCGCGTCCCAGGAGTCCGGGTGGTCCCAGTCGATGTCGGAGCTCCCCGCCACCAGGGGCAATGTCGGGTCGTCGCCCTCCTTGTAGAAGTCGTCGAGCCGCAGCACCGGGAGGCCGGAGCGGGCCGCGAGGAGGGACTTGCCGGAGCCGGAGGGGCCGCAGAGCAGCACGACTCGCGCGGGTATGGGCACAGGGGAACTCACGGGACACCAGTGTGAGGCATCCGTCGGGCGCCGTACGACCCCGCGGGTCGGCTTTGAAGCGCGCGTCACACCCCAACTACCTTTCGCGTTGTTTCGGTTACCGAGTGCATCAGAAGGTGGCAGCGATGGCCCGACACGACTCCCCCAAGAAGCCGACCGCCCGGCGCGCCCTGGCCGTCCTCGCGACCGCGGGCGCGGCGCTGGGCGCGGGGACCACGACGGCGGCGGCGGACGCGGAGTCCCTCCTCGGCGTGGCCAGCACGCGGCCCACCTCCCTCGGCAGGATCGACCCGCAGTCCGGCCTGCAGGCCGCGACCGGCACGGTCGGCTACGTCACGGGCCCGGTCGCGGGCCTCAAGCCCAACCCGCTCGCCGGCACGGGAGTCGACCCGCTCGACAACGGCGTCGGCACCCAGCTGGGCGACTTCAAGCCGATGACGTCCCAGGCGCTGACGGGGCCGGTGGCGCAGGCGCGGTCGGTCGCGGGCATCCCCGTGGTGGGGCAGGCGGCCGGGCTGCTGCCGCGGCAGTAGGCGCACGTGTGGAAGAAGCCCCGGCCCTCCCGGACGGAGGAGGGCCGGGGCTCCGGCTGTGGGCGTGCCTAGTAGGAGGAACCCGACGCGCCCAGCGAACCCGTGGGGTGCCAGACCGTCTTGGTCTCCAGGAACGCCGTCATGCGGTCGGTGCCGGGCGTCCGCGCGTAATCCACAGGCTGTGGACGCAGCACGCGCTTGAGGTTGTCGGCCGCCGCGATCTCCAGCTCCATCGCCAGCGCCTCGTCGGCGCCCGCGAGGTCGATCGCGTTGACGTCCTGGTGCGCGGCGAGCGGGGTGGCGATCTCGGCCGTGCGGCCCGACAGGACGTTGACCACGCCGCCGGGGACGTCCGAGGTGGCGAGCACCTCGGCCAGGGACAGGGCGGGCAGCGGGGCCTTCTCGCTGGCCACCACGACCGCCGTGTTGCCCGTCGCGATCACCGGGGCGAGCACCGACACCAGGCCCAGGAAGGACGACTCCTGGGGCGCCAGGACGGCGACCACGCCGGTCGGCTCCGGGGAGGACAGGTTGAAGAACGGGCCCGCGACCGGGTTCCCGCCGCCGACCACCTGGGCGATCTTGTCGGTCCAGCCCGCGTACCAGACCCACCGGTCGATCGTCGCGTCCACCAGCGCAGCGGCCTTGGACTTCCCCAGGCCCTCCGCGTCGGCCACCTCGCGCACGAACTGGTCCCGGCGGCCCTCCAGCATCTCGGCGACGCGGTAGAGCACCTGGCCCCGGTTGTACGCCGTCGCCCCGGACCAGCCGCCGAACGCCTTGCGGGCCGCGACGACCGCGTCCCGGGCGTCCTTGCGGGAGGACAGGGGCGCGTTGGCCAGCCAGTTGCCCTTTGCGTCGGTCACCTCGTACACCCGGCCGCTCTCGGAACGCGGGAACTTCCCGCCGACGTACAGCTTGTAGGTCTTCAGGACGTTGAGCCGATCAACTGCACTCATTTAACGCTCGCCTTCCGGGCTCGACGGGGCGAGGTACGCCTCCAGGCCGTGGCGGCCGCCCTCGCGGCCGAAGCCCGACTCCTTGTAACCGCCGAACGGCGAGGTCGGGTCGAACTTGTTGAACGTGTTGGACCACACGACGCCCGCACGGAGCTTGTTCGCGACCGCCAGGATGCGCGAGCCCTTCTCCGTCCAGATGCCGGCGGACAGGCCGTACGGCGTGTTGTTGGCCTTGGCGACCGCCTCGTCCGGCGTGCGGAACGTCAGCACCGACAGCACCGGGCCGAAGATCTCGTCCCGGGCGACCGTGTGCGCCTGGGTGACGTTCGTGAACAGCGTCGGGGCGAACCAGTAGCCGCTCTCGGGCAGTTCGCAGGCCGGGGACCAGCGCTCGGCGCCCTCCGCCTCGCCCTGCTCGACGAGCGAGGTGATGCGGGTGAGCTGCTCCTCGGAGTTGATCGCCCCGATGTCGGTGTTCTTGTCCAGCGGGTCGCCGAGTCGCAGCGTGGACAGGCGGCGCTTGAGGGAGTCGAGCAGCTCGTCGTGGATCGACTCCTGCACCAGCAGGCGGCTGCCCGCGCAGCAGACCTGGCCCTGGTTGAAGAAGATGCCGTTGACGATGCCCTCGACGGCCTGGTCGACGGGTGCGTCGTCGAAGACGATGTTCGCGCCCTTGCCGCCGAGCTCCAGGGTGAGCTTCTTGCGGGTGCCGGCGACCGTCCGCGCGATCTCCTTGCCGACGGCGGTGGAGCCGGTGAAGGCCACCTTGTCCACGTCCGGGTGGGCGACCAGCGCCGCTCCCGCGTCGCCGTAGCCCGGGAGGATGTTGACGACGCCCCTGGGCAGGCCCGCCTGGCGGCAGATGTCCGCGAAGAACAGGGCCGAGAGGGGGGTGGTCTCGGCCGGCTTCAGGACGACCGTGTTGCCCGTCGCGAGCGCCGGGGCGATCTTCCACGCCAGCATCAGCAGCGGGAAGTTCCAGGGGATGACCTGGCCGGCGACACCGAGCGGCCGCGGGTTCGCGCCGAAGCCGGCGTGGTCGAGCTTGTCGGCCCAGCCCGCGTAGTAGAAGAAGTGCGCCGCGACCAGGGGCAGGTCCGCGTCGCGCGTCTCCTTGATCGGCTTGCCGTTGTCGAGGGTTTCGAGGACGGCCAGCTCGCGCGAACGCTCCTGGATGATCCGCGCGATGCGGAACAGGTACTTGGCGCGCTCCGAACCCGGCAGCGCCGACCACGTCCCGAAGGCCCGGCGCGCGGCCTTCACCGCGCGGTCGACGTCCTCGGACCCGGCCTGCGCGACCTCGGAGAGCACCTCCTCGGAGGACGGCGAGACGGTCTTGAAGACCTTGCCGTCGGCCGCCTCGACGAACTCGCCGTCGATGAACAGGCCGTAGGAGGGCGCGATGTCGACGATCGAGCGGGACTCGGGGGCGGGGGCGTATGCGAATACCGATGCCATGGTGATCAGTCCACCGTCACGTAGTCGGGACCGGAGTAGCGGCCGGTGGCCAGCTTCTGGCGCTGCATCAGCAGGTCGTTGAGCAGCGAGGAGGCGCCGAAGCGGAACCAGTGGTTGTCCAGCCAGTCCTCGCCCGCCGTCTCGTTGACCAGCACGAGGAACTTGACGGCGTCCTTGGACGTGCGGATGCCGCCGGCCGGCTTCACGCCGACCTGGATGCCGGTCTGGGCGCGGAAGTCGCGCACCGCCTCCAGCATCAGCAGCGTGTTCGCCGGGGTCGCGTTGACCGCGACCTTTCCGGTGGAGGTCTTGATGAAGTCCGCGCCGGCCAGCATGCCGAGCCAGCTCGCGCGGCGGATGTTGTCGTACGTCGAGAGCTCGCCCGTCTCGAAGATGACCTTCAGGCGCGCCGAGCTGCCGCAGGCCTCCTTCACGGCGGTGATCTCGTCGTACACCTTCAAGTATCGCCCCGCGAGGAACGCCCCGCGGTCGATGACCATGTCGATCTCGTCGGCGCCGGCGGCGACGGCCTCGCGGACGTCGGTCAGCTTCACGTCGAGCGAGGCGCGGCCGGCCGGGAACGCCGTGGCCACCGAGGCGACCTTCACGCCGGAACCGGCGACGGCCTCCTTGGCCACGCCCACCATGTCGGGGTAGACGCAGACCGCGGCCGTCGTGGGCGTCGTACGGTCGGTCGGGTCGGGCCGGACCGCCTTCGCGCCGAGCGCCCGGACCTTGCCCGGGGTGTCCGCGCCTTCCAGCGTCGTCAGGTCGACCATCGAGATGGCGAGGTCGATCGCGTACGCCTTGGCGGTCGTCTTGATCGATCGGGTGCCGAGGGAGGCCGCACGCCCCTCGAGTCCGACCGCGTCGACGCCCGGGAGCCCGTGGAGGAAGCGGCGCAGCGCGCTGTCGGACGCGGTGACGTCCTTGAGGGGGTGAGCTGCGGTGAGTGCAGAACTGGGCATGGTCACCAGACGAGCATATCTACGCGCGTAGCGGCTGTACAGCCCTCCGACTGTCCGCGGGCGGATGACGGAGCGCGGAAGCGGTCCGGCAGAATCGAGACATGACGAGCCCCGAGTCCCAGTCGCCAGCGTCGCAGCCTTCGGAGCCCGAGTCCCAGGACCGGGTGTACCGGTCGGCACCGGCCATCGCCGGTGGTGTGCTGCTGCTCGCCGTCGTCGGATGGCTCGGGATCGACGCCGTCGTCTCGGGCGAGGGGCGCACGCCGTGGCTGGCCCTCGCCCTGATGCTCCTCGTCGTGCCGCTGGTCGTCGCCTTCACGCTGCGGCCCGCCGTGTACGCGGGCGACGACCGGCTGCGGATCCGCAACCCGTTCCGCGTGATCGTGATGCCGTGGGGGAAGGTCGCGTCCCTGCGGTCCGCCTATTCGAACGAGATCCTCACCGACTCCGGCGCGAAGTACCAGCTGTGGGCCGTGCCGGTGTCGCTGCGGGCCCGCAAGAAGGCCGCGCGGCGCGAGATGCGGGCCACCGCGCAGGCGCGGCGGGCGATGGGCCGCGACGGGGCGCGGGACGAGGGCCGGGGCAGCGCGCTCGGGATGCGCTCGGGGCTCGGGGGCGGTCTGGGTACCGGGCCCGTCTCCGACGGGCCCGTCCGGGCCGAGACCGACCGGATCGTCGACGAGCTGCGCGGCCTCCACGAGGCGCGGCGCGAGGCGGAGTCGGCGCAGGGCGAGGTGACCGTGCGGTGGGCCTACGAGGTGATGGGGCCGGCGGTCGCCGGGGCGGTGCTGGTGCTGGTGTTGCTGCTGGCGGGCTGAGGCCGGCCGGGGGCGAGGCGGCACGCCGGGCGGGCGGGTGGCCGGCCGGGGCTGCGGTGGGTGCCGGGGTGGTCGGCCGGTGTCCTGGGGGGGGTGTTGCCCGAGTGCGCCGATCTCCTGCTCCTGGTCGGCGGGGGTGGTCGGCCGGGGCTTAGGTCGGTGCCGGTGCGGCCCGCCGGGGTCCCGGTGAGTGACGGCGGCGGTTCGGGTCGTGTCGGTCCAAGGGGGCGCCCTCGGCACAGACACCTGGCCACCCCGGACCCACCGTGGCGGGTGCTGGGAGCCGGGGGGCTCGGTTGGTGCCCGGGTGGTTCACGTCCGGCCCGGGCGCCCACGGTGCCGGGGTGGTAGGGCCGTGCCCGGGAGGGCTCCCCGCGGCCCCGGTGGGTGCCGGGGCCGCTCGGCTGGGGCGTCCCCGTCAGATGCCCGCCGCTGCCGACAGGTCGCGCTTGATCGACGCCAGTACGTCCGTCGCCTTCGCGCGGGCCGCGGGCAGGTCGGCGTGCGACGCGACGGGGACCACGACCTCCAGGTAGCACTTCAGCTTCGGCTCGGTGCCGCTCGGTCGGACGACGACCCGGGCGCCCTCCAGCGTGTAGCGCAGCCCGTCCGTGGGCGGCAGGGTGTCCGTGCCCCGCGTCAGGTCGTCGGTCCGGGTGATGGGCAGGCCGGCGAGCTCGGTCGGCGGCTGCTCGCGCAGGCGGGTCATCGCCGCCGCGATCAGCGAGACGTCGTCCACGCGGACCGACAGCTGGTCCGTGGCGTGCAGGCCGTGCTCCACCGCCAGGTCGTCCAGGAGGTCGAGGAGGGTGCGGCCCTCCTCCTTCAGCTGCGACGCCAGCTCCGTGACGAGCAGCGCCGCCGTGATGCCGTCCTTGTCGCGGACGCCGTCGGGGTCCACGCAGTAGCCGAGGGCCTCCTCGTAGCCGTAGCGCAGGCCCTCCGCGCGGGCGATCCACTTGAAGCCGGTCAGGGTCTCGACGTGGCGCAGGCCCGCCTTCTCGGCGATGCGGCCGAGCAGGGACGACGAGACGATCGACTCCGCGAAGGTGCCGGTCGCGCCGCGGCGGACCAGGTGGGCGGCGAGGAGCGCGCCCACCTCGTCGCCGCGGAGCATGCGCCAGTCGGTGCCGTCCTGGACGGCGACGGCGCAGCGGTCCGCGTCCGGGTCGTTGGCGATGATCAGGTCGGGGGAGGTCTCCCGGGCCTTGGCGAACGCCAGGTCCATCGCGCCGGGCTCCTCCGGGTTGGGGAACGCGACCGTCGGGAAGTCGGGGTCGGGATCGGCCTGCTCGGTGACCAGGACCGGCTCCGGGAAGCCGGCGCGGGCGAAGGCGGCCAGGAGGACGTCCTTGCCGACGCCGTGCATCGCCGTGTACACCGTGCGGGCGGTGCGCGGTGAGCCCTCGGAGAGGACCGCGTCCGTGCGGGCGAGGTAGGCGTCGAGGACGCTGTCGTCGAGGGTGTCCCAGCCCTCGGTGGGGCGGCGGACCGTGGTGAGGGACGCAACGGCGGCGATCTCCGCGGCGATGTCGACGTCCGCCGGGGGGACGATCTGGGAGCCGTCGCCGAGGTACACCTTGTAGCCGTTGTCGCGGGGCGGGTTGTGGCTGGCGGTGACCTCCACGCCGGCGACCGCGCCGAGGTGCCTTATCGCGAAGGCGAGGACCGGGGTCGGCAGGGGGCGGGGGAGGATCGCCGCGCGGAGGCCGGCGCCGGTCATGACGGCGGCGGTGTCGAGGGCGAAGTCGCGGGACTTGTACCGGGCGTCGTACCCGATCACGACGAGGCCGGCCGTGTCGTCCCCGTGCGGGGTCCCCTGCTTCTTGAGGTACGCGGCGAGGCCGGCGGCGGCGCGGATGACGACCGTGCGGTTCATGCGCATGGGGCCGGCGCCGAGTTCCCCGCGGAGGCCGGCGGTGCCGAACTGGAGGGTGCCGCCGAAGCGGGCGGCGAGTTCGGCGTGGTCCTGGGCGTCGATGAGGCGGGCGAGCTCGGTGCGGGTGTCCGGGTCGGGGTCCTCGGTGAGCCACGCCTGGGCCTGTGCGATGAGTTCGTCGTGCACGGTGTGGTCAGCCTCTCCGGTTGTCGTGGGTGCGGGTGCGGGTGCGGGTGCGGGTGCGGGTGCGGGTGCGGATGCCTGCGGCGGCCTGTGCGGGGGTGGTGCGGTGCGCGTGGCGCGTGACGCCGGGTGGGGGTCGGGGCCGCGCCGGGGGGTGTCCGTCCTCGGAACGGCGCGATCGACTTGCGTGCCGACTCACTCCTCGTTGACGCGCCAACCGCTGCGGGCGGACACCCCCCGACACGGCCCCTTCCGTCGTCCGGCGGGTGCGGGCGCGTCCCGGCTTCCGCCGCGGGCGCCGGCCCTGCCGGCTGGGGATCAGCGCCCGCCGGGTGCCCTTACAGGCGGCCCAGGACCTGGGCCAGCAGGGAGCCCATCCGGGTGGCGCTGTCGCGGCCCGCCTGGAGGACCTCCTCGTGGTTGAGGGGCTCGCCCGTCATGCCCGCCGCCAGGTTGGTCACCAGGGAGATGCCCAGGACCTCCGCGCCCGCCTCGCGTGCGGCGATGGCCTCCAGGACCGTCGACATGCCCACCAGGTCCGCGCCGATGACGCGGGCCATGCGGATCTCGGCCGGCGTCTCGTAGTGCGGGCCGGGGAACTGGGCGTAGACGCCCTCCTCCAGCGTGGGGTCGACCTCCTTGCACAGGGCGCGCAGGCGCGGGGAGTAGAGGTCGGTGAGGTCGACGAAGTTGGCGCCGACGATGGGGGAGGTGGCGGTGAGGTTGATGTGGTCGCTGATCAGGACCGGCTGGCCCGGGCGCATGCCCTCGCGCAGGCCGCCGCAGCCGTTGGTGAGGACGACCGTCTTGCAGCCGGCCGAGACGGCGGTGCGCACGCCGTGGGCGACGGCGGCCACCCCGCGGCCCTCGTAGTAGTGCGTGCGGCCGAGGAAGACCAGGGCGCGCTTGTCGCCGATCCGGTAGGAGCGGATCTTGCCGCCGTGCCCCTCGACCGCCGGGGGCGGGAAGCCGGGCAGCTCGGTGACCCGGAACTCGGCCTCGGGGGCGCCCAGGGCGTCCACGGCCGGAGCCCAGCCGGAGCCCATCACGAGGGCGACGTCGTGGGTCTCGGCGCCCGTGAGTTCGCGCAGGCGGGCCGCGGCGGCGTCGGCGGCCGCGTGCGGGTCGCCCTGGATGTCGTCCGGAAGAAGAGATGCGTTCACGCCGACGAGGGTAGCCGGTGATTGCCTACGCGCGTAGATGGTGGAGCTGACGGGGTGGCGATCGTTGTCTTGTCGTTTCCGACGAGGCGCTCGCGTCAGCAGGGGCGCTTGCGGAGCTCCATGACGTAGTCGTGGGGGGCGCCGGCCGACTCCGCCGCGTCGGCGATCTCGCCCAGGTAGCGGGCGGAGGGCAGGCCGCCCTCGTAGGCGTTGAGGGTGAAGGCCCAGGCGGGCTCCTCACCGTCGAGCGTGTGCACCCGTACGCGCGTGCGGCGGTAGATGTCGAGACCCACGCCCTCCCAGCGGTCCAGCGACTCCTCGTCCATCGGCGCGATGTCGTAGAGGGCGACGAAGACCTGGCAGAGGGGGTCCTCCACGATCGTCGGCAGGGCGCCCTCCCAGCCCATGTGCTCGCCGCCGAAGGTCAGTCGCCATCCGTTCAGCCAGCCGGTGGCGCGCAGCGGCGAGTGCGGGGCGCGGCGGGACATCAGCCGCGCGTCGAGGTTGCCGGCGTACGCGGCGTAGAGCGACATGGGGAGAGGGTACGGCAGGCCGTGCGGCGCCACTGACGTAACAGAGCCGCCCCGGGGCGGTGCCGCGCCGGGGGGTGCGGGACAATGGAGTACGTGACTCGGATCGTGATCATCGGTGGCGGACCCGGCGGATACGAAGCGGCGCTGGTGGCCGCACAACTCGGTGCGGAGGTGACCGTCGTCGACCGCGACGGTCTGGGCGGGGCGTCGGTGCTCACCGACTGCGTGCCGTCGAAGACCCTGATCGCCACGGCCGAGGTGATGACCACCTTCGACTCCTCCTACGAGGAGCTGGGCATCATCGTCGCCGACGACACCCCGCACATCGAGCAGGCAGCCCGGGTGGTGGGCGTGGACCTGGGCAAGGTCAACCGGCGGGTGAAGCGGCTCGCGCTCGCCCAGTCGCACGACATCGCCGCCTCGGTGACGCGCGCCGGGGCGCGTGTCCTGCGCGGGCGCGGGCGGCTGGAGGGCATGCAGGCGCTCGACGGGTCGCGCAAGGTCGTGGTGCGCGCCGCCGACGGGAGTGAGGAGACCCTCACGGCGGACGCGGTGCTCATCGCCACCGGTGGGCATCCCCGCGAGCTGCCCGACGCCCAGCCCGACGGTGAGCGGATCCTGAACTGGACCCAGGTCTACGACCTCGACGAGCTCCCGGAGGAGCTGATCGTGGTCGGGTCGGGTGTGACCGGCGCCGAGTTCGCCGGTGCCTACCAGGCGCTGGGCTCGAAGGTGACGCTCGTGTCGTCGCGGGACCGGGTGCTGCCGGGTGAGGACCCGGACGCGGCCGCCGTGCTGGAGGAGGTCTTCCGGCGGCGCGGGATGAACGTCATGGGGCGTACCCGGGCGCAGTCCGCCAAGCGGGTCGGGGACCGGGTCGAGGTGACCCTCTCCGACGGGCGGGTCATCACCGGGTCGCACTGCCTCATGGCAGTCGGTGCCGTTCCGAACAGCTCGGGCATGGGGCTGGAGGAGGCCGGTGTCCGGCTGCGCGAGTCCGGTCACATCTGGACCGACAAGGTCTCCCGCACGACCGCTCCCGGTGTGTACGCGGCCGGTGACGTGACCGGGGTCTTCGCCCTCGCGTCCGTGGCCGCCATGCAGGGACGTATCGCCATGTACCACTTCCTGGGGGACGCGGTGGCCCCGCTGAACCTGAAGACCGTCTCGTCGAACGTCTTCACCGACCCGGAGATCGCCACCGTCGGTTACACCCAGGCCGACGTCGACGCCGGGAAGATCGACGCCCGGGTGGTGAAACTGCCGCTGCTGCGCAATCCGCGCGCCAAGATGCAGGGCATCCGCGACGGCTTCGTCAAGATCTTCTGCCGGCCGGGCACGGGCATCGTGGTCGGTGGCGTGGTCGTGGCGCCGCGCGCCTCGGAACTGATCCACCCCATCTCGATCGCGGTCGACAACAATATGACGGTCGAACAGATCGCGAACGCCTTCACCGTCTACCCCTCCCTGTCCGGCTCGATCGCCGAGGTGGCGCGGCAGTTGCACACCCGGAAGATGAACGGCGACGGCTGAGGCCGGAACCCGCTCCTCGCTGGTCACGGCGCGTGTTCGCTCATGCGTGCGGCATAGGCGGGGCGACTAGGCCCTATACCACTTCCCGCTGCTCCGTGCGAACATCTTCTGCTATTCAGCGCAAACTGCTGAAAGCAGACGGTCGCTGGCGTTACTGTCAGTTTCGTGTTCGCTGCAGAACGTCGCCAATTGATCCTCGAAATGGTGCGAGCGAACGGGGCCGTGTCGCTCCGTGAGCTCGCCCGCGTCGTCCAGACCTCCGAAGTGACCGTACGGCGGGACGTGCGCGCGCTGGAGGCAGAAGGACTCCTCGACCGCCGGCACGGCGGTGCGGTACTGCCGGGCGGTTTCACGCGGGAGTCCGGCTTTCCGCAGAAGTCCCATCTCGCGACCGCCGAGAAGACCGCCATCGCCGACCTCGCCGCGAATCTCGTGGAAGAGGGGGAGGCGATCGTGGTCGGGGCGGGTACGACGACCCAGGAGCTGGCCCGCCGGCTCGCCCGGGTGCCCGGCCTGACCGTCGTCACCAACTCGCTGCTCGTGGCGCAGGCGCTGGCCCACGCCAACCGGGTCGAGGTCGTGATGACCGGCGGTACGCTCCGCGGCTCGAACTACGCCCTGGTGGGCAGCGGGGCCGAGCAGTCCCTGCACGGGCTGCGCGTGTCCCGGGCCTTCCTCTCCGGGAGCGGGCTGACCGCCGAGCGCGGGCTGTCCACGTCCAACATGCTGTCGGCGTCCGTGGACCGGGCGCTGGTGCAGGCCGCCGCGGAGGTCGTGGTCCTCGCCGACCACACCAAGCTCGGGACGGACACGATGTTCCAGACCGTGCCGACGGACCTCATCACGCGCCTCGTGACGGACGAGCCGCCCGCCCACGACGACCGTGCGGCCACGGAGCTCCAGGCGCTGGCCGACCAGGGTGTGCAGATCACCGTGGCCGGCGGGCAGGGGGGTTCCGCGGGGTCGGCCGGCCCCGGGGGTGATGCCGTCCCGGCGCGCCAGCAGCGCCGGGACGTGCCGTTGCCCGGGCCCCGGCGGCAGGTGCCGGGGAGTGGGGGCGGCGGGTTGCGGTCCACCTCGATGCTCGGGGAGCAGGGGCCGGGGACCGAGCGGGCCCGGGTGGCGGACCTGCGGCGTCGTTGAGTGTCGCGGCGGTGGGTGGAGTCGCTGCGGGTTGCGAGGTGCTCGGCGTTGCTGCTGGGGGACCGGGCGTTGCGCAACCCGGCGGTGCGGGATGCCGCTGCGCCCACCCGTGCCGCCCCAGCGGCACGACTGCCCGCAGCTGGGTGGAGCACCTGAGCGGCATGCGGGCCCTCGGTTGCAGGCAGCAGAGCGGCGCGGCCCCGACCCGGGGCCGCGCCGTAGGCGATGCGGTAGCGGTCAGTCCTTGATCTCGCAGATCGCCGCGCCCGACGTCACCGACGCGCCGATGTCCGCCGACAGGCCCTTGATCGTGCCGGACTTGTGCGCGTTCAGGGGCTGTTCCATCTTCATGGCCTCCAGGACGACGACCAGGTCGCCTTCCTTGACCTCCTGGCCCTCCTCGACCGCGACCTTGACGATCGTGCCCTGCATCGGGGAGGTGAGGGTGTCGCCGGAGGCGACGGGGCCCGACTTCTTCGCCGCGCGGCGCTTGGGCTTGGCGCCCGCCGCGAGGCCCGTGCGGGCCAGGGACATGCCCAGCGAGGACGGCAGGGAGACCTCCAGGCGCTTGCCGCCGACCTCGACGACCACCGTCTCGCGGCCCGGCTCCTCGTCCGTCTCGGCGTCGGCCGGCGCGGTGAACGGCTTGATCTCGTTGACGAACTCCGTCTCGATCCAGCGGGTGTGGACCGTGAACGGGTCCGACGAGCCGGTGAGCTCGGGCGCGAACGCCGGGTCCCTCACCACCGCGCGGTGGAACGGGATCGCCGTGGCCATCCCCTCGACCTGGAACTCCTCCAGCGCACGCGCGGCCCGCTGCAGGGCCTCCTTGCGGGTGCGGCCCGTGACGATCAGCTTCGCCAGCAGGGAGTCCCACGCCGGGCCGATGACCGAGCCGGACTCCACGCCCGCGTCCAGCCGGACACCCGGGCCGGACGGCGGGGCGAACGTGGTGACGGTGCCGGGCGCGGGCAGGAAGTTGCGGCCCGGGTCCTCGCCGTTGATACGGAACTCGAACGAGTGACCCCGCAGCTCCGGGTCGCCGTAACCGAGCTCCTCGCCGTCGGCGATGCGGAACATCTCGCGCACGAGGTCGATGCCGGCGACCTCCTCAGTGACCGGGTGCTCCACCTGCAGACGGGTGTTGACCTCCAGGAAGGAGATCGTGCCGTCCACGCCGACGAGGAACTCGACCGTGCCGGCGCCGACGTAGCCGGCCTCCTTCAGGATCGCCTTCGACGCGCGGTACAGCTCGGCGAGCTGCTCCTCGGAGAGGAACGGCGCGGGGGCCTCCTCGACCAGCTTCTGGTGGCGGCGCTGCAGGGAGCAGTCACGGGTGGAGACGACCACCACGTTGCCGTGCTGGTCGGCCAGGCACTGGGTCTCGACGTGCCGGGGCTTGTCGAGGTAGCGCTCGACGAAGCACTCGCCCCGGCCGAAGGCCGCCACGGCCTCGCGGACGGCGGAGTCGTACAGCTCCGGGACCTCCTCCAGCGTGCGCGCGACCTTCAGGCCGCGGCCGCCGCCGCCGAACGCCGCCTTGATGGCGATGGGCAGGCCGTGCTCCTCGGCGAAGGCGACGACCTCGTCGGCGCCGGACACCGGGTCGGGCGTGCCGGCCACCAGCGGGGCGCCCGCGCGCTGCGCGATGTGCCGGGCGGCCACCTTGTCGCCGAGGTCGCGGATGGCCTGCGGCGGCGGGCCGATCCAGATCAGGCCCGCGTCCAGGACCGCCTGCGCGAACTCGGCGTTCTCGGAGAGGAACCCGTAGCCGGGGTGGATCGCGTCCGCGCCGGACTCCCGGGCGGCCTTCAGCACCTTCTCGATGTCGAGGTAGCTGGTCCCGGGGGTGTCACCGCCCAGGGCGAACGCCTCATCCGCGGCGCGGACATGCAGAGCGTCCCGGTCCGGGTCGGCGTAGACGGCCACGCTCGCGATCCCGGCGTCCCGGCAGGCCCGGGCCACGCGGACAGCGATTTCGCCACGGTTGGCGATGAGCACCTTGCGCACGATTGAGGCTCCCTCCTTGAAACAAGCCGAGTTTAGGGACTGCCGACACGGCACTTCGACCCGTCCCCAGTGGTGAGCTTGCCCACACGGAGCGTGATGCGAGGCTCGCTCGACCCGCGAAATCCCTTGTCGCACCGCGGTACGCAGTACTCCTCCGGCAAACCCTAGCCCGCCGCTGTGGTCAAGGTCTCTGTCATCACGTGCTGCGGGCCACTCTGTTTCTTTGTGGAGTCCCTACGAATGGCCCAATGATTCTTTGCCCGCCACCGGGCCCTTGTCCCGGGGTTTACCGGTTAGTAGCGTTCCCGGTGTCTCGGACGGAGGAAGGTGGGCGCGGTGGTGCGCAGGCCGGTGGCGTGGGTCGTGGCGGTGGTGCTGTTCGCCGAGGCGTTCGGCGTCGCGGCGCTCAACTGGTTCCTGGGGGTCGTCGTCGACCGGCAGGACATGTCACTGGCCGGACTCGACCCGCACATGATGGCGGTGTCGTCGAAGGCCGCCGGGATCGTCTTCGGCCTCTACTTCGCGCTGTGCGGCCTGGTCGCCCTGCTCGTGGCGCTGCGCGACCGGCCCCCGGCGGGGTCCGGGCGCGTGCTGCTGGTCAGCGCGGCGGTGGTGCACGCCCTGCTGGGCGCCTTCGCCTGGGGGCTCGTCGGCTGGCCGGCGTTCCTGTCCATGGTGCTGGTGCTCGCCCTGATCGTGCTGCTGCTGATGACCCACGACCGGCCGGCGCTCACCTCTCCGCCGGCGCCCACAACTCCGTGATGCCGACGCCCAGTTCGGCCAGCAGCCGGCGGACCAGGGGCAGGCTGATGCCGATGACGTTGCCGTGGTCGCCGTCGATGCCGTCGATGAACGGGGCCGAGCGGCCGTCCAGGGTGAAGGCCCCGGCGACGTGGAGGGGTTCGCCGGAGGCCACGTAGGCGGCGATCTCCTCGTCGGTGGGCTCGCCGAAGTGGACGACGGTGGACGCGGTGGCGGAGACGTACCGGCCGGTGAGCGTGTCGTAGAGGCAGTGGCCGGTCTGCAGGGTGCCGGCGCGGCCGCGCATCGCCTTCCAGCGGGCGGTGGCCTCCTCGGCGTCGGCGGGCTTGCCCAGGGCCCGGCCGTCCAGGTCGAGCACGGAGTCGCAGCCGATCACCAGCGCGCCCTTGACGTCCGGCCGGGCCGCGACGACGGAGGCCTTCGCCTCGGCGAGGGCGAGCGCCAGGTCGGCGGGGGTGGGGGCGGTGACGGCGTCCTCGTCGACCCCGCTCACGATCACCTCGGGGGCGAGGCCGGCCTGGCGGAGCAGGCCGAGCCGGGCGGGGGACTGGGAGGCGAGCACGAGTCGGCGGCGCGGCTGGTCTGTCATGCGTTCAGCGTATCGGCGCCGCCGCGCTCCCTCACCTCACGCCGATCACGAGCATCGCCAGCACCATGGCCAGGGCCAGGAGAACGCTCAGCCGCCGCAGCATGCCCTGCGTGTCCCGCAGTTCCTGGGGCGGTTCGTTCTCGGGGTCGGACCACAGCATGAGTCCAGCGTGCGGCTCGGCGGGGCGGGGCGCCTGAGTAGGGGTACTCAAATTCGGCGCCCCGCGTGGCTCCGCCGCGCGCGGGCCCCCGCGCCCCTGGGGGCGGGAGCCCTAGTCCGGCCAGTACGTACGGCCCCAGGCCGACGGCCCCGGCTGGGGCAGGCGGTGGGCGGCGATGCGGGACGGGTCGGACCAGGAGTCGCGGGGCGCCGGCGCGCCGGGCGGCGTGGCGGCCGCCGCCGCGGCGCGGGCCCTGACCACCGCCAGGGCGGCGGCCAGCTCCTCCGGGGTCGGGTTGCCCCGTACGACCTTGATCGTCATATGGGCTCCTGGTGGCTAGAGGGGGATGTTGCCGTGCTTCTTCGGAGGCAGGGATTCCCGCTTCGTACGCAGTTGACGCAGGCCCCGTACGACGTGCCGGCGTGTCTCGGACGGCAGGATCACCGCGTCGACGTAACCGCGCTCGGCGGCGACGTAGGGGTTGAGGAGGGTGTCCTCGTACTCCTGGATCAGCCGGGCGCGCACCGCCTCCAGGTCCTCGCCGGCCGCCTCGGCCTCCGCGAGGGTGCGGCGGTGCAGGATGTTGACCGCTCCCTGGGCGCCCATGACGGCGATCTGGGCGGTGGGCCAGGCGAGGTTGAGGTCCGCGCCGAGGTGCTTGGAGCCCATGACGTCGTAGGCGCCGCCGAAGGCCTTGCGGGTGATGACCGTGATGAGCGGGACGGTCGCCTCGGCGTAGGCGTAGATCAGCTTGGCGCCGCGGCGGATGATGCCGTCGTGCTCCTGGTCGACGCCGGGCAGGAACCCGGGGACGTCGACGAAGGTGAGCACCGGGACGTTGAAGGCGTCGCAGGTCCGCACGAAGCGGGCCGCCTTCTCGCTGGCCTTGATGTCCAGGCACCCGGCGAACTGCATCGGCTGGTTGGCGACCACGCCGACCGGGCGGCCCTCGACCCGGCCGAAGCCGGTGACGATGTTCGGCGCGTACAGCGGCTGCGTCTCGAAGAACTCGGCGTCGTCCAGGACGTGCTCGATCACCGCGTGCATGTCGTACGGCTGGTTCGCGCTGTCCGGGACGATCGCGTCCAGCTCGCGGTCCTCGTCCGTGACCTCCAGGTCCGCCTCCTCGGGGAAGGAGGGCGGCTCGGAGAGGTTGTTGGACGGCAGGTACGACAGCAGCTGCTTGACGTACTCGATGGCGTCCTTCTCGTCCCCGGCCATGTGGTGGGCCACGCCGGAGGTCGCGTTGTGCGTGCGGGCGCCGCCCAGCTCCTCGAAGCCGACGTCCTCGCCGGTGACGGTCTTGATGACGTCGGGGCCGGTGATGAACATGTGCGAGGTCTGGTCGACCATGACCGTGAAGTCGGTGATGGCCGGGGAGTAGACCGCGCCGCCCGCGCACGGCCCGACGACCAGGCTGATCTGCGGGATGACACCGGAGGCGTGGGTGTTGCGGCGGAAGATCTCGCCGTAGGCGCCGAGGGAGGCGACGCCCTCCTGGATGCGGGCGCCGCCGGAGTCGTTGATGCCGATGACCGGGCAGCCGGTCTTCAGCGCGAAGTCCATGACCTTGACGATCTTCTGCCCGTAGACCTCGCCCAGCGCTCCGCCGAAGACGGTGAAGTCCTGCGAGAACACGGCGACCGGGCGGCCGTCGACGGTGCCGTACCCGGTGACGACGCCGTCGCCGTACGGGCGGTTCTTGTCGAGGCCGAAGTTGGTGGAGCGGTGCCGGGCGAACTCGTCGAGCTCGACGAACGAGCCCTCGTCGAGCAGGAGCTCGATCCGCTCACGGGCCGTCAGCTTGCCCTTGGCGTGCTGCTTCTCCACGGCGCGTGCGGAGCCGGCGTGCGTCGCCTCGTCGATGCGGCGCTTGAGATCCGCGAGTTTGCCCGCGGTCGTGTGAATGTCAGGCTGCTGCTGCTCTTCCGGCTCGGACATCGGGATGCGGCTCCCTGCCTGCTCAAAAGGGGGGACGGTTACTCATCCGTAGAGTAGTGGGGGCCCTCCACATCGGCAGTGCGGCGTTTACCACACCTAGGGTGGCTTGCATGACGCCGCGAGATGCATCAGAGCCGAACGGGAGCCGCTGGTCCGACCTGGACCGGCCGCCCCTGAACGTCACCGCCCTGCGCCGGGGCCTGGTGCGGGAGGGAGGGCTGTGGTCACGGGTGGACGTCGTCCAGCGCACCGGCTCGACCAACTCCGACCTGGTGGCCCGGGCGGCCGGGGGCGAGGCCGTGGAAGGGGCCGTGCTGGTCGCCGAGGAGCAGACGGCCGGGCGCGGCCGCCTCGACCGGCAGTGGACCGCGCCGCCGCGCTCCGGCCTCTTCTTCTCGGTCCTGCTCACGCCCGGCGAGGTGCCGGTGGCGCGGTGGGGGTGGCTGCCGCTGCTCACGGGGGTGGCCGTCGCGGCGGGACTGGCGCGGGCGGCGGGCGTCGACACGGCGCTGAAGTGGCCGAACGACCTGCTGGTCACCGTCGGGGGAGAGGAGCGCAAGGCCGGCGGGATCCTCGCCGAGCGGGCCGGTGACGGGGTCGTCATGGGGGTCGGCATCAACGTCACGCTCCGGGCGGACGAGCTGCCGGTGCCGACGGCGGGGTCGCTGGCGCTGGCCGGTGCCGTCAGCACGGACCGGGACCCGCTGCTGCGCGGGGTGCTTCGATCCCTGGAGGAGTGGTACGGGAAGTGGCGTGCGGCGGAGGGCGACCCGGGGGTGAGCGGTCTGCAGGAGGCGTATGCGGCGGGGTGCGCGACGCTCGGGAGGGTCGTGCGGGCGGAGCTGCCGGGGGACCGGGCCGTGGTGGGGGAAGCGGTGGCCGTCGACGGCGACGGGCGGTTGGTGCTGGCGACGGGGGAAGGGGTGCAGGAGCCGGTGGGCGCCGGGGACATCGTGCACGTGCGGCCGGCGTGAGCCGGGGCGGGACCCCGCCCCCGCCCGGCCCCGCCCCGTCCGGCGAGGGCGGACGAGACCGTTCGGGCCGACCGGGGGCCGAAGGGTGGGGCGGATCCCCCCGGGGGCGGTGGGGAAACGCCGTACACCCGGACGAGGCGCGGCACCCCACCCCCGGCCGGACCTGACGGAGTGAGCTGGCGCACACCTGCCGTAGAGTTGAGGCCGGTCGATACATGACCGTGACAGATCGGAAGGGCAGCACGCGTGACCGTCGACGACTCGGGCTCCGGCACGGACGCGCAGGGCGCCGACCCCGGCGAGGATCCGCTCGCCCTGCGGCTGGAACAGCTCATCCTGGGCGCCGAGCGCCGCTACACCCCGTTCCAGGCGGCCCGCAGCGCCGGCGTCTCCATGGAACTGGCCTCCCGCTTCTGGCGGGCGATGGGCTTCGCCGACATCGGGCAGGCCAAGGCCCTCACGGAAGCGGACGTGCTCGCCCTGCGGCGCCTGGCCGGTCTCGTCGAGGCCGGGCTGCTGAGCGAGGCGATGGCCGTCCAGGTGGCCCGCTCCACCGGGCAGACCACCGCGCGGCTCGCCGAGTGGCAGATCGACTCCTTCCTGGAGGGCCTGACCGAGCCGCCCGAGCCGGGCATGACGCGCACCGAGGTGACGTACCCGATCGTCGAGCTGCTCCTGCCCGAGCTGGAGGAGTTCCTGGTCTACGTCTGGCGCCGCCAGCTCGCGGCCTCGGCCGGCCGGGTGGTCCAGGCCGCCGACGACGAGGAGATGGTCGACCGGCGGCTCGCCGTCGGCTTCGCCGACCTGGTCGGATTCACGCGGCTGACCCGCCGGATGGAGGAGGAGGAGCTCGGCGAGCTGGTCGAGGCCTTCGAGACCACGGCCGCCGACCTGGTGGCCGCCAACGGCGGACGGCTGATCAAGACCCTCGGCGACGAGGTGCTGTACGCCGCCGACGACGCCGGCACGGCCGCCGAGATCGCGCTGCGGCTGATCGAGACCATGGCCCACGACGAGACCATGCCGGAGCTGCGCGTCGGCATGGCGTTCGGCACGGTGACCACCCGGATGGGCGATGTCTTCGGCACGACCGTGAACCTGGCCTCCCGGCTCACCTCGATAGCTCCGAAGGACGCCGTCCTCGTCGACACCGCGTTCGCCGAGGAGCTGATCCGCACGCAGGACGCCCCGGCCTCCGAGGCGGAGGCGGCCGAGGAGGCCGCGGCGGCGGAGAAGGAGGGCGAGGAGCCGCCCGTCTACCGGTTCGCGCTGCAGCCGATGTGGCAGCGGCCGGTGCGCGGGCTGGGCGTCGTGGAGCCCTGGCTGCTCACGCGGCGCGACACGACGCCGTAGCCGCTCGCGCCGTAACCGCTCGCGGGGGCCTCGGCGGGTCGTCAGCGGCGGTCGACCGGTGCGTCCACGCACAGGCCGATGATCGGCACGCACATGTCCGGGTCCCGCGGCTGCTTCGGCTCGTCGGGCTTGTCGGGCTGCTCCGGCGCCGGTGCCGCGGTGGGGGCGCTCCGGCTGGGCGGTGCCGGCGCGGTCGGGGCCGGGCGCGGGGTGTCGCCGCGGGGCGGCGGGGCCGAGGCGTTCGGCCGGTCGGGAAGGGGCGTGGTGCCGGGCCCGGCGGCCGGGGGCCGGTCCGGGGTCCGGCCGGAGCCGGTGCCCGGCGCGGACGGGGCGGGTCGCGCCTCGCCGGTGACCGGTGACGGGGTGAGGCCGCCGAGGGCGGTGGGCGACGAGGGGCTCGCCTCGGGCGCGGTCGGGAGGACCGCCGCCGTGCCGGGGGTCTCGTCCCTGCCGGAGACCACCGGGTCCGGGCGGGACTCGGCCCCGACGGTGGCCCCGCCGTCCGAGCCGGTGCCCGAGGTCAGGCGTACGAGGCTCAGGGCGCCCGCCGCCAGGGCGAGGCCACCGGCGGCGAGCAGGACCTTGCGTGGGCGGGGCTTGCGGTGCCGGCCGCGGGGGCGAGGGGCCAGGGGGCCGGGCCCCGCCGGGGACGCCTCGCGGGGCGCGGCGGGCTCCGGCCGGCGGGGCCGTACGGCTCCGGTGCCCTGCTGCGGCTTCGCCGCGGTGTTCGTCGTCCTCATGGTTCCCTCCCCGATGCGCACGCGCCCCCTGTGCGCCGTAGCGGACGCACGTTATGCGCTCTCTTGGGTGTTGGGGGACGAGTTGGGCGGATGTCACTCGAACGGGTGGGCGGGATGGGATGGGGGAACCGGCCGCGTCCGCCCTTTTCCCCCCGGGGCGCGGCTGCGATGATCTGAGCGTCGGTTCTTGTTAACCCGCGTTAACCGGAGGGTGTCATGAGTGAGGAACGGTTCGGGGAGTTCGTGCTGGTGCGGCGGCACGAGCGGGGACATGTCGCGGAGCTCGTCCTGGACCGCCCCAAGGCCATGAACGCGGTGTCGACCGAGATGGCGCGGTCGGTCTCCGGCGCGTGCGCGGCGCTGGGGGAGGACCGGGACGTGCGGGCGGTCGTCCTCACCTCGACGCACGAGCGGGCCTTCTGCGTGGGGGCCGACCTGAAGGAGCGGAACTCGTTCAGCGACGCGGACCTGCTCCGGCAGCGGCCCGTGACGCGCGGTGCGTACACCGGGGTGCTGGAGCTGCCGGTGCCGACGGTGGCGGCGGTGCACGGGTTCGCGCTGGGCGGCGGGTTCGAGCTGGCGCTGGCGTGCGACGTGATCGTGGCGGACCGGACCGCGGTGGTGGGACTGCCGGAGGTGTCGGTCGGGGTCATCCCCGGGGGCGGCGGGACGCAGCTGCTGCCGCGGCGGGTGGGGGCCGCCCGGGCGGCCGAGCTGATCTTCTCGGCGCGGCGGGTGGAGGCCGCCGAGGCCGGGCAGTTGGGGCTGGTCGACCAGGTGGTGGAGGAGGGCCGGGACCGGGAGGAGGCGCTGGCGCTGGCCACCCGGATCGCCGGGAACTCGCCGGTGGGGCTGCGGGCGGCGAAGCGGGCGCTGCGTCTGGGGCAGGGGCTGGACCTGCGGGCCGGGCTCGAGGTCGAGGACGCGGCCTGGCGGGCGACGGCGTTCTCCGGGGACCGGGCGGAGGGCGTCGCCGCGTTCAACGAGCGGCGCAAGCCGGAGTGGCCCGGGGAGTAGGAGCGCGCGAAGGGCCGAGCGGCAGCGTCGCCGCCGGGGTGGCGGGGCGGCGGGGCGCCGCGGCGGCGGGGAGTGCCTGGAGAGGTGCGTGAGAGGAGCCGTCCGGGGCGCGGTGGGGAGGGTTCGAGAGGGGCCGTCCGGGGCGCGGTGGGGAGGGTTCGAGAGGGGCCGTCCGGGGCGCGGTGGGGAGGGTCGGAGAGGGGCCGTCGGGGGCGCGGTGGGGAGGGTTCGAGAGGGGCCGTCGGGGGTGGGGGCCGGTGCCTGTGAACACCGTCCGTCTCGTGTGAACCCTCGCCCTCCCCGTTCGCCCCGTCAACAGAACGGTTTGGCCGAAAACTCCCTAGCCTGGGGTGATGGGTGAGGACAGACGGCTGGCTGCCGTCGTCGCGTTGGCTCAGGGGATGGCGGCCGCGCACGGCTTGCGTGAGGCGTGGCGTGCGGCGGCTTCGGGGGCGTGCCGGGCGCTGGGCGGCAGCTTCGCCGCGCTGTCGGTGTGGGAGCGGGAGCTCGGGCGGCTGAAGGTCCTCGTGAACGTCGGTGAGCTGGCCGAGGGCGAGGAGGAGTTCCCGGAGGACGAGGCCTACCCGGTGCACCAGTTCGCCGAGATCACCGAGTTCCTGCACGAGCAGTGGGCCGGCGGTGGAGAACCCGACGCCTGGGTGGAGACCGCCGAGGGGCTCGCCGCCGGGCGGCCCGGTTACTGCCACCAGCGGGTCGCCGCCCTGCGCCGCCGGGGCCGCGGCTGCTGTGTCGTCGCGCCGATCGTGCTGCACGGCAGGGCGTGGGGGGAGCTGTATGTGGCCCGCCCGGCCGGTGAGCCGGTCTTCGGGCGGGCCGACGCCGACTTCGCCACCGTCCTGGCCTCCGTCGTGGCCGCGGGCATCGCCCAGACCGAGCGTCTGGAGGAGGCCCGGCGGCTCGCCTTCACCGACTCCCTCACCGGTCTCGCCAACCGCCGTGCCGTCGACGTACGCCTGGAACAGGCCATCGAACGGCACCGCAGGGACGGCGCCGTCGTCAGCCTCGTCGTCTGCGATCTGAACGGGCTCAAGCGGGTCAACGACACCCACGGGCACGCGGCCGGCGACCGGCTCCTGGAGCGGTTCGGCTCGGTGTTGTCGCTGTGCGGGGCGATGCTGCCGGGGGCGCTCGCGGCGCGGCTCGGCGGGGACGAGTTCTGCCTGCTGGCGGTCGGGCCGCCCGCGGACCAGGTCGTGAAGGCGGCCGGTGAACTGTGCCGCAGGGCCGCTGAGTTGGAGCTCGGGGACGGTGTGGCCTGCGGGGTCGCCTCCACCGAGGATCCGATCGGGACCGTACGCTCGGCCCGCCGGCTCTTCCGGCTCGCCGACGCCGCGCAGTACCGGGCCAAGGCCGAGCGGGCGGGCCGTCCGGTCGTCGCCGGCCGGGCCGGACCCGACGACCCCGTGATGCGGCTCGCGGACGAGCCGTCCCAGGAGGCGGGCGGCGAGCGCCGTCGTTTCCGCGGCCGACACGCACCCTGACGCGACCGCGGCGGTCCTGGGGCCCCACGGCCCCTCCGGCCCCTCCGGCCTCGCGGCTCGTGGTCCGAGGCCGGCGCGGTGTCGGGGCCCCGGCCCTTGCGGTCTTGCGGCCCCGCTCTCCCGCGCCCCGCGTCCCCCCGAGGTGTGACGGACCGGTAAGGGGCGAACCCCGTCCCCAGTGGTGACATTGGGGAATTCACTGCGTACGCTCCTGAATATGGATATGCACACTGTGGTGGTGGGGACGTCCGGGGTGACCGCGTCCGACGTGCTCGCCGTGGCGCGCGGTGGTGCCCGCGTCGCACTCTCGGAGGAGGCCGTGTCCGCCCTCGCGGCGGCCCGCGAGATCGTGGACGCGCTGGCGGCCAAGCCGGACCCCGTGTACGGCGTCAGCACCGGCTTCGGCGCCCTGGCGACCCGGCACATCAGCCCCGGGCTGCGCGCCCAGCTCCAGCGCAACATCGTCCGCTCGCACGCCGCCGGCATGGGCCCCCGGGTCGAGCGCGAGGTCGTGCGCGCCCTGATGTTCCTGCGGCTGAAGACCGTCTGCTCGGGGCACACCGGCGTGCGCCCCGAGGTCGCGCAGACCATGGCCGACCTGCTCAACGCCCGGATCACCCCGGTCGTGCACGAGTACGGCTCCCTCGGCTGCTCGGGCGACCTCGCCCCGCTGTCCCACTGCGCGCTCGCGCTCATGGGCGAAGGCGACGCCGAGGGCCCCGACGGCACCGTGCGCCCGGCCGCCGAACTGCTCGCCGCGCACGGCATCCAGCCGGTCGAACTGCGCGAGAAGGAGGGCCTCGCCCTCCTCAACGGCACCGACGGCATGCTCGGCATGCTGGTCATGGCCCTCGCCGACCTGGAGACGCTCTACCGCTCCGCCGACGTCACGGCCGCCCTGTCCCTGGAGGCCCTGCTCGGCACCGACAAGGTCCTCGCTCCCGAGCTGCACGCCATCCGGCCGCACCCGGGCCAGGCCGCCAGCGCCGCCAACATGCTGGCCGTGCTGAAGGGCTCGGGTCTGACCGGCCATCACCAGGACGACGCCCCGCGGGTCCAGGACGCCTACTCGGTGCGCTGCGCCCCGCAGGTCGCCGGGGCCGGGCGCGACACCATGGCCCACGCCCGGCTGGTCGCCGACCGCGAACTGGCCTCGGCGGTGGACAATCCGGTGGTCCTGCCCGACGGGCGGGTGGAGTCCAACGGCAACTTCCACGGGGCGCCCGTCGCCTACGTGCTGGACTTCCTCGCCATCGCCGCCGCCGACCTCGGCTCCATCGCCGAGCGGCGCACCGACCGGCTGCTCGACAAGAACCGCAGCCACGGACTGCCGCCCTTCCTCGCCGACGACGCCGGTGTGGACTCGGGTCTGATGATCGCTCAGTACACACAGGCCGCGCTGGTGAGTGAGCTGAAGCGGCTCGCCGTACCGGCGTCGGCCGACTCGATCCCGTCCTCCGCCATGCAGGAGGACCACGTCTCGATGGGCTGGTCGGCGGCGCGCAAGCTGCGCACGGCCGTGGACAACCTCACCCGGGTCCTCGCCGTCGAACTGTACGCCGCCACCCGCGCGATCCAGCTGCGCGAGGGGCTGACCCCGGCGCCCGCGACGCAGGCGGTCATCGACGCCGTGCGGGAGGCGGGCGTCCAGGGCCCCGGCCCGGACCGGTACCTCGCGCCCGATCTGGCCGCGGCGGACGCGTTCGTGCGCGACGGGCGGCTGCTCGCGGCGGTGGAGTCGGTCACCGGGCCGCTCCAGTAACCAGCCGTCGGGAAGCGGAGGGGCCCCGCCGTCCGGCGGGGCCCCTCGGCCGTGCCCGTCGCCGGCGGCTCAAGTGCGGTCAGAGACCGAGGCGTTCCCGGCGGACCGAGTACACGACGAACCCGGCGCCCAGTGTGAGGCAGAAGGTCCCGCCGATCACGTACGGCGTGCTGTCGAAGCTTCCGGTGTCCGCGAGGCGGGTCCCCGGGACGGAGGCGTCCGCGGTCGTGGCCGCGATCCGCGCCTGCTCCGTGACCTGCGGCGACGGGTTGGTCGAGACCGCGTCTCTCACCGGGGAGTCCGACGTCGCGTTGGCGGACGGGACGAACCACAGGGCGCCCAGCAGGGTCGCCGCTGCGGTGGCGGTCAGCAACGGACGGCGAGCGGATGACACGGAATATCGATCCCCTTGTGACGTCGGCGAATTGGCCGTGTGGGGCGATGTTAGTGAAAGGCGCGGGTCACGGGAAAGTCACGGGCGGTCTTGGCCGTACGCTCCCGCCATGAGCACTCCAGAGACATCACGTTTTGTCCGGCTTCGGGTGGAGCTCGTCGTCGAGATCGAGGACCCCGACGCGGTCACCAAGTCGGCGCTGGGCCGGATCTCCACCGACGCCGCGATGCCGGAAGCGGAACGCGCCCACGCCGAGAGCGCTGTGACGGAAGACACCGCCGAGGCCCTCGCCTATCTCGTCGACCCGTTCGACCTGGTCAGTGAGGTGCCCGGGGTCGAGCTGCAGCAGGCCTCCTGGAGCAGCGAACGGATCGACTACGACCCCGATTCGCCGGACTGGGACCTCGACGAGGATGATGGCGACGACGACAGCGACGGTTGACCGCGCGGGAACCTCGTGACCCCGGGCGGCAACCGCCGCCCGGGGTCCTCGCGTCCGAAGCGGCGCACGGCCACACCCGTATCGCCCGGCACCGTCCGTCACGGACGTGGTGATCCCCACACCTGCGCCACCTGGGGAACCGGACGAACCGGTCGTAGCGTTGAAAGTTCTCGACGGGGACTCGCGAGTCCCGACGGGGGCACTTGGTTGGTGACGGGGGACTCGGGGTTTTGGGGAAATCGGCAACGATGGAGAAGCGTGTGATGACGGTCAGTAAGCGGCGCAAGGGCCTGACGGTCGCGTCCGCACTGCTCGGCGGAGTGCTGGTGCTCTCGGCCTGTTCCGGCGGCGACGACAGCGCCTCGGGCAGCGACGGCGGCGACAGCTCCCAGTCGAAGGTCGACGAGGCCGCGGCCAAGAAGACCTCCGAGGCCCAGATCAAGATCACGCCCAAGGACGGCTCGAACAACGCCTCGATCAACAACTCCGCCACCGTCACCGTGAGCAAGGGCACGCTCACGAACGTGAAGATGACGACGGCCGACGGCACCGAGGTGAGCGGCCAGATATCCGCCGACAAGAAGAGCTGGAAGCCCAGCACGCAGCTCGAGCGGTCCACCACCTACAAGCTGGCGGCGGAGGCCGAGGACTCCGACGGGCGCGTCGCCCACGAGAACGCCTCCTTCACCACGGTCTCCCCGGCCAACAGCTTCATCGGCAACTTCACCCCGGACGACGGCACCACCGTCGGCGTCGGCATGCCGGTCTCGATCAACTTCGACAAGGCGATCACCAACAAGGCCGCGGTCCAGAAGGGCGTCACGGTCAGCACGACCAGCGGCCAGGAGGTCGCCTGCCACTGGTTCAACGCCAACCGCATGGACTGCCGGCCCGAGGACTACTGGAAGGAAGGCTCCACCGTCACGCTGAAGCTCGCGCTCGACGGTGTCGAGGGCGCCGAGGGCGTCTACGGCGTCCAGCAGAAGACGGTCACCTTCAAGATCGGCCGCAACCAGATCTCCTACGTCGACGCCAAGACCAAGCAGATGAAGGTCACGCAGGACGGCAAGGTCGTCCGGACGATCCCGATCTCGGCCGGCGCTCCCGAGAACAAGACCTACGAGGGCCGCATGGTGATCTCCGAGAAGTTCAAGGAGACCCGGATGAACGGCGCGACCGTGGGCTTCACGGACGACGACGGCAAGGGCGAGTACGACATCAAGGACGTGCCGCACGCCATGCGCCTGTCCACCTCCGGCACCTTCATCCACGGCAACTACTGGGGTGCCAAGTCCATCTTCGGCAATGTGAACACCAGCCACGGCTGCGTCGGCCTCCAGGACGCCAAGGGTGCGAACGATCCGAACACGCCGGGCGCGTGGTTCTTCAACAACTCGATGATCGGTGACGTGGTCGTCGTCCAGAACACCGGCGACAAGACCATCGCACCGGACAACGGCCTCAACGGCTGGAACATGAACTGGGCCGACTGGAAGGCCGGTTCGGCAGTCTGACGGCCGGCAGCGCACGCGCGGAAGCCGCCGTCCGCCCCTCTTCCGGGGGCGGGCGGCGGCTTCGGCTTTCCCGGCCGCTTCTCATCCCCCCATCTCCGTCAAGGAGAACACGCGTGCGTAACGCCCCGACTCTGTAACGGGTTTCCGGCGGCTGTGTAACAGTCGGCCGACGGATTTCCTCCTCGCTTCTCATCTATTGAGTGCCTGATCACCCCTCGGCATACTGCCTGTTCCCGGGGGGTGTACGCGCATGCGTACGAGACCACCCCCGGCCGGGTGAACGGGGAATTCGCCCGGTACTTCTGCAAGGGGGAAACTTGCGCAGACAAGTGAAAAGGGCGTGCGCGGCCACGGTCGCCACAGCGGCAGCCGTGGCCCTCGCGGCGGGCATGACCAGCCCGGCGTCGGCCGACGGCGAGCGGACGGCCGCCGCCTCCAAGCGGGCCTCGCTCACCGCCAAGCACCACATCACGCTGATCACCGGTGACCGGGTCTCCCTGGACGCCAAGGGCCGCGTGGTCGGCCTGGAGCGGGCCAAGGGCCGTGAAAACATACCCGTCCAGGTCCGCAAGATCGACGGACACACCCTCGTGATCCCGGCCGACGCGGCCCGTCTCGTCGCCTCGGGCAAGCTCGACCAGCGTCTCTTCGACGTCACCGAGCTCAACAAGGCCACGACCCGCAAGGCCCAGAAGAAGGGCCTGAAGGTCATCGTCGGCTACCAGGGCAGCGCCGCGGCCACGAGGGCCGAGGTCCGTGACGCGGGCACCCTGCGCCACACGCTGAAGACCCTGAACGCCGACGCGGTCCAGACGCCGCAGGGGGAGACCCCCGAGCTCTGGGACGCCGTCACCAACGGCGACAAGACCGCCTCCGGCATCGCGCACGTCTGGCTCGACGGTGTCCGCAAGGCCACCCTCGACAAGTCCGTCCCGCAGATCGGCGCCCCCAAGGCCTGGGCCGCCGGCTACGACGGCAAGGGCGTCAAGATCGCCGTCCTGGACACCGGTGTCGACGGCACGCACGCCGACCTCAAGGGCCAGGTCGTCGCCGACAAGAACTTCTCCGCCGCGCCCGACACCACCGACAAGGTCGGCCACGGCACGCATGTCGCCTCCATCGCGGCCGGCACCGGCAAGAGGTCCGGCGGCAAGTACAAGGGCGTCGCGCCCGGCGCGAAGATCCTCAACGGCAAGGTGCTCGACGACAACGGATACGGCAACGACTCCGAGATCGTCGCCGGCATGGAGTGGGCCGCCGCGCAGGGCGCCGACGTCATCAACATGAGCCTCGGCGGCATGGACACGCCCGCGATCGACCCGATGGAAGCGGCGGTGAACAAGCTCTCCGAGGAGAAGGGCGTCCTGTTCGCCATCGCCGCCGGCAACGAGGGCGACTTCGGCGAGCAGACCGTCGGCTCCCCGGGCAGCGCCGCCGCGGCCCTGACCGTCGGCGCGGTCGACCACAAGGACGTCCTGGCGGACTTCTCCAGCCGCGGCCCCGGCACGGACGGCGCCCTCAAGCCCGACGTGACCGCGCCGGGCGTGGACATCACCGCGGCCTCCGCCCCGGGCAACCTGATAGCCCAGGACGTCGGTGAGAAGCCGGCCGGCTACATGACCATCTCCGGTACGTCGATGGCGACCCCGCACGTCGCGGGCGCGGCGGCGATCCTGAAGCAGCAGCACCCCGACTGGAAGTACCCCGAGCTCAAGGGCGCCCTCACCGGCTCCACCAAGGGCGGGAAGTACACGCCGTTCCAGCAGGGTTCGGGCCGCATCCAGGTCGACAAGGCCGTCAAGCAGACCGTCATCGCCGAGCCCGTGTCGGTGAGCTTCGGTATCCAGCAGTGGCCGCACACCGACGACAAGCCGGTCACCAAGCAGCTGACGTACCGCAACCTCGGTACGAAGGACGTCACGCTGAAGCTGACGTCGACCGCCACCAACCCCAAGGGCCAGGCCGCCCCGGCCGGCTTCTTCAAGCTCGGCGCCACCTCGGTGACGGTCCCGGCCGGTGGCAAGGCCTCCGTCCCGTTCACCGTCAACACCAAGCTGGGCGGCACGCTCGACGGCGCGTACTCCTCGTACGTGACGGCGACCGGCGGCGGCCAGACGGTCCGCACGGCGGCCGCGGTGCAGCGCGAGGTCGAGTCGTACGACGTCACGCTCAAGGTCCTGAACCGCGACGGCCAGCCGGCGAAGAACTACAGCGCCGACCTGACCGGCATCGCGGGCCTCGGCAAGGGCAAGGGGGCCATGCCGTACGACGCGGACGGCACGGTCACCGCGCGGCTCCCCAAGGGCACCTACGCCCTCAACGGCAACGTCTACGTGGGCGACGACCCGGAGAAGTTCGCGGGTGTCGACTGGCTCGCGCAGCCCAAGCTGAATGTCACCAAGGACACGACGGTCACGCTGGACGCCCGCAAGGCCAAGCAGGTGGACATCACCGTCCCGGCCAAGGGCACCAAGTCGGAGTTCGCCTCGGCCGACTACACGGTGACGACCGGTGACTCCAGCTACGGCTTCGGCTGGTGGCTGGACTCCTTCGCCGACATCCGCAGCGCCCACGTCGGTCCGCAGATCACCGACGGTTCGGTCACCCAGCAGTGGGACGGCCACTGGAGCAAGGGCGCCAGCGAGGAGTACAACACCATCGCCGGCGGCCCGGTCAAGCAGCTCGCCACCGGTTTCACCAAGCACTACAAGGCCGGCGAGCTGGCCACCGTGAAGGTCGGCCTCGGCGCCTCGACGGGCGGCAAGAAGGGCGCCCTCAACGCGGTGGGCTGGATGCCGTGGAGCTCCAGCGCCTCCTCGATCGGCATCGCGCAGACCCTGCCCGGCACGCGTACGGTCCACCTGTCCGCCCAGGGCGGTGTGCGGTGGCAGATGGAGTTCGCCCAGTACGGCGGGGTGGACGCGGACGGCTTCCCGATCGACGAGGCCGCCTACTCGATGGGCCAGGAGAAGTACGCGGCCGGCAAGAGCTACTCCAAGACCGTCAACACGGCCGTCTTCGGACCGCGGCTCGACGCCGACTTCGGCATCTTCCGCGACGGCAACGAGATCTTCGGTTCCCTGCCGCTGTTCGCCGACGGCAAGCGCAACGTGGGCTACTCGCAGTTCACGTCGGCGGCCACGACCCTGTACCGCAACGGCAAGAAGGTCGGCAGCAACGACGACCCGCTGTTCGGCGAGAAGACGTTCAAGGTCCCGTCCGGTGACGCCGAGTACAAGCTGACCACGTCGGTCAAGCGCAGCGTCAAGGTCGCTGCGGCCTCCACCCGCATCGACGCCAGCTGGACGTTCCGCTCGAAGAAGGTCACCGACCTCAAGCAGCTGCCCGCCTCCACGGCCCGCTTCAACGCGGCCACCGGGCTGGACAGCAAGGTCCCGGCCGGCAAGCAGGTGACCGTCCCGGTCACCGTCGAGGGCGCCGCCAAGGGCAGCAACCTCAAGTCGCTGTCGGTGTACGTCTCGTACGACTACGGCAAGACCTGGAAGAAGCTCGACGTCAAGAAGGGCAAGGTGTCCTTCAAGAACCCGGCGAAGGGGAAGGCCGTCTCCTTCCACGCCAAGATCGCCGACAAGAAGGGCAACAAGTCGACGATCTCGATCTACAACGCGTACTACGGAAAGTAGGCCGTAGGGCCCGTCCGTGACGGCCCGCCGGGAGCCTCGGCTCCCGGCGGGCCGTTCGCGCGTCTACGGGGCCGGGCTCTCGGCCCCCGCCCGCGTCGCGTCCGCCCCCCAGCTCGCCAGCAGGCGCAGGGCGTCCGCCGAGGCGGTGCCCGGCTCCGCGTGGTACGTGATCAGGGACTGCTCGGCGTCGTCCACCAGGCGGAACGTCTCGAAGGACAGCGTCAGCTCGCCGACCAGGGGGTGGCGCACGCGCTTGACGCCGTAGCTCTTCTCCTTGACGTCGTGGGCGGCCCAGAGGCGGCGGAACTCCTCGCTCTTCACCGACAGCTCGCCCACCAGGGCCGACAGCTGCGGGTCGTCCGGGTGGCGGCCCGCGTCCATGCGCAGGTAGCCGACGATGTCGGCCGCCTTCTGCTCCCACTCGGCGAACAGCTCGCGGTACTCGGGACGCAAAAAGATCATCCGCGCCCAGTTGCGCTCCTGGGCCGGCAGCTCCGCCCAGTCGCCGAAGAGGGCCGCGGCCATCCGGTTCCAGGCCAGCACGTGCGAGCGGCGCCCGACGACGTACGCCGGGACGCTGTCGATCGAGTCCAGCAGGTGCCGCAGCGCCGGCCGCACCTGCTGGCTGCGCGCCACCGGCTTCTTCTTGTGCTGCTTCGGCTTCGCCAGGTGCGTCAGGTGCGCGTGCTCGGCGTCGCTCAGCCGCAGGGCGCGCGCGATCGCGTCCAGCACCTCCGCCGAGACGTTGTGGCCGTTGCCCTGCTCCAGCCGCGTGTAGTACGCCACGGACACCCCGGCCAGCTGCGCCAGCTCCTCCCGGCGCAGCCCCGGCACCCGCCGCCGCCCGAAGTCGGGCAGCCCCACGTCCTCCGGCTTCAGCCGGGCCCGCCGGGTGCGCAGGAACTCGCTGAGCTCGGCGCGCCGGTCCAGGCCGCCTCCGGCCGTCTGTGCGGGTTCGGGCTGTTCGTCCACCATGCCCTCCAGTATCGCCGGTCGTACGCACAGCAGCCTGACCCCGCCAGTGGTACGCACGCCGTGCGTACGCAAAACCGTGGTCTGGGTGGCGTTCCGGCATTCCGGCACGGTGGGGAGCGTGCCCGGCCGGACGATCCAGAAGGCAGCCGGGCGCACAACCCCGCTAGGAGAACCCGGCATGACCACTGTTGCTGCGTACGCCGCTCCCGCCCCCAAGGCACCGCTGGAGCGCACCACCATCGAACGCCGCCAGGTCGGCGAGTACGACGTCCTGATCGACATCAAGTTCGCCGGCATCTGCCACTCCGACATCCACCAGGCCCAGGAGGGCTGGGGCGAGGCGATCTTCCCGATGGTCCCCGGCCACGAGATCGCCGGTGTCGTCTCCGAGGTCGGCGCGGGCGTGACCAGGTTCGCCGTCGGCGACCGCGTGGGCGTCGGCTGCATGGTCGACTCCTGCCGCGAGTGCGAGAACTGCAGGGCGGGCCGCGAGCAGTACTGCGTCCAGGGCAACATCCCGACGTACAACGGCATCGGCAAGGACGGCGAGCCCACCTACGGCGGTTACTCGGAGAAGATCGTCGTCGACGAGAACTTCGTCGTCCGCATCCCCGACGGACTGTCCCTGGACGTCGCCGCGCCGCTGCTGTGCGCCGGCATCACCCTCTACTCACCGCTCAAGCGGTTCGGCGCCGGCCCCGGCAAGAAGGTCGCGATCGTCGGTCTGGGCGGCCTCGGCCACATGGGCGTGAAGATCGCGCACGCGCTCGGCGCCGAGGTGACCGTGCTGTCGCAGTCGCTGCGCAAGCGCGAGGACGGCCTGAAGCTGGGCGCGGACCACTACTACGCCACCAGCGACCCGAAGACCTTCGAGGAACTGGCCGGCACCTTCGACCTGATCGTCTCCACGGTCTCGGCCCCGCTGGACTTCGGCGCCTACCTGTCGCTGCTGAAGACCGAGGGCACGCTCGCCAACGTCGGCGCCCCCGAGGAGCCGATCTCCCTCAACCTGTTCTCGGTGATCGGCGGCGGCAAGTCCCTCGCCGGTTCGATGATCGGCGGCATCGCGGAGACCCAGGAGATGCTGGACTTCTGCGCCGAGCACGGCCTGGGCGCCGAGATCGAGCTGATCCGCGCCGACCAGGTGAACGAGGCGTACGAGCGGGTCGTCGCCAGTGACGTGCGCTACCGGTTCGTGATCGACACCGCCACGATCTGAGACCCGGCGCTTCCGCAACCCGGAGGGCCCCGGCGCACCCGCGCCGGGGCCCTCCGGGCGTGCTCGTGATGCGCGAGGGCGTACACGCGGGGTACACAGGGGTACACAAGGGAGTGCACCGGAGGAGGTTCACCGATACGCCAGGGGAGGCCCGCCATGACCGTGCAGCTGAACCACACGATCGTCGCCGCCCACGACAAGCGCGCCTCGGCCCGCTTCCTCGCGGACATCCTCGGGCTGGAGGTGAGCGCCCCCTACGGCCCGTTCCTGCCGGTCGAGGTCTCCAACGGCGTCACGCTCGACTACATGGACAGCCCCGGCGCGATCACCCCGCAGCACTACGCCTTCCTGGTCTCGGAGCAGGAGTTCGACGAGATCTTCGCCCGGATCCGGGCGGCCGGCCTGACGTACTGGGCGGACCCCTTCCACAGCCGGCCCGGCGAGATCAACCACAACGACGGCGGCCGCGGGGTGTACTTCGACGACCCCGACGGCCACCGCCTGGAGATCATCACGAGGCCGTACGGCAGCGGCGGCCGGGGCTGAACGCGCCGCACCCGTCCGGCCCGGCACCCGTCCGGCCCGGCACCCGTCCGGCCCGGCGGCCGCCCGGCCGGACGGGTGCTGGCACCCGGGCCTCAGTCCGTCCGGCCCGGCCGGTCCCGGCCGTCGAAGGTCCACACGGCGCGCGGGCCGGGGCCCACGACCAGGTCCGAGTTCCCGAGCCGCTCCACGTGCCGGGTCGCCACCGGCCTGTTCAGCGACATCTCCACCTGCCGCAGACCCACCTGGTCGAGGGGCACGGCATCGAACCGGAGGGTGGTGCCGCCGCCCTTGGCGACGACGCCCCCGCCCGGCACCGACCGCACGGCGAACCCGCCCGCCTCCAGCAGCGGCACGGTGCTGGCGAGGTCCCGCGCGGTCACCGCGAGCCGGACGCCGGTCACGTCCCGCATCAGATGGTCGCGGTAGCCGTCGGACAGGTAGCGCTCGCGCCCCACGTCATCGGGATACGCGGCGGGCTCGGTGGCGCCGCGCGGATCGGCGAAGTACTCCGGCCGGTACTCCATGCCCCACGCGCCGAACGCGTCGTACTGGTCGGTGGTGAAGACCGCGTCGAACCACGGCACGGGGACGCCGTCGCCGAAGTCGCGCGTCTGCAGGAACTCCACCGGGTCGGCGACGCCCTGCTCGCGCAGCCGGGCGATGACCGTCGCCAGGTCGCCCGCCCGCTCCGCCGAGACGCCCATGCCGCCGGCGCCGAGGGTGCCGTCCTTGCCGGGCAGGTCGCCCACGCCGAACAGTTCGAGGTAGGTCTCGCGGCCGATGAGGTAGCGGCCCGTCCAGGTCTGCCCGCCGGAGCCGGTCGTGGTGCGGACCTGGAAGTTCGCGAAGTTTCGGAGGTACGCCGAGTGCTCGATCGCGTCGGCGGTCTCCCGGTCGAGCACGCCGTAGGCGTGGTTGTAGTACAGCAACTGCCGTCCGCCCCCGCCGCCGTCCCCGGCGTGCGCGGCGCCCTGGACCGCCCCCGCGAGGGCCAGGGTCATGACCATGATCACCTGTAACGCTCGTCTGAGAACCATGCGGGGAGCGTAGGCCGGGAGGAATTGGTTCCGCTGAGGATTACGGCGCCACGGCGGCGGAGGCCCGCCGGGCAGCCGCCCACGGGCGTGAAGGCCGTCAGGGCGCACCGCCCGCCGCGCTCACGCCCCGCCCGGACCGGCCGCCGCCGCGGCAGAGGGGCGGCGGCCGGGACAAGGGGGCACCCCAGCACGCAGCCAGCGGGCCGCCTCCACCCGACGCGACGTGCCCACCGGGCGGAGGCCGCTCCCCGCCCGCCCGGCGGAGCCCGCTGCGCGGCTAGGGCGCGGCGGGTCCCGCGAGGTCCGGATCGTCCTCACCCGGTCCCGGTGAGGGCTCCGTGAGCTGCTCGCGCACGTAGTTCCACACCACCGCGATCAGCGCCGCGACGGGCACGGCGAGCAGGCTGCCGACGATGCCGGCGACGTTGCCGCCCAGCGTCACCGCCAGCAGCACGACGGCCGCGTGCAGGCCGAGGCCACGGCTCTGGATCATGGGCTGGAAGACGTTGCCCTCCAGTTGCTGCACCACGACGATGATGACCAGCACGATCAACGCGTCCGTGAGGCCGTTGTAGACCAGTGCGATGAGGACCGCGACGAAACCGGCGAACAGGGCGCCGATGATCGGCACGAACGCGGAGACGAAGGTCAGCACCGCCAGGGGCAGCACCAGCGGGACGCCCAGGATCCACAGGCCCAGGCCGATCAGGACGGCGTCGAGCAGGCCGACGGCCGCCTGGGACCGTACGAAGGAGCCCAGTGTGTCCCAGCCGCGGGCGAACACGACGGGGACGTCGGTGGCGAGCCGGCCGGGCAGCTGACGGGCGAGCCAGGGCAGGAACCGCGGGCCGTCCTTCAGGAAGAAGAACATCAGGAACAGCGCGAGCACGGCGGTGACGACCCCGTTGACCACGGTGCTCACCCCCGTGACGACGGCGCCGACCATGCTGCCGAGGCCCTCCTGGGCCCGGGCCACCGCGGAGTCGAAGGCCCGGTCGATCTGGGCGTCCCCGATGTTCAGCGGCGGCCCGGCGGCCCACTCGCGCAGTCGCTGGATGCCCTCGACGACACCGTCGGACAACTCCGCGGACTGGGACGCCACCGGCACCGCGATCAACGCCACCACACCCGCCGCGACCAGCAGGAACACCACGGTCACCACCGAGGCGGCGAGCGCGGGCGGCCAGCCGCGCCGCCGCAGGACCCGCACCGCGGGCCAGGTGAGGGTGGTCAGCAGCAGCCCGATCACCAGCGGCCACACCACGGACCACATGCGGCCCAGCAACCACAGAGCCACGGCCAGCCCGGCCAGGACCAGCAACAACTCACCGGACACCCGCGCGGATATCCGCAACGCGGTACGGGATCTGGAGGAACTCAGGGGCGCAGTCACGAGGGCACCCTATGGGGTGCCCACGGCCCTGGGGGCCCACCGGCCCGCCGCGTCACACACCTCGCACGAGCCGACGAGGCGCGACGCCGCCGACGGGCCTTCCCACCGGCCCCGAGGTCACCCCTCGGCCCGGACCACCCCGACCGGGCAGGAGACGCCCGTCCCGCCGATCCCGCAGTAGCCGGCCGGGTTCTTGTCGAGGTACTGCTGGTGGTAGGCCTCGGCCGGGTAGAAGGGGCGCTCCTGGGCGGGGAGGATCTCCGTGGTGACGGACCCGTGGCCGGACGAGGTCAGGACCTGCTGGTAGGCGGCGCGGGACGCCTTGGCGGCGGCCTCCTGCGCGGGGGTGTGGGTGTAGATCGCGGAGCGGTACTGCGTGCCCACGTCGTTGCCCTGGCGGAAGCCCTGCGTGGGGTCGTGGGACTCCCAGAACGTCTTCAGCAGGCGCTCGTACGAGATCACCGCCGGGTCGTACACCACCCGCACGACCTCGGTGTGGCCGGTCAGGCCCGAGCAGACCTCCTCGTACGTGGGGTGCTCGGTGTGACCGCCCTGGTAGCCGACCAGGGTCGTCCAAACACCGGCCGGGAGCTGCCAGAACACCCGCTCGGCGCCCCAGAAGCAGCCCATGCCGAAGTCGGCGGTCCCCAGGCCCTCGGGGTAGGGGCCGAGCAGCGGCTTGCCGAGGACGGTGTGACGGTCGGGGACCGTGAACAGCGGCTCGGAGCGGCCGGTCAGGGCCTGCTCGCGGGTCGGCAGCCGGGGCGTGCGGCTGTGCGGGAACATGCGGTCTCCAGCGGGCTCCGGTCGTCTCCCCGGTGTCTCCGGGGAGGGCGTGCCGCCCGCGATCGGGCAGCGTCCCTTCCAACCTGCCCCGATCCCACGGAATTCCGGGGCGGAGCCCGTCCGGAGCGCCTCAGTGCGGCAGGTTCGCCGGGCTGCCGCCGTTCGCCTCGAAGCCCGCCACCGCCAGCGCCCGGTACACCGCGAACTCCGCGGCCGGGTCGGCGGACAGCGTCCAGGGCAGGGCGCCCACGTGCCCGTCGATGTGGACGAGCTGGCTCATCGCCTCGGACCAGCGCTCGCCGCGGACCAGGAAGAACACCAGCATGTGCCGCACGTGCGCCAGCATCGGGTCGTCCGGGCGGGCCGAGTGCACCGCGTGCAGCGCGCCGTGCACCGCCTTCGTGACGACCTCGGTCTGCCAGAAGCCGCTGACCAGCGTCACCTCGGGCAGGTGCTCGAACACCGCGAACAGGGGCATCGCCGCCAGCAGGGAACCCCGCGGCGCCCGGGCCGCGGCCGCCTCCGCGAACGCGTACGCCAGCTCCCGCGAGCCGTGCCACTTCTCGCACCAGTAGTGCAGCGCGGCCAGGTGCGCCCCCATGTGGTTCGGCGCGCGGTCCAGGATCCTCAGCCACAGCTGCTCGAAGTCCTTCTGGGAGTAGCCCAGGCCGCGGGCCACCGACAGCTCCACGATGTACGGGATCGGATCCCCGGGGGCCAGCAGCGCCGCGTCGCCGCAGGCCGCCTTCGCCTCCTCCATGATGATCCGGAACTCGTCCGTGCCGGGCGACGCCGTCCGCCACGCCTGCTGTACCAGGAACTCCGCGTGCACCGCCGCGCCGCCCGCGTCCTTCGGCGCCTCCGCCCGCCACACCCGCAGCCACTGGCCGCCCGGCGACTCGCCCACCCCGCCGGGCCGCTGCGCGAGCTCCAGCGAGGCCGCGCCCGCGAAGGCCTGCACACGCTGCCAGCGGCGCTCGCCCTCCGTCTCCGTGCCCGCGAGGAGCTGCTGGGCCGCGCGGTAGTCCTGCGTGCGCTGCACCACGTCCAGGACGTCCATCAGGTCCTGGTCGGGGCCGGGCATGCGGATGTCGAGCTCCTCCTCGCGGACGAAGCCGTAGTTCGCCGGGTCCGCGGCGTCCGGGTGGTCGGGCGAGACCAGCCCGACCGCCGCACCGCGCCCGCGCCGCAGGAAGGGGAGCAGCACGAAGCCCAGCATGACCAGTGCGATCAGGACCCAGAGAATCTCCATGCCACAAGCGAACCAGACCGCGCCGGCAAATGGCCAACCTGGTCCGCGAACCTGTGGAAAACCCGGCCCAGCTCCGCCCTCCGCCCTGGGGAGAACCCGGGCCGGGGTCCGGGCGGCCCTCGTGCTCCGGCACGTTCCGCGTCGGCGCACTACCCTCGGTGCCCATGAGCGACAGGCACATCAGTCAGCACTTCGAGACGCTCGCGATCCACGCGGGCAACACCGCCGACCCCCTGACGGGCGCGGTCGTCCCGCCGATCTACCAGGTGTCCACCTACAAGCAGGACGGCGTCGGCGGCCTGCGCGGCGGCTACGAGTACAGCCGCAGCGCCAATCCGACCAGGACCGCGCTGGAGGAGAACCTCGCCGCCCTGGAGGGCGGCCGCCGCGGCCTCGCGTTCGCGTCCGGGCTGGCGGCCGAGGACTGCCTGCTGCGCACGCTGCTCAGCCCAGGCGACCACGTGGTCATCCCCAACGACGCCTACGGCGGCACGTTCCGCCTGTTCGCCAAGGTCGTCGCCCGCTGGGGGGTGGAGTGGTCGGTGGCCGACACCGGCGACCCGGCCGCCGTGCGGGCCGCCCTCACCCCGAAGACCAAGGTCGTGTGGGTGGAGACCCCCTCCAACCCGCTCCTCGGCATCACCGACATCGCCGCCGTCGCCCAGGTCGCCCGGGACGCGGGCGCCAGGCTCGTCGTCGACAACACTTTCGCCACGCCGTACCTTCAGCAGCCGCTGTCCCTCGGCGCGGACGTCGTGGTGCACTCCCTGACCAAGTACATGGGCGGCCACTCGGACGTCGTCGGCGGTGCCCTCGTCGTCAGCGACCCCGAGCTCGGCGAGGAGCTGGCCTTCCACCAGAACGCGATGGGCGCCGTCGCCGGCCCCTTCGACTCCTGGCTGGTGCTGCGCGGCACCAAGACCCTCGCGGTGCGGATGGACCGCCACAGCGAGAACGCCGCCAAGGTCGCCGACATGCTCACCCGCCACGCACGCGTCACGAGCGTCCTCTACCCGGGGCTGCCGGAGCACCCCGGCCACGAGGTCGCCGCCAAGCAGATGAAGTCCTTCGGCGGCATGATCTCCTTCCGGGTCGAGGGCGGCGAGCGGGCGGCCGTCGAGGTCTGCAACCGCGCCAAGGTCTTCACGCTGGGCGAGTCCCTGGGCGGCGTCGAGTCGCTGATCGAGCACCCGGGCCGGATGACGCACGCGTCCACGGCCGGTTCGCTCCTGGAGGTCCCCGGCGACCTGGTGCGGCTGTCCGTCGGCATCGAGAACGCCGACGACCTGCTGGAGGACCTGCAGCAGGCGCTCGGCTAGTCCGGGCGCCGGCCGGGGTCACCAGCCGGTCAGGGGTGGAGTCGTGTCCGACGGCGGCTCCACCCACGGGCGGGCCGTCAGCGCCCAGACGGTGAACGCCACGGCCGCCGCGAACAGCAGCAGCCACAGCGCGCGGCGGGCGAGCGTGCGCCGCCGCAGCACGCGGGTGCCCCGGCGCACCGCCTCCGGGTGGATCTCCGGCGGCAGGGGCCGCTGCGCCTGCTCCAGGAGCCGCCGCACCGCCGCCTCGCGGTCGTTGCCGCTCATGTCCGCCTCCGGCTGTCGTGAGGGACGCCGCACCGGGCAGGCCGTCTCACGACGGCACGGCCTTCGCGGCCGTCACGGCGGGGGACGGGCCTCGCGGACGGCGCAGCAGCGTGGTCGTCGCCCGGTGGCAGATGGCCCGGACCCGCTCGGGGGACAGGCCCAGCAGGGCCGCGGCCTGCTCCTCGGCGACCCCCTCGTGGAGCCTCAGCACGACGATCAGCCGTTCCTGCGCGGTGAGCGCGGCCAGCGGACTCGCGGGGTGCGGTCGGGCGCGGCCGAACCCGCCGCGGAGGTGCCAGGCGCCGCGCGCGAAGCGGGTGGCGAGTTCCTGGCGGGTGAGGTCGTAGGGGTCCTCGCCGCGCAGCCCGTCCCAGCGCGCGTACGTGCGGGCCAGCGCGAGCGTCAGCAGGCGCCGCGCGCGCGGGTTGTCGTCCGGGGCCTCGGCGGTGAGCAGGGTGGCGGCGTGCAGCAGCCGCCCGGCCGCGCCCGCCACGAACGCCTCGAACTCCCGGGCGCGACGGGTTGCCCGGTACGCGTGCCGCTCTCGCACCTCGCCTCCCGCCCCGACGGCGACCCCGATGAGGATGCGGCCCCGGCCGCGCGCGGCGGGGACCCGGTCTCATATCAGGCCAGAGGCGCCCCCGCGGTCAAGAGCCGCGCACGGCCCGGCTCCGTCCCGCGGTACCGGGTCTCTTTCGCGTCCAGGCGGTCACCGGCCGCGCGTGCGGGCCGGGGACACCACCACGAGCGCATGCCGGGACGATCGCCGCATACGTGTGCACTCGACGGCTCTCGGCCCGCCGCGCGCGTGCTCCGGGAGAACACCCGCGGCCCGGCACACGCGTGTGCCGGGCCGCGGACTTCGTGCAAGGGGCCGGTGAGGGCGAGGATCAGGATGAGGTGCTGTCGGGTGGCGGTGTCGGCGTCCGTCCCCGGCGGCGTGTGCGGCGTGCTCCACCCCGCGTCACACGCGGAAGATCCCCTCGGACCGGGCGAGCGGGGCGATCAGGAGTCGGTCTGCGCCTCCGGCCCCGGCACCCCCTGCGCCGACATCCGCGCCGACAGCGCGGTGTTGAAGCGCGTCAGCAGGGAGCAGAACGCCTCGCGCTCCTCCGGTTCCCAGTCCTGGGTGAGCTCGGCCATCAACTGGCGCCGGGACGAGCGCACTTCCTCCAGCCGGGACTGCCCGCGCGGGGACAGCTGGAGCACCACCGCCCGCCCGTCCTCCGGGTGGGAGGTGCGCTTGACCAGACCGGTGTCGACGAGCGGTGCGACCTGCCGGGTGACCGTCGACGAGTCGATCCCCATGCTCGCCGCGAGCGCCTTGACGCCCATCGGCCCTTCCTTGTCGAGCCGGTTGAGCAGCAGGTACGCGGCGCGGTCCATCGAGTTGCGCACCTGCCCCACCCCGCCGAGCCGGGTCTGTTCCGCACGTCGGGCGAACAACGCCACCTCGTGCTGCAGCGTGTCGAGGAGGCCGGTGTCACCGACGGTCGTCATGTCCATCGACATTTCAGGTGTTGTGGGCATGGCCGGGGGCTCACTTCGTGGAGGGCTGGCAGATTGGGGGACAGGGTACGCGGCCGGGAGGCGGGTCGTACCGGCGCTGCGCAAAGCGGGTCTCGGAGGTTGGTCACAACGGCCGTCCCGGCCGGTGAACTGCGATGCTGGAGTCATGAGCTACAGCACGGCTGACTCCTTTCGGCCCGTCACCCTCGACGACGTGCGCGGCGCACAGAAGATGCTCTCGGGTGTGGCGCGGGTGACCGCGATGGAGACCAGCAGGTACCTGTCCCGCGCGGTGGGCTCACCGGTCCACCTCAAGTGCGAGAACCTCCAGCGGACGGGCTCGTTCAAGCTGCGCGGCGCGTACGTGCGGATCGCCGGCCTGCTGCCCGAGGAGCGCGCCGCCGGTGTCGTCGCCGCGAGCGCCGGCAACCACGCGCAGGGCGTCGCCCTGGCCTCCTCCCTGCTCGGCGTGCGCTCCACGGTGTTCATGCCGAAGGGCGCCCCGCTGCCCAAGGTCAGCGCGACCCGCGAGTACGGGGCCGAGGTGCGGCTGCACGGCCAGGTGGTCGACGAGACGCTGGCCGCGGCGCAGGAGTACGCGGCCGAGACGGGCGCGGTGTTCATCCACCCCTTCGACCACCCGGACATCATCGCGGGCCAGGGCACGGTGGGCCTGGAGATCCTGGAGCAGTGCCCCGAGGCGAGCACGATCGTGGTCGGCGTCGGCGGCGGCGGTCTCGCCGCCGGGATCGCGGTGGCGGTGAAGGCCCTGCGGCCGGACGTGCGGATCGTCGGTGTCCAGGCGACGGGCGCTGCCGCCTATCCGCCCTCCCTGGCGGCGGGGCGGCCGGTCACGGTGGAGAACCCGGCGACGATGGCCGACGGCATCAAGGTCGGGCGGCCGGGCGACGTGCCGTTCGGGATCATCGGCGAGCTGGTCGACGAGGTGCGCACGGTCGGTGAGGACGAGCTGTCCGCCGCGCTGCTGCTCTGCCTGGAGCGGGCCAAGCTGGTCGTGGAGCCCGCCGGGGCGAGCCCGGTCGCGGCGCTGCTGAGCGAGCCCGGCGCCTTCGAGGGCCCGGTCGTCGCGGTGCTCTCCGGCGGCAACGTCGACCCGGTGCTGATGCAGCGCGTGCTGCGGCACGGCATGGCCGCGCAGGGCCGCTACCTGGCCGTCCGGCTGCGCCTGACGGACCGGCCCGGTGCTCTGGCCACACTTCTGGGCGTGTTGTCAGTGGTCGACGCTAACGTCCTCGATGTGAGCCACGTGCGAACCGACCCGCGGCTCGGGCTCACGGAGGCGGAGGTCGAGCTGCACCTGGAGACGAAGGGCCCGGCGCACTGCGTCGAGGTGGGCCAGGCGCTGCGCGAGGCGGGCTACACGGTCATCGACTGACGGGGTCCGCCCCGGCCCGGCTGCCCGGTCAAGATCGCCTTTCGCCTTCCGTAGCGCACGCGGGAAAACTCGTTGAGGGACGCGATACATCGCGTTATGGTGTGTCTGTGAGCAACCTCACCGGACATCTGTCCGGTCATCCCCGAAGACGTGGAGATGTGTATGCCAGGCGCCATTTACGCCGAGGGTCTGGTCAAGACCTTCGGTGACGTCAGGGCCTTGGACGGCGTCGACCTCGACGTGCCCGAGGGCACGGTCCTGGGCCTGCTCGGGCCGAACGGCGCGGGCAAGACGACCACCGTCCGCTGCCTGACCACCCTGCTGCGGCCCGACAGCGGACGGGCCGTCGTCGCGGGCATCGACGTGCTGAAGCAGCCCGACGCGGTCCGCCGCTCCATCGGCCTGTCCGGCCAGTTCGCGGCGGTCGACGAATACCTCACCGGCCGGGAGAACCTCCAGATGGTCGGCCAGCTCTACCAGATGAAGGCCAAGGCGGCGAAGGAGCGCGCGGCCGAGCTGCTGGAGCAGTTCCACCTCACGGACGCCGCCGACCGCCCCACCAAGACGTACTCGGGCGGCATGCGCCGCCGCCTCGACCTCGCCGCGGCCCTCGTCGTCTCGCCCCCCGTGATGTTCATGGACGAGCCCACGACCGGCCTCGACCCGCGCAACCGCCAGCAGTTGTGGGAGGTCATCAAGCAACTGGTCTCCGGCGGTACGACCCTGCTGCTGACCACGCAGTACCTGGAGGAGGCCGACCACCTGGCGCACGACATCGCGGTGGTCGACCACGGCAGGGTCATCGCCCAGGGCACCTCGGACCAGCTCAAGGCCCGCACCGGCGGCGAGCGCGTCGAGGTCGTCGTCCACCAGGGCGAGCGCATCCCGGCCGCCGCCGAGGTCCTGGCCGGCTTCGGCAAGGGCGAGGTCACGGTCGAGGACCACATGCGCAAGCTCACGGTGCCCGTGACCGGCGGTGCCAAGCTCCTGGCGGAGGTCATCCGGGAGCTGGACACCCGCGGCATCGAGATCGACGACATCGGCCTGCGCCGGCCGACCCTCGACGACGTCTTCCTGTCCCTGACGGGACACGTGGCCGAGGCCAAGGGCGAGGAGAGCGACAAGGAGGCCACCCAGTGAGCGCCATCAGCGATTCCGCGGTCATCGCCCGCAGGAATCTGATCCGCATGGGCCGGATCCCCGAGATGATCATCTTCGGGCTGTTCCAGCCGATCATGTTCGTGGTCCTGTTCACCTACGTGTTCGGCGGCTCGATCCAGGTCGGCTCGTCCAGCTCGACCCAGGCCTACCGCGAGTTCCTGATGGCCGGCATCTTCGCCCAGACCGTCACGTTCGCCACCGCGGGCGCGGGTGCGGGTATCGCCGACGACATGCACAAGGGCCTCATCGACCGGTTCCGCTCGCTGCCGATGGCGCGGGGCGCGGTGCTCACCGGCCGGACCATCGCCGACCTGGTGCAGACGGCGCTCACCCTGGTCGTCCTGGCGGTCGTGGCGGTGATCGTCGGCTGGCGCACGCACGAGAACTTCGGCAAGGTGCTCGCCGGCTTCGGCCTGCTGCTGCTCTTCGGCTACGCGTTCTCGTGGATCGGCGCGCTCATCGGCCTGTCCGTGCGCACGCCGGAAGCGGCGACCTCGGGTGGTCTGATATGGCTCTTCCCGCTGACCTTCATCTCGAACGCGTTCGTGGACGCCAACCAGATGCCGTCGTTCCTGCGGCACGTCGCGGAGTGGAACCCGTTCAGCGCGGTGGTGCAGGCGTGCCGCGAGCTGTTCGGCAACCTCCCGCCGGGCTTCAAGACGCCTGACGCCTGGCCGATGCAGCACCCCGTGTGGGCCTCGCTGATCTGGTCGGTCGTGATCATCGCGGTCTTCCGGACGCTCGCGGTCCGCAAGTACCGCCGGGCCACCGGCTGACGGCTCCGGCCCGGGACCCGGTCCGCCGGGCGACGGCATGACGATGCCCCCGGCGCCGCTGCGGTGCCGGGGGCAGGTCCAGGTCCGATGGGGGCGGCTCAGCCCTCGTACGGCTCGGCCTTGAGGATCTTCACCGAGGCCTTCTTGCCGTTGGGCAGCTCGTACTGCGCGTCCTCGCCGACCTTGTGGCCGATCACGCCGGTGCCCAGCGGGGACTGCGGCGAGTACGTCTCGATGTCGGAGCTCGCGTACTCGCGCGAGGCGAGCAGGAACGTCAGCGTGTCGTCCTCGTCGCCGTCGAACGCGATCGTGACGACCATGCCGGGGGCCACCGCGCCGTCCGCCGCGGGCGCCTCACCGACCTTGGCGCTCTCGAGGAGCTGGGTGAGCTGGCGCACACGCAGTTCCTGCTTGCCCTGCTCCTCCTTGGCCGCGTGGTACCCGCCGTTCTCACGCAGGTCGCCCTCCTCGCGCGCCGCGGCGATCTTCGCGGAGATCTCCGCCCGCGCGGGACCAGTAAGGTACTCAAGCTCAGCCTTGAGCTTGTTGTACGCCTCCTGGGTCAGCCAGGTGACGTTCTCGCTGGTCTGGGTCACAGGTGCTCCTCGTAGGTACTGGGAATACAAAGCATCGCCCTACCCAGAAGCATGTTCCTTCACGGATGGGCGAAACCACGAGCCTAACAATTCAGGGGCCCGAGGGGGAGGACATAAGCCACCAGATTCGCGTCAACGCAGCTCAGAGGCTACGTATTGCGGGTGACGCGCGGCGGCCCTCAGTCGGCGTGGCACCCCAGCAGCTCGGCGGTCGTCCCCGGAGAGGTCGTACGGAGCGTGACGACCTGGTCGACGCGTGTGTCGTCCCCGTCGAAGCGGAAGTCCGCCCGGCCCACCTCGGCCCCGTCCTCCGCCTGCGAGCGCACGGTGCAGTAGCCGTCGGTACCGGCGTCCTTGCGGACCTCCAGATGCACCCGCACGGACTCCTTGCCCGGCTCGAAGCTGATCACCTCGGCGCTGATCTTGTTCTGTCCGACGTAGTGGTAGCCGAACCAGCCGATCAGTCCCAGCAGCGCCACCGCGAGGACGGCGCCGACGACCTTGAGCGTGCGGTCGGCGCGCTCGTCCGAGGTACGGCCGTAGCGGCCCTCGGGCGGTCGCGTACTCGCCGTCGTCATGATCGTCCTCCAGACAGGGCCGGGACGAATGTCCCGAAAGGGGCCCCGGGACCCGGTCCCGGAATTATTCGCCCCCCGATTCGGTCACTATAGAAGCCGCTGATTGCGCCGACGCACACAGGGCGCCGACTTACTGAGGATTGAGTCTTGACTGACCAGTTGCGACTGATGGCCGTTCACGCCCACCCCGACGACGAGTCGAGCAAGGGCGCGGCGACCATGGCGAAGTACGTGTCCGAGGGGGTGGACGTGCTGGTCGTGACCTGCACGGGCGGGGAGCGCGGCTCCATCCTCAACCCCAAGTTGCAGGGCGACGCGTACATCGAGGAGCACATCCACGAGGTACGCAAGAAGGAGATGGACGAGGCCCGGGAGATCCTCGGCGTCAAGCAGGAGTGGCTCGGCTTCGTCGACTCGGGACTGCCCGAGGGCGACCCGCTGCCCCCGCTGCCGGAGGGCTGCTTCGCCCTGGAGGACGTCGACCACGCGGCCGGCGAGCTGGTGCGCAAGATCCGCTCGTTCCGCCCGCAGGTGATCACCACCTACGACGAGAACGGCGGCTACCCGCACCCCGACCACATCATGACCCACAAGATCACGATGGTGGCGTTCGAGGGGGCGGCGGACACCGGGAAGTACCCGGAGACCGAGTACGGCCCCGCCTACCAGCCGCAGAAGCTCTACTACAACCAGGGCTTCAACCGCCCGCGCACCGAGGCCCTGCACCAGGCGATGCTCGACCGCGGCCTGGAGTCCCCCTACGGGGACTGGCTCAAGCGCTGGGAGGAGTTCGGGATGAAGCAGCGCACGCTGACCACGTACATCCCGTGCGCCGAGTTCTTCGAGATCCGCGACAAGGCCCTGATCGCGCACGCCACCCAGATCGACCCCGACGGCGGCTGGTTCAAGGTCCCGATGGAGATCCAGAAGGAGGTCTGGCCGACCGAGGAGTACGAGCTGGCGAAGTCCCTCGTCGATACCTCCCTCCCCGAGGACGACCTCTTTGCGGGCATCCGCGACAATGCCTGACATGAGCGCAAGCGCAAGCCTGGCAATGACGCACCTCGTCTCCTTCGCCAAGGAGGTCGACGAGGACAAGGTCACCCCCGGCGTCCTCGGCTTCATCGTCTTCGCGGTGATGGCGGTGGCGGTGTGGGCCCTGATGAAGTCGATGAACCGGCACATGAGCAGGGTGGACTTCACGCAGGTCCCGGACCCGAGGGCCGGGGACGGCGAGCAGGCCGGGACGGACGCGGGGACGACGGCCGCGGACACCGAGGCCTCCTCCGGCACCTCCGGCCAGGCGAAGAAGCAGGGCTGACGCCCCCGCCCCGAGGGGCGGCACACACCCGTCGGTGGTCTCCGAACCGCCGACGGGTGTCCTCGCGTCCCCGCCACCAGCGCCCGGGCCGGGGGTTACGCCGTGGTCTCCACCGCCACCCCCATCACCTCCCGCGCGTGCCGGCTGGGCGTCATGCCCAGCCCCCAGGCCTGCCAGCCCGCCTCCAGGCTCACGCCGCGCTCCAGCAGCAGCGCCCAGGCGTCGACGCAGTCGTCGAGCTTCTCGTCGCGCAGCGGGTGGCCCGCGCGGGCCAGCTCGGCGAGTTCCTGCTGGGCCACCGCCGTGCCGACCTCCACACCGCCGGGGGCGGCGTAGGGCAGGAGGGTGCAGCGCAGGAAGCGGGCCCAGTCCTCGCCCCTGCGGTCGCCGTAGGACGTGAACAGCCCGACGGCCTCGTCGCACAGCGCGAGCGCCTGCTGCAGGCGGGCGTTGCCCGCGTCCACGACGGCCAGTTCCAGGCCGGTCCACGCCTCGCCGTGGGCGACGCCGATGCGCCGGAAGTCGGCGCGGGCGTCCACCAGGAGCTGGCGGGCGAAGCCCGAGTTGCGCAGGGAACCCGTCTGCGCCGCGCGCTGGTCGCGGGTGACCCGGGCCGAGTGGTGTCGGGCGCAGGCCAGGCCGTAGACGTCCCGCATGCGGGAGAACATCGTGCGGGACCGTTCCAGTTCGCGGACCGCCTGGTCCAGGTTGCCGGTCTCCTCCAGGGCCTGGCCCAGGTAGTACAGCGTCCAGGCCTCGCCGCGCGCGTCCTCGTTGTCCCGGTGCCGGGCCGCCGCGCCGCGCAGCTCCTCCACGGCCGGGGACGCGTCGCCGGCCACCAGCAGGGCCCGCGCCAGCTGGGTCAGCGCCCAGGCCTCGCCGCGGGCGTCGCGGGTGCGGCCGTACAGCTCCAGGGCCGCGCGCAGCTCGGACTCGGCGCGCGGGACGTCGCCCCGGCGCAGGCTCAGCTGGCCGAGGTGGAAGTGCGCCCAGGCCTGGCCGTGCACCGACTCGCCCGCGCGGTGCAGGACCAGCGACTCGGTCAGCAGCTCCAAAGCCTCGCCCAGCCGGGCCCGGTCCCGCTCCACCGCCGCCAGGGCGTGCATCGTCCACGCCCGGTCCGTCGCCAGCTCGGGCGACGACTGCAGCGCCAGGGCCTCGCGGAGCTTCGCCGACGCCTCGGTCAGGTTGCCCTGGTGGTGCAGCGTGATGCCGAGCGAGCACAGGGCGCGGGCCGCCCCGGCGTCGTGGTGGGCCTCCCGGTAGAGGTCGACGACCGAGGAGAGGGTCGTGCGGGCCTTGTCCAGCTCGCCCAGCTGCCGGGCCGCGATGCCGGTACGCCACTGCACCGAGCGGACCAGCAGGCCCTCGTCCACGGCCTGGGCGAGTTCGCTGATCTCGCCCAGGCGGTAGAGGTCGCCGCGCAGCAGGCAGTAGTCGCACAGGGCGCCCAGCAGGTTCAGCACCGCCGCCCGGTTCACGCCCTCCGCGTGCCGCAGGGCCGTCGTGATGAAGCTCGACTCGTCGTCCAGCCAGCGCAGCGCCTCGTCGAGGGAGGGGAAACCGTACGGGCTGAAGCGGTTGGTGCGGGTCGACATGTTGCCATCGACCATGCGCAGCACCGAGTCGGCCAGCTCGGCGTAGTTCACGATCAGCCGCTCCTGCGCCGCCGCGCGCTCGGCCGGGTCCTCCTCGTCGAGGAGACGGGCCTGGGCGAACGAACGCACCAGGTCGTGCAGGCGGTAGCGGTCGCCGCGGACGTGGTCGATCAGACCGGCACGGGTCAGGGTCCGCAGGTGGCGGACGGCCTCCGCCTCGTCGGTGGCCAGCAGCGCGGCGGCCGCCGCGGCGCCGAGCGAGGCCCGGCCGGCCAGGGCCAGCCGGCGCAGCAGCCGCCGTACGGGTTCCGGCTGGTCGGTGTAGCGCAGCCACAGGGCGCGCTCCACCGGCTCGACCGGGCCGTACGCGCCCAGGTCCGTGACCAGGGCGCGCGGGGAGCGCGGGCCGAGGCAGGACCCGGCGATGCGCAGCGCCAGCGGCAGCCCGCCGCACAGCTCACGGACCCGCTCGGCGGACTCGGCGTCGTACGGCCCGGAGCGGTCCTGCGCCGTCGCGCCCAGCAGTTCCTCCGCCCCGGCCGCGTCCAGCGGCTCCACCGCCAGCTGGTGCACCCGCGCGGGCAGGCCGGCCGGCTCCAGCGGGGCCCGGGCGGTCACCAGCACCAGGCTGTCGGACCGCTCCGGTACCAGGGCGCGGATCTGCCCGGTGTCCGAGGCGTCGTCCAGGACGACCGTGACGGGCAGGCCGGTCAGATGCTGGTGGTAGAGCTCGCTCAGCCGCTTGACCTGCTGGTCGGGGGCGGAGCGTTCGCGGAACAGCAGCTGCTCGCGGGGCGCGCCGAGCCGGTTGAGCAGGTGCAGCAGGGCGTCGCGGGTGGACAGCGGGGACTCGCCCGGGCTGTCGGCGCGCAGGTCGACGACGCAGGCGCCGCGGAAGTGGTCCCGCAGCTCGTGCGTGGCACGCACCGCGAGCGCCGTGCGGCCGCTGCCGGGCGTGCCGTGCAGGACGACCACCGTGGGCCGGGTCTCCGTGCTCGCGCGGGCGGCCTGGACCCACTGCCGGATCCGCGCCAGCTCCTCGCGCCGCCCCGCGAACGGCTTGGCCGGTTCCGGCAGCTGCGCGAAGGACTGCTCCAGCACGCTGCGTCCGCGCGCCGCGGCGCTCTTGTCGGCGCCGCGCAGCCGCGGCCCGGTCTTGTTCCGCCCCGTGGAGGCGGTCAGGACGCGCTGCTGGTCCAGGAACGGACGGATGCCCCGCACCTCCAGCGCCGTCAGCCACTGCAGCCGCAGCTGCTCCGGACCGCCCGGCTGGCCGGCCGCCCCGGCACGGTGGTGCGCGGCCGGCAGGTGTGAGCCGGCCACCTTCACGACCGTCGCGGCGGCGCCCGCCACACCCACCGTCACGCCGGCGCCCAGGGCCGTGCCCGTGCCGGTGCCGAGGGCCAGGTCGGCGACGACGGCCGCGACCGCGGCGACCCCGGCCACCAGCAGCGGCGTCCCGGCGCCCTCCCGGGCGTAGCGCTGGGCGAAGGTCTGCTGCCCGGCGGCCGCCTCGTCCAGGGCGCGGGTGTAGGCCTCGTACTCCTCGGCCGCGCTCAGCGCCATCGCGTCGAGCGCCCCGCGCGCCCGCGCCAGCAGCACCTTCCCGTCACTGCGCCCGCCCGAACGGCGCACCTCCTCCTCCACGGCCCGCGCCAACAGCCGCTCTGCCTCCGCCCGATGACTGTCCCGCATCTCACGTCCCCCTCCGGCGGCAACGGCGGTCCCGGTCCTCATCGGCCGTTGCCCGCGCGTCGTCTCGGTCGTTTGCTCGGTCAAGTGTGCGGCGCACGGCGCACCGGGGCGAGGGGGCGTGCCCGGGCCGATGGTGTGCGGACCCGGGGCCGTTGGCGTGGGGCGCGCCCGGCGGCCGTGCGGCGGAAGCGGCGCCCGCGCGACGCCTGACGCGTGCGGAGCGGGGTACTGCGGCAGGATGGGAACCATGCCGAACCGACTGGCGCACGAGACGTCCCCCTACCTCCTCCAGCACGCCGACAACCCCGTCGACTGGTGGCCCTGGTCGGCCGAGGCCTTCGAGGAGGCCCGCAGGCGGAACGTGCCCGTGCTGCTCAGCGTCGGCTACAGCAGCTGTCACTGGTGTCACGTCATGGCTCACGAGTCCTTCGAGGACCAGGAGACCGCCGAGTACCTCAACGCGCACTACGTCAGCGTGAAGGTCGACCGCGAGGAGCGGCCGGACGTCGACGCCGTGTACATGGAGGCGGTCCAGGCGGCGACCGGGCACGGCGGCTGGCCCATGACCGTGTTCCTCACCCCGGACGCCGAGCCGTTCTACTTCGGCACGTACTTCCCGCCCGCGCCCCGCCAGGGCATGCCCTCCTTCCGGCAGGTGCTCCAGGGTGTGCGGCAGGCCTGGGAGGAGCGGCGGGACGAGGTCACCGAGGTCGCCGGGAAGATCGTCCGGGACCTGGCCGGCCGGGAGATCTCCTACGGCGACGCGCAGACCCCCGGCGAGCAGGAGCTCGCGCAGGCCCTGCTCGCGCTCACCCGCGAGTACGACCCGCAGCGCGGCGGTTTCGGCGGGGCGCCGAAGTTCCCGCCGTCGATGGTGCTGGAGTTCCTGCTGCGCCACCACGCCCGCACCGGCGCCGAGGGCGCCCTGCAGATGGCGGCCGACACCTGCGAGCGGATGGCCCGGGGCGGCATCTACGACCAGCTCGGCGGCGGTTTCGCCCGCTACTCGGTGGACCGCGACTGGGTCGTGCCGCACTTCGAGAAGATGCTGTACGACAACGCCCTGCTGTGCCGCGTCTACGCCCACCTATGGCGTGCCACCGGCTCCGGACTCGCCCGCCGGGTAGCCCTGGAGACGGCCGACTTCATGGTGCGCGAACTGCGCACGGCCGAGGGCGGGTTCGCCTCCGCCCTGGACGCCGACAGCGACGACGGCACCGGCAGGCACGTCGAGGGCGCGTACTACGTGTGGACGCCCGCGCAGCTGCGGGAGGTGCTCGGGGAGCAGGACGCCGAGCCGGCCGCGCGGTACTTCGGGGTCACCGAGGAGGGCACCTTCGAGCACGGCCAGTCCGTCCTCCAACTGCCTCTGGAAGACGGCCTGTTCGACGCCGCGAAGATCGCCTCCATCAGGGAGCGCCTGCTGGAGGCCCGGTCGCAGCGGCCCGCGCCGGGCCGGGACGACAAGGTCGTCGCCGCCTGGAACGGCCTGGCGATCGCGGCGCTGGCCGAGACGGGCGCCTACTTCGACCGGCCCGACCTCGTGGAGGCGGCCCGGGCCGCCGCCGATCTCCTCGTCCGGCTGCACCTGGACGAGCAGGCCCGTCTGACCCGCACCAGCAAGGACGGTCACGCCGGTGCCAACGCCGGTGTCCTGGAGGACTACGCGGACGTGGCCGAGGGCTTCCTCGCGCTCGCGTCGGTCACCGGGGAGGGGGTGTGGCTGGAGTTCGCCGGGCTCCTGCTCGACCACGTCCTGGCCCGGTTCACCGACCCGGAATCCGGCGCGATGTTCGACACCGCGGCCGACGCCGAGCGGCTGATCCGCCGCCCGCAGGACCCGACCGACAACGCCGCCCCGTCCGGCTGGACCGCGGCGGCCGGTGCCCTGCTGAGCTACGCCGCGCACACCGGCTCCGAGCCGCACCGCACCGCCGCGCAGCGCGCCCTCGGCGTCGTCAAGGCGCTCGGGCCGCGCGTGCCCCGCTTCATCGGCTGGGGGCTCGCCGTCGCCGAGGCCGTCCTGGACGGGCCGCGCGAGGTCGCGATCGTGGGACCGTCGCCCGACGACGAGGGCACGAGGTCCCTGCACCGCACGGCGCTCCTGGGCACGGCGCCCGGCGCGGTGGTCGCCGTCGGCGCCCCGGGAAGCGACGAGTTCCCGCTGCTCAGCGACCGTCCGCTGGTCGGCGGTGAACCGGCGGCGTACGTCTGCCGTAACTTCACGTGTGACGCGCCGACCACGGAGGTTGAGCGGTTGCGTGCGGTGCTGGGCGACTGAAGTCGGGAATCAACGGAAACAAGCTCTTTATCTGAACAGCCCCCAGGCTTCACAGTTCCCCCCTAATCTCTGCACAGTGACGTGACGGGAGGGGCCGCACCGGCACACCGTCACGACCGGGGGCTTCTGGATCTGGGGGGATCTGTTTGCTGACGTCTGTCTTCATCGCTGCCGTGTCACTGGCCCTGTTCTGGATGGCGGCGTTCACGCTGTGGTGGCAGATGCACGCCTGGCGCACGCCGGAAGTGCTCGCCTCCACACGGTTCAGCAGTCCGGACGGGGACGAGCACGTTGCCTTCTCGCTGCTGCTGCCCGCCCGGCACGAACAGGCGGTGCTGGACCACACGATCCAGCGCCTGCTGGAGTCGAGCCACACCGACTTCGAGATCATCGTGATCGTCGGGCACGACGACCCGGAGACCACCGCCGTGGCCGAGCAGGCCGCCGCGCGTGACCCCCGGGTCCGTGTCGTCGTCGACACGCACGAGAAGAAGAACAAGCCGAAGGCCATGAACACGGCCCTGCCGCACTGCCGCGGCGACGTGGTCGGCGTCTTCGACGCGGAGGACCAGGTCCACCCCGAGCTTCTCGCGCACGTCGACCACGCCTTCCGCACCACCGGCGCCGACGTCGTGCAGGGCGGGGTGCAGCTGATCAACTTCCACTCCAGCTGGTACAGCCTGCGCAACTGCCTGGAGTACTTCTTCTGGTTCCGCTCGCGGCTGCACCTGCACGCACAGAAAGGTTTCATTCCGCTCGGAGGCAACACCGTCTTCGTCCGCACCGACGTCCTGCGGCAGGCGGACGGCTGGGACCCGGACTGCCTCGCCGAGGACTGCGACCTGGGGGTGCGCCTGTCCAGCGTCGGCAAGAAGGTCGTCGTCGCCTACGACTCCGACATGGTGACCCGGGAGGAGACCCCGGGCTCGCTGATGTCGCTGCTGAAGCAGCGCACCCGCTGGAACCAGGGCTTCCTCCAGGTCTACCGGAAGAAGGACTGGAAGCAGCTGCCCACCCTCGGGCAGCGCCTCCTCGCCCGCTACACCCTGATGACGCCGTTCATGCAGGCCTTCACCGGCCTGATCATCCCGCTCAACGTGGCGATCGCGCTGTTCCTGGACGTGCCCGTCGGCATCGCCTTCATCACCTTCCTGCCGGCCGTCACCGCCCTGGTCACCTTCGTCTTCGAGATCGTCGGACTGCACGACTTCGGCAAGCAGTACGGGCTGCGCGTGCGGTTCGCGCACTACCTGAAGCTGATCGTGGGCGGCCCCTTCTACCAGGTGCTGCTCGCCGGCGCGGCCGTGCGCGCCGTCTGGCGCGAGCAGCGCGGCCGCAACGACTGGGAGCTGACGACCCACGTCGGCGCCCACCTCGGCGAGAGCGCCGTGACCCGGCAGGACGTTCCGGTGACCCGGCAGGACGCTCCCGTGACCCGAGAGGACGTTCCCGCGTGACCTCCACCCTTCCCGCGGTGACCGCCCCGAAGGTCCCCGCGCAGCGCACACCCGTGTCCGGCACCGGTACGCACCGGCGGCCGCAACCGCCGAGCCGGCTGCGCTCCTCGCGCCCCGACCTGCTCCTGTGCGGTGTCCTGCTCCTGGCGATCCTCGTCGTGCAGGGCTGGAACATCGCCGACTACCCCGCCCTCAGCGACGACGAGGGCACCTACCTCGCCCAGGCCTGGTCGGTGCAGCAGGGCAACGGCCTGGCCCACTACACCTACTGGTACGACCACCCGCCGCTGGGCTGGATCCAGATCGCCGTGCTGACCTGGATACCCGCGCTGATCAGCCCCGAGTCGATGACGGTCGGCACCATGCGCGCCGCGATGCTGGTGATCAGCGGCATCAGCGCCGTCCTGGTCTACGTGCTGGGCCGCCGGCTCGCCCTGCCCCGCTGGGCCGCGGCGCTCGGCATGGTCTTCTTCGGCCTGTCACCGCTGTCGGTCGTCCTCCAGCGGGAGATCTTCCTCGACAACCTCGCGGTGATGTGGACGCTGCTGGCCTTCACGCTGGCCGCCTCCCCGAGCCGCCACCTGTGGCACCACTTCGGCGCGGGCATCGCGGCCGCCACGGCCGTCCTCACCAAGGAGACGATGCTCGTCGTCCTGCCCGCCCTGTTCCTCACCATGTGGCGGCACAGCCACCGCGACACCCGGAAGTTCGCCCTCACCGGCGCCGTCACGGCGTGCGCCCTGATCGGCTTCTCCTACCCCCTGTTCGCCCTGCTCAAGGGCGAGCTGCTGCCGGGCAGCGGACACGTCTCCCTCTGGGACGGCGTCAAGTACCAGATGACCCGCCCGGGTTCCGGCTTCATCCTGGACCAGGGCTCCGGCTCCTGGAACGTGCTGCAGTCGTGGCTCTACTACGACAGGATCCTGCCCCTCGGCGGCCTCGCGGGCGCCCTGCTGCTCCTGGTCACCTGGCGCTGGTCGGTCACCGCCCGGGCCCTGGCGGGACCGGCCCTGGCCGTCGCGATCCTCGCCGCGCTGGCGCTGCGCCCGAACGGCTACCTGCCCGCGATGTACGTCATCCAGGCCCTGCCGTTCCTCGCGCTGGTCCTCGCCGGAGGCACCGCCTCCGTCGCCCACGCGGTGCTCAGCCGCTGGCGTTCCGAGGCGGAGAAGCGCTACGTCAGCACGGGCCGGTACGCGCTCGCCACGGTCCTCGCCCTGGCCGCCGGCGCCTACGTCCTGCCGCACTGGTACGACGGCGCCCGCACGGCCGTCACCACCGACGCCAACGCCCCCTACCGGGCCGCCTCGAAGTGGCTCGCGACCGAGGTCGAGCACCCGGAGCGCACCCGGGTGCTGGTCGACGACGCGCTCTGGCTGGACCTGGTGCACCAGGGCTACCGGCCCGGGCTCGGCGTCATCTGGTTCTACAAGGCCGACCTGGACCCCGCGGTGACGAAGACGATGCCGCGCGGCTGGAAGGACCTGGACTACGTCGTCGCCTCGCCGACCGTGCGGCGCGACGCGGCCGACCTGCCCAACGTCAGGGCCGCCATGGAGCACTCCGAACCGGTCGCCACCTTCGGCACCGGCGAGGACCGCATCGAGATCCGCCAGATCCAGAGCACCGCCGGAGGCGCGCGATGAGCCAGGAGTCCACCGTCCCCGGCGAGGTCGTCGAGGCCGCCGAGATCCCCGAACCGGGCGCCGTCACCATCGTCGTACCCACGTTCAACGAGTCGGCGAACGTGCGGCAGTTGCTGCGCCAGGTCACCGAGGCCGTGCCGGCCCGGCTGCCCTGCGAGGTCCTCTTCGTGGACGACTCCACCGACGACACGCCCGCGGTGATCGAGGAGGCGGCGCAGGACTGCCCCTTCCCGGTGACCGTGCTGCACCGGGAGGAGCCGGTGGGCGGGCTCGGGGGCGCGGTCGTCGAGGGGCTGAAGGCGGCCACGTCCGACTGGATCGTCGTCATGGACGGCGACTGCCAGCACCCGCCGTCCCTCGTGCCCGACCTGGTCGCGACCGGCGAACGCGCGGGCGCCGGGCTGGTCGTCGCCTCCCGGTACATCAAGGGCGGCAGCCGGGCCGGTCTCGCGGGCAGCTACCGGGTGGCCGTCTCGCGCGGCGCGACCTGGCTGACCAAGGCGCTCTTCCCGCGCCGGCTACACGGCATCAGCGACCCGATGAGCGGCTTCTTCGCGATCCGCCGCAGCGCGGTCACCGCCGAGGTCCTCCAGCCGCTCGGCTACAAGATCCTCCTCGAACTCGCCGTCCGCAGCCGCCCCCGCGCGGTCACCGAGGTGCCGTTCGTCTTCCGGGACCGGTTCGCGGGGGAGTCCAAGTCCACCGCGCAGGAGGGCCTGCGCTTCCTGCGCCACCTCGCCGGGCTGCGGGCCGCCTCACCGGTCGCGCGGATGGTCGGCTTCGGCCTGATCGGACTGACCGGCTTCGTGCCGAACCTGCTCGGCCTGTGGGCGCTGACCGCGCTCGGCATGCACTACGTACCGGCGGAGGTCCTCGCCAACCAGCTCGGCGTCGCCTGGAACTTCGTGCTCATCGAGCACCTGCTGTTCCGTGAGCGGCGCCGGCACCGGCGCTGGTGGGACCGGGCCGGGCGGTTCGCGCTGCTCGCCAACGCCGACCTGGTGCTGCGCATCCCGCTGATTGCCCTGTTCGTGCACCAGCTGCACCTGGGCGTGCTGTCCGCCACCGCGCTCGCGCTGGTGACGACGTTCGTCCTGCGCTTCGTGGCGACCGAAGCGCTGGTCTACCTGCCGCGCCGGGCCCGTGAGGAGTCCGTGCGCGGCGGCCGCACCGCAAGGAGAGCCGTGTGAACCCTCGTCGCAGAACGACCGCACTGCTGTCCGTGGCGGGCCTCACCGCGAGCCTGCTGCTGACCGCGCCCCAGCCCGCCTCCGCCGCCAACCTCATCAAGAACCCCGGCTTCGAGACCGCCGGCACCGGCGACATGCCGTACTGCTGGGAGAAGTCCGGCTGGGGCGACAACGACTTCACCTTCACCACCACCGCCGACGCGCACACCGGCTCCAAGGCCATGAAGGTCGAGCTGACCCGCCGCGTCGACGGCGACCGCAAGGCGCTGATCACCGAGTCCGCCGCCTGCGCCCCGGTGGTCACGCCGGGCAAGCAGTACGACCTCGGACTCTGGTACAAGACGACCACGCCCGACGCGGCGATCACGCTGTTCCGGCACGACACCACGGCCGGCTGGCAGTACTGGACCGACCTCAAGACGCTGGACCTGGCGGGTGACTGGACGGAGGCGACGGTCCGCACCCCCGAGGTCCCGGCCGGCACCGACCGCATCTCCTGGGGCGTCTCCGTCTACGGCACCGGCTCCGCCACCACCGACGACTACACGATGGACCAGGTCCCCGACCCGGTCCTCCCCCCGGAGTGCACGGGCACCGCCGAGCAGTGCGCGAACGGCACGTGGGACGTGCTGCCCACCCAGAACCCGGTCCGCTCGATGCACTCGGTGGTCCTGCACAACGGCAAGGTGCTGCTGATCGCGGGCTCCGGCAACGACGAGTCGATGTTCGAGGCGGGCACCTTCACCTCCGCCGTCTACGACCCGGCGAACGGCTCCTACAAGGTCATCCCCACGCCGGAGGACATGTTCTGCGCCGGGCACGTCCAGCTCCAGGACGGCCGCGTGCTGGTCATGTCCGGCAACAAGGGCTACCCGACGGCGGACGGCCGGATCGGCTACCAGGGCTACAAGGACTCGTACGTCTTCGACCCGGAGACCGAGACCTACAGCAGGACCAACGACATGAACGACGGCCACTGGTACCCGTCGGCCACGATCCTCGGCAACGGCGACGTCATCTCCTTCGGCGGCCTGCGCGAGGACTCCACCGGCTCGGTCACCGCCGAGCTGTTCTCCGAGGCCGAGCAGCAGTGGCAGCCGCTGTGGAAGGTCAACCAGACCTGGTCGTACTGGGGCCTGTACCCGTCGATGATCCTGATGCAGGACGGCCGCCTCTTCTACTCCGGCAGCCACGTCTTCGGCAACAACATCCCCGGCACCGGCTCGGCGATCTACGACTACGGCGCCAACACGATCACCCAGGTGCCGGGCCTGCAGAGCAAGGACGAGCGCGACCAGTCGGCCAGCGTGCTGCTGCCCCCGGCGCAGGACCAGAAGGTCCTCACCCTCGGCGGCGGCAACATCGACTCCAACCCCGAGGCCAACCGCCTGACCGACATCATCGACCTCAAGCAGCCGAACCCGTCGTACGTGGCCGGGCCGCCGATCCCGCAGGGCACGGTCGACCTGGGCAACGGGCCCGTCCCGCAGACCGGGAACCAGGGCAAGATGTACGTCTCCGCCGTGCTGCTGCCCGACGGCAAGGTGCTGGAGACGGGCGGCGCCCTGCACAACCGCGCCAACCCGGTCTACGAGACGTCGATCTTCGACCCGGCGACGGAGACCTTCGACCCGGTGGCCGTCGACCCCGAGGCGCGCGGCTACCACTCCTCGGCGTTCCTGCTGCCCGACGGCCGCGTGATGACCACCGGCGACAACCCGGGCAACGGCTCCTGGAACCACGACGTGTCGGTCTACAGCCCGCCCTACCTGTTCAAGGGGCCGCGTCCGCAGATCACGTCGGTCATCGACACCGAGTGGAACTACGGCGACACCCAGCGCATCACCGTCGACCGGCCCATCGCCAAGGCCGAGCTGATCCGCCCGGCCGCCGTCACGCACTCCTCCGACCCGAACCAGCGGTTCGTGGACCTGCCGCTGTCGGTCGACGGCAACAACATCGACCTCAATGTGACGAGCAACCCCAACCTGGCCCCGCCCGGTTGGTACATGCTCTTCGCGGTCGACGCCAACGGCGTGCCGTCGGTGGCGAAGTGGGTGCACCTCCAGGGTCCGCAGGCCCTGAAGGCGACGGATGCCTCGGCCCACGTCCACGACTTCGCGGACGCGCCGAAGGGCAAGGTCACCGGGCCCGGCAAGAAGCGCGCGGCGCAGAAGGTCAGCCCCACGGTCTCCGGCTGCGACCGGCACTACGGCTCGATCAACGTGTGCGTGCCGACGCACTTCCCGGCGGAGGTGAGGAAGACGACGGCCGCCCGCTGCGCGTGGCTGAAGGCGAACGACTACGGCCGTCTGAAGGTCAACGGCAAGGACGACCCGCTGGGCCTGGACCGCAACCGGGACGGGCTCGCCTGCGGCAAGCAGGACCTGAGAAGGAGCTAGCGGGTACGCACCCCGTCAGGGGCGCGGGGAACTGCGCGACCGGCCACGACGGTTTTGCAGTTCCCCACCGCGGGCTCCCTCAACGGCGCTCGGAGCACAGCGCGACGGCCTCCCGCACGATGGCCTCCAGTTGCTCGTGATGCGCGCCCCTCCAGTACGCCCGCCCGCACTCCCCGCACTGCGCGAACACGTCGTACGTGGCGTGCGTGCCGTGCTTCAGCTGATCCGCCACCTCGTCCTTGGTCGCCTCACGCAGCAGCCCGTTGCAGGCGGTGCAGCGCGTCCACGGGCGCAACTCGGGCCGGAACCGGTCCAGCACGTCCCGCAGCTGGTCCTCGGGACGTGTGCTGTAGACGAACGCCCCGGCCCACAGCTCGCGCCTGCGCAGCAGTCCCCGGTCGCGGCTCAGCATCACCCGCTGCTCGGCCGCCGAACGCGCGGCCAGCGCCGGGTCGCCGATGTCGGTCGACTCGTACGCCGTGTCCACGCCGAGCAGGCGCAGCCGGCGGGCCAGCGTGCCGAGGTGGACGTCGAGGAGGAACCGCAGGGGAGCGCCCGGGAGGCGCTGGGGGCGGGCGACGGTCCGCACCGTCACCGACTCCCCGGCCGCGGGGACGTGGGAGACGGGCACCTCGCGGCCGTCCACCAGCAGCGCGCCCACCTCGGTCAGCGGCACGCCCAGCGACTCGACGACGTGGCCCAGGCTGGAGACGCCGTCGGTGGCGGCGCGCACGGCGCCCGCCCGCTGGGCCCGCGGGACGAAGACGTGCAGTTCGGGGGCGAACTCGACGTGGATCTCGGGACCGTTCACCCGGTCAGGATGCCACGGGCAGGGGCACCGGCCTCACGGTTTTCCGGTCGGCAGACCGCGCTCCAGGACGTCCAGCGCACGGTCGACGAGGTCCCGGATGTCGTCGCGGTGGCCGGTCTCGGCCCAGTAGTGGGAGGCCTCCATCAGACCGCCCATCACGGACATGGCGAAGACCCGGAGCTCCAGGCCGTCGGGGTCGAGCCCGGAGCGCTCGGCGAGGGCCTCGCGCAGCAGCCGGCCGGTCGCCGCCATGCTCTCCAGCATCCGGGCGCGGACGGCCGGGACCTCGACGCCGAGCCGGGTCCGCAGCCGCATCACCTCCGGCTCCTCGGCGAGGCTCAGGTCCAGGGCCGTGCGGATCACGTGCCGCAGGATGTCGCCCCACGACTCGTCCTCCGGCCGGGCCCGCAGCTCCGCCAGCATCACCGGGTCCCACTCGTCGGTGATGACGATGTCCTCCTTGGTGGGGAAGTACCGGAAGACCGTCGACGGCGACACCTCGGCGCGCTCGGCGATCTGCTCGATCGTCGTGGCGTCGTAGCCCTGTTCCTCGATCAGCGCGTAGGTCGCGGTGCGGATCGCCTGGCGTGTCTTGATCTTCTTCCGTTCCCGGAGTCCCGGCTGGGGGCGGTCGGCGGAAGTGGTGCGTGCGGCCGTCATGAAGGTCATTGTCGGGCCTCGGCCCCGGGCCCTGCCATGACCGCGGCGCCCTCCCCGCCGTCCGCGGCTGTCCGCGTGTCCGGCAGGAACACCCCGGTGAGCAGCGCGGCGACCAGGGCCGTGACTCCGCACACCAGCAGCACCACGCCCATGCCGTGGACGTAGGCGCCGTCCGCGGACGTGGCGAGGCCGGTCACGCCCGTGCGCTCGGCGACGAGGTGCGCGGCCACCACGGACTCCCCGGCGGCGTCGGCGGCCCGGGTGGGCACTCCGCTCACGTCGAGGCGGTCCCGGTAGGCGCTCGCGAGCAGGCTGCCGAGCAGGGCGATGCCGATCGCGCTGCCGACCTGGCGCAGGGTCATGAGGAGCCCCGACCCGCTGCCGGCCCGGTCGGCCGGCAGCGTGGCCAGCGCGCCGTCCAGCGCCGGGACCACGGCGAGGCCGAAGCCCAGGCCGGTGACGGTCAGCCACAGCGCGGTGAAGCCGTAGCCGGAGTCGGGTGCGGTACGGCTGCCGAGGAACGCGGCGAAGGCGAGCACCACGAGGCCGCAGGTGACGACCGCCCGGGGGCCGAACCGGGCGACGACCGGCTGGGCGCCGCGCGCCGCGACCATCAGCCCGCCCATCATCGGCAGCAGCCGCAGCCCGGTGCCGAGGGCGTCGTGGCCGAGGACGGCCTGGAGGTAGGGCGGCAGCAGGAACAGCAGGCCCGCCAGGACGAAGGTGACCAGGGTCGCCGTGAGGGCGTTGACGAGGAAGCCGCGGTGGCGGAGCAGTTCCATGTCGAGCATGGGCCGCGCCACTCGCCGCTCGCGCAGCACCAGTCCGGCGAGCAGCGCGACGCCGGCGGTGAGGAACCCGGCCACCAGGGGGTCCCCCCAGCCTCGGGTGGGCGCCTCGATGATGGCGCAGACCAGGGCACCGAGTCCGGCCACGGTGAGCGCGGTGGCCAGGGCGTCGACCTTCGGGGAGGCCGGGTCGCGCGTCTCGGGGAGCAGGAGCAGGCAGGCCGCGACGCCGATGCCGACCATCGGGACGTTGAGCAGGAAGACCGAGCCCCACCAGAAGTGGTCGAGCAGCCAGCCGCCCAGGACCGGGCCGAGCGGCATGCCCAGCGCGGAGGCGGCCGACAGGACGCCGATCGCCTTGGACCGCTCGTCCGGCCCGAACAGGGAGGGCAGCACGGACAGCGCCAACGGCATGACCAGCGCGCCGCCCACCCCCATCACGGCCCGGGCGACGACGACCCAGGCCACGTCCGGGGCCAGGGCGCCCATGACCGAGCCGGCCAGGAAGATCCCGAGCCCGGTCACCAGCATCAGCCGCCGTCCGAACCGGTCGCCGAGCAGCCCGGCGGGGAGCATCAGCGCCGCGAAGACGACGACGTAGGCGTCCGCCATCCACTGCTGCTCGCCCGTGCTCGCGCCGAGGTCCTCGGCCAAGGTCGGCAGCGCCACGTTGAGGATCGTCAGGTCGAAGCCGAGCGTGAGCATGCTCGCGACCAGGGCCGTCAGGGCCCACCAGCGCCGGGGGTCGGGCGAAGTGACAGTAGCCATGAAATGACAGTAACTCTCAAAAGGTAGTAGCTGTCAATGCGGTGGAGGCCAGCTGTCCCCGTCTGGTGGTCCGCGCATGCGAAAAGGCCACGGCTGGGAAGCCGTGGCCTGGGTGGAAGCGGTGGAAGCGGTGGAAGCGGTGGAAGCGGGGGAGATCCCTAGCCGTGCTGGTACGCCACCAGTGAGATCCCCACGTAGTGCGCGATGAAGGCCGCCAGGGTGAAGGAGTGGAACACCTCGTGGAAGCCGAACCAGCGCGGTGACGGGTTCGGGCGCTTGATGCCGTAGATGATGCCGCCCGCGCTGTAGAGCAGGCCGCCCACGACGACCAGGACGAGGACCGCGACCCCGCCGGTGCGCATGAAGTCCGGCAGGTAGAAGACGGCCGCCCAGCCCATCGCGATGTAGCAGGGCGTGTAGAGCCAGCGTGGGGCGCCGACCCAGAAGACGCGGAAGAGGATGCCGGCCGCCGCGGCGGCCCAGATGCCCCACAGCAGCCACTGACCCTTGGCGCCCGGCAGGAGCAGCATGGTCAGCGGCGTGTAGGTGCCCGCGATGATCAGGAAGATGTTGGCGTGGTCCAGGCGGCGCAGCACGCCGTCCATACGGGGGCTCCAGTTGCCCCGGTGGTACAGCGCGCTCACGCCGAACAGCAGGCACGCCGTCAGCGCGAAGATGCCACAGGCGATGCGTCCTCTGGTCGTGTCGGCCAGGGCGGTCAGGACCAGGCCCGCGACGAGGACGGCCGGGAACATGCCGAGGTGCAGCCAGCCCCGGAGCTTGGGCTTCACGGGGTGCGGCAGGGAAAGCGCCTGCGGACCGCTGCCGCCGGCCGGCGAGTCCGAAGGCGCGTCGGGGACGAACGCAGTCATGACCAAATGGTAGCTACGGAACCGTAAGTGACGGATCAGTGCCGCTGATTGGGCGACGACGAGTGGCCATCCTCTCACTCCCGCCGCATGGTGGTCACGCAAACGGACGGTCAGGTGAACGCAACGTGCACGCAAAGCGCCCGCGAGAAACCGTGGCGATCCTCACGTTGCTCACCTGTGCGCTCCTCTGGACAGATGGGCGCTTCCGTCGGATGATCAAATGAGTGCGGTCGGCACCGGATGAGCGCCCGAGTCACACCGTGAAGCATCCGGGTCGCAGCCCCCACGGGGCCTCCACATCAAAAAAATCCCTCATTTAGGAGCAATCGTGGCGCGCGACATCGCGGCTCCCACCGTCCCCACCACACATCAGGGGCTGATCTCGTGGGTCAACGAGATCGCAGAACTGACGCAGCCGGACAACGTGGTCTGGTGTGACGGGTCCGAGGCCGAGTACGAGCGACTGTGCGAGGAGCTCGTCCAGAAGGGCACCTTCCGGAAACTCGACCCGATCAAGCGCCCCCACTCCTACTACGCCGCCTCCGACCCCACCGACGTCGCGCGCGTCGAGGACCGGACGTTCATCTGCTCCGAGAAGGAGGAGGACGCGGGCCCGACCAACCACTGGAAGGCCCCCGCCGAGATGCGGGAGATCTTCCAGGGCTCCGGCGGCCAGGGCGGCCTGTTCCGCGGCTCCATGCGCGGCCGGACCATGTACGTCGTGCCCTTCTGCATGGGCCCGCTCGGCTCGCCGCTGTCCGCGCTCGGCGTCGAGATCACCGACTCGGCCTACGTCGCCGTCTCCATGCGCACGATGACGCGCATGGGCCAGGCCGTCCTCGACGAGCTCGGCTCCGACGGCTTCTTCGTCAAGGCCGTGCACACCCTGGGCGCCCCGCTGGAGCCCGGCCAGGAGGACGTCCCCTGGCCCTGCAACCAGACCAAGTACATCTCGCACTTCCCCGAGGACCGCGAGATCTGGTCCTACGGCTCCGGCTACGGCGGCAACGCCCTGCTCGGCAAGAAGTGCTACGCCCTGCGCATCGCCTCCGTCATGGCCCGGGACGAGGGCTGGCTCGCCGAGCACATGCTCGTGCTGAAGCTGACCCCGCCGCGCGGCGAGGCCAAGTACGTCGCCGCCGCCTTCCCGAGCGCCTGCGGCAAGACCAACCTCGCCATGCTGGAGCCGACCATCCCCGGCTGGACGGTCGAGACCATCGGCGACGACATCGCCTGGATGCGCTTCGGCGAGGACGGCCGCCTCTACGCCATCAACCCCGAGGCCGGCTTCTTCGGCGTCGCGCCCGGCACCGGCGAGCACACCAACGCCAACGCGATGAAGACCCTGTGGGGCAACGCCGTCTTCACCAACGTGGCGCTGACGGACGACGGCGACGTCTGGTGGGAGGGCATGACCGAGGAGCCCCCGGCCCACCTCACGGACTGGAAGGGCAACGACTGGACCCCCGAGTCCGGCACCCCGGCCGCCCACCCCAACGCCCGCTTCACCGTCCCGGCCTCGCAGTGCCCGATCATCGCGCCCGAGTGGGAGGACCCCAAGGGCGTGCCGATCTCGGCGATCCTCTTCGGCGGCCGCCGCGCCACCGCCGTCCCCCTGGTGACGGAGTCCTTCGACTGGAACCACGGCGTCTTCCTCGGCGCCAACGTGGCCTCCGAGAAGACCGCCGCCGCCGAGGGCAAGGTCGGCGAGCTGCGCCGCGACCCCTTCGCGATGCTGCCGTTCTGCGGCTACAACATGGGCGACTACATGGCCCACTGGATCGACGTGGCCAAGGACAAGGACCAGTCCAAGCTGCCGAAGATCTACTACGTCAACTGGTTCCGCAAGGACGACGAGGGCACGTTCGTCTGGCCCGGCTTCGGCGAGAACTCCCGCGTCCTGAAGTGGATCGTGGAGCGCCTGGAGGGCAAGGCCGAGGGCGTCGAGACCCCCATCGGCATCCTGCCGACCAAGGAGGCCCTCGACACGGACGGCCTGGACCTGGCCGAGTCCGACCTGGACTTCCTGCTCACGGTCGACAAGGACGTCTGGCGCGAGGAGGCCGCCCTGGTCCCCGAGCATCTCAACACCTTCGGCGACCACACGCCGAAGGAACTGTGGGACGAGTACCGCGCCCTGGTGGAGCGCCTGGGCTGAGTCCCACCCCTGAACTCCGCGGCCGGCTGGAACCGACAGTGCCCTGACCAGCAACATCGTCACGGCCGGCCGCGGGACCGACTGGCGGGGCCCGCACAACGGCGTGCGGGGTTCGGGGCCGGTCACCGCGTCCTCCGTCCGCCCCGACGGAAACCCAGCGGCGACCGGCCCCCTCCCGCCCGCTTCGGCGCGGCCCGCTCCGCGGGCTCACGAACGTGCCGATGAAGGACCGAGCGCTCCGGCCGACGCCCTGCGTCGACCGGGGCGCTCGGGCGTTTCCGGAGTCTTGGGCGTTTCCGGAAGAGGTACGAGCAGCTCGCACCACACCGTCTTGCGGCCGGCCTCCTGCTCCACACCCCACCGCAGGGCCAGCGCGTCGAGCAACGCCAGCCCGCGGCCGGATTCCGCCTCGGCCCCGGCCGCCGCGACCAGGACGGGCAGGGCCCGGGGATCGGGATCGGTGACCCCGACCCGGACGCGTCCGCCCACCTGCTCCCACACCCGTACCGTCACGGGGACGCCCTCCCCGACGTGCCGGATGACGTTCGTGACCAGCTCGCTCGCGCAGAGCTGCACGTCGATGCCGTGCGGTCGCAGGGCCCGCCGCACGGCGGACACCTCGGCGGGCATCGCGAGCAGTTCGAGCGTCACCACCGGCCGCGTCACGCCGCGCCCTTGCGCAGGGCGGCGGCCAGGGCCTTGGCGGTGAGGAGATTGCAGTTGCCGAGCGTGATCAGCGGCCGGGTGGGGCAGCGGGCGGCGAAGGCCGGGAGGTCGAGGCCGAGGGACGGCAGCGTGATGCCGTGCGCGGCGAGGGCCTCTCGCAACTCCTCGACGCAGGCGTCGGCTTCGGCGGGGCTGTGCATGGGGGTTCACACCTTCCAGTGCGCTGAGTGACGAACTCCTCACACTGTGACGCCGACCGCCGTGCCGTGACAGCCCCTAAGCATCCCGCGCCTGATCTGCGCGGACGCGGTGCCGGGTGGGGTAGCGCGCGGTAACGGCACACCAAGGACGGTGAACGATGGGTCAGCGCAAGGACATCGACGGATCGACGGGCGTACCGACCTTCTACGGCAGTGAGTTGCGCTGGAAGCGGGAGGAGGCGGGCCTGACCCTCCAGCAACTCGTCGAGGGCAGCTTCTACGGCCCCAGCCACCTCAGCGAGATCGAGCGGGGCACACGCCGGATGCCGGCGGAACTCGCCGAGCACGTGGACCGGGTGCTCGGCACGGACGGCTTCTTCAGGCGGCGGTGCGAGGACGTGCGGCGGGCGAAGCGGCGGGGGCACGCGAGCTACTTCGAGCGGGTGCTGGAGGCGGAGCGGCACGCGGAGACCATCGAGGAGTGGTGCCCGACGCTGGTGCCGGGGTTCGAGGACGACCACAAGACCCCGGAGTACTGGGTCATTCTCCCCGAGTCGTTGCTGCGACAGCCGATCCTGCCGCCGGAGCGGAGCGCCGAACAGTGGGAGCGCATCGCGGAACTCGCGCGATGCCGCCGGATCGTTCCCCAGATCCTTCCGTGGAACTGCGGGGCGCATCCGCTCATGATGGGCATGGCGAAGGTCATGGCCTTCACGGACGCCCCACCGCTGGTCTATCTGGAGTCGCAGTACAGCGGGGACACCATCGACGATCCGGCTCTCGTGAAGCAGTACCGCAAGGCATACGATCGGCTCAGGGCCGCCGCACTGCCCCCGGAGGCGTCCCTCGCCCTGATCGAGCAAGCGGCTGAGGATGACCGAAATGGTAAAGAGCGCACGTGACTTGAGCGCAGCGGTCTGGCGCAAGAGCACCTACAGCAATGGCGACGGCGGCGACTGCCTCGAGGTGTGCGACGCCCACACCGCCGTCGTCCCCGTCCGGGACTCCAAGGTCCCTCACGGCCCGGTCCTCACCATCACGGCCCCGGCCTGGACGTCCTTCGTCACGTCCCTCAAGTCGGCACCCTCGGCCTGAGCTGCCACCGCCCCGAGGCCGGCGCGGATCACCGTTCCTCTCCACCTGGTCCGGAGCCGGCCTTTCGGCGGGCCCTGGTGATGCCGCCCGTCAGGAGGCCGGCCGCGCCGAACAGCACGCCTGCCTCCCACACGGCCCAGTCGAACAGGCCGGCGACGGCAGCGATGACTCCGACGAGGCCGGTGAGGACCCCCTGACCGGCGACGAGCAGCCAGCTGTTCGAAGGCACCCTGCCATCGCCCACCATGTAACGCGAGGCGAGCAGTACGCACGTGCTGAGACAGGCGATGCCGAGTGCGCTCCACCAAACGGGCATGACGTTCAGAGCGTTGGGCGAGGAGGCGATCAGAACCGGCCCCGCAGTGATGAGCCCCGCGAGGCAGATGCCGTGCAGCCGTTTCCCCATGGTGCATCTCCTGTCTCATCCGAACACCGTGGAACGTGAAGTGCGCGGGCCGGGAGTACCCCGGCCCGCGCTTGTGGTGACGGTCCCTGCGAACCCGCCTGATGGGCGGGAACCCGGGCGTGCGGCGGCTAGGGATTCACCGGGTCGCCGTTCCCGATGGCCAGCCACCACACTCCGTCGTCGCGGGTGAGGTCGAGGGTCTGGCGGCTTTCGCTTCCGTAGCGGAGTTCGACAGTGGCCAGACCCGGTGTGACGGGGTCCGCGACCACGGCCTGAACCGGCCGACCGGCCTGCGCGCCGAACTCGGAGATCAGGTCCCGCGCGGCCGCCTCCCTGCCCGTGTACCACGGCGCACCGATGTCCGCCAGATCCTCGGCGTCACCGTCCTGGAGGCGCTGGACGTAGACCTGGAGGAGCAGTTCGGCCTCGCGCGCGACCTCCTCGGCCTCGGGATAGGCCGACGTGGCGGCCCGGACCGTCAGGTGCACCTTGGGGGTGTCCCGCAAGGCGTAGGGTGCCGTGTCGCGCTGCGACCACCAGACCAGGGCACCCACGACCACGCAGAGAGCGACGACTACGGCGATGAGCCACTGCGCTTTCGCGGTCCGGGGCATCAGTACCACTCCGGAATGACTCGGTGGATGTTCGCCCACGTTCCCCTCTGGCTGTTGACATAGGTGTCGAGACGCTGGTTCAGACGGTTGTTGTTGTGGGCGCTCACGTAGGCCTTGCCGTTCTTCATCTTGGTGACGACGCCCGCGTGGTCCCAGCCGCCCTTGCCGCCCCAGTTGAAGAAGACCACGTCACCGACCTTGGCCTCTTTCTGCTTCGACTCGGTGTTCACGATGCCTGCGCTGTGCTTGGCGAGGAAGGTCTCCATCTTGTCGGCGACGGTCCACGTGTGGGACCACAGATAGTAGAACCCCCCGCCGGAGTGCGGTGGCGACGAGTGCTTGGTTCGCCACCAGTAGTTGGTGCTCTTCCTGTCCTTGCCCACGCCCTTCATGCGCATGCCGCCGCCGTGGTACAGCGCCTTGGACACGAAGTTGGTGCAGTCCTGGCTGTACTCGTGCCGATCGTTCCAGTGCTTCTTCGCCCACTCGGACGTGCCGCTGCGGCTGATGCTGCCGAAGGCTTCGAACTGCGCCGTTCCCAGGCCGGACGCGGCAGGGCTGTCGGGGACCTGTCGGGTGAGCGCGGTGGGCGAGACGTCGCTCTCCACGCTGCCGTACGTCACGGTTCCCAAGGCGTCGTCCCCCTTGGACAGGCGCTGCTCGTACTGCTGCGCGTTGAGCTTGCCGCGCAGTACGGGTGTGTCCTGTCCCGAGAAGGTGTAGAGGAGGGCCGTTTCGTTGGTCTCCGGTTCCTCGGGGCTGTCGGCGAGCGTCCGCTGCTCGTTCACGGTGGCCCGGACGGCCACCGATCCGCCGGAGGAGGGGAGGACCAGGACGTCCGACAGGGTCGACGTCATGGTCGTGTAGACGAGTCCGTCGGCCTCCAGGGACTTACGGGTGTCGAGCAGCCAGAACTCCTCGGCCTTCAGCAGCCAGGCGTACTTCGAGCCATGCGGCCTGCCCTGCGTCGCGGCCTCGGCCGTGCTGTGCGCCCCCGTGGTCAGAGCCGCGACGGCCGCGAGGTACTCGTCGAGCGCCGCGGTGTAGGTGGCGGTGCTCAGCGGGGCCTTCACCGGTGTGGCGGCATCGCTGGTCACGGTGGTGCTGGTGCCGTACGGGCTCGATGCCTTGACCCGGAAGGTGTAGGGAGTGTCGTTGCTGAGACCGGTGATGACGGCGTCCGTGCCGCTCGTGCTGCGCGTGGCCGCCACGGCACCGGAGGAGTCGATCGCGGACACCTCGTAGGTGAGCTCCGTGTCGTTGTAACCGCTGTCCTGGCTCGGATTCCAGCTCACCACCGCGCCCCGGTCGCCGGGCTGGGCGCGCAGGTCCCTGGGCGGTGACGGTGCCGTGGCCGGACCGTACTCGATGGTGAGCGCGACCGAGGTGAAGCTGATGCCCGCCGTGCCGGCCGCGCCTTCAGCCCTGCGCAGGACCAGACCGTGGTTGGCGTTCGCGCCGTCGGTCCACCCGGTGACCAGGCCGGTGACGTCGATCTTCCAGGGCGCGGTGGCCACCAGGTTGACGCCCGGAGCGGTAACACTGTCCAGCTCCGCTCCGGTCCCACTGGTGGCCCAGGCGCCGTTGAGCGCGTGCACCGCGAGGTCCGGTGTGGTCGCGGTGGACTGAAGTTGCAGCGTGGCGTTGGTGATGCGGGCCCCGGCCGGGACCTTCGACAGATCGGCCTTCACATGGCTTCGCCAGTTCTTGCCGGAGACACTGCCGACCTTCAGGGCCGTCGCCGTCTGGCCGACACAGTCGGTCGTGCCGGTGCAGACGGTGGCCTTGGTGAGCGGAACACCGACCGACGTGGACGCGGCCGTCTCGGCGGGCGGCGTGCCGGACCCCGCGGAAATCGCCGACCTCTCCGTCCAAGCGGAGCACTTGCCCTCGAAGCAGGCCCTCATCGACCAGTCGAAAGGCCCGGACGAGGTGAGCTTGGCCGCGGGGATCTGGAAGCCGGCCCGTTCACCGTTGGGCACGAGCTGAGTGCCCAGGAGCTGGGTTCCGCTCGCGTTGCCGAGCCGGAACTGCGCTTCGACCATGCCGCCGTTGGGGGAACTGACGACACCGGTCACCACAGGGGAGGCGGTGTCGGTCGCCCCGGCCTGAAGCCCAACGGGCAGGTCGGCGGGGTGCACGGCGCTCGCATCGACGAGGAACGTCGTCCAGCCGGACCACGCCGACGTGTCGATACCGTCACTGGTGCGTGCCCGCACTCTCAGATGGCTGCCGTCCGGCACCGCGGAGGCGGTCGGAATCTGCGTCGTGGCGACGGTGCCCGGTGTGAACTCCACCGTCTTTCCGGTCCACGTGTACGTGGTGTCGGCGTACGCCGGGTCGGGCTGCACCTGGAACTCGGTCGTCAGCGCGGATCCCGCGTCGCTGTCGTCGACCTTCGCCTGCAGGGTCGGGGTGAGCGAACCGATCGTCAGCGGAGTCTCCGACTTGCGCGGGGTCACACCCAGCTGCGCGGGTACGGCCGGGGCCGCGTTGTAGGTGACGATCAGCGAGGGCTCGGTCGCGGAGTCGTGCGAGCCGTCCACGTAGTTGGCGGACCGGTAGCGCCGCCAGGTGAGCGGATCCGTCTCGTCGACGGCGGCCAGACGGACCCCGTGGTCGGGCTGACCGTCCGCCCACGCCTGAACGATGCCTGCGACATCCCACGACACGTGGCCGGCCGGGCAGCTCGCGCTGTAGCCCTTCGCCGCCTTCGACACGGGGGCCGCCGTGGTCGTGGTGCTGGGCTGGGCCGACCAGGAGATCGCCGAGGGATCCCAGTCCGAGGTCACCCGCCGGACCTGGACTCCGGCGTTGTCCAGGGAACAGGACGACGACCAATAGGAGAACAGCCGCAGATCGGCGTCGAGGATCCGTTTGCCCCGGAACCGGTCCGTGTTGAACTTGAGGTAGGAGCGCGCCTTCTCCTTCCCGTCGTACGTGCCGGCCTTGAGCTCGGTGGAGCCGCGCTGGGACGACGGGTATGCCGCGTCCTGCACCCAGGTGTCCGTGAGCGGACCGAGCAGGGTGTTGGTCGGGTCCACTGTCACCGGATACCGCAGGTCCGGATCCTGCAGGAACGACTCGGCGGGCTTGAGCACCAGAGTCTGCTGGTTCCCGCTCGCCTCCACGGTCACGGCGACATCGGAGACGTCCTCCGGTTCACGCGAACCGGCGTGCTCCTCAGCTCCCCACATGACAGGCACGGGTGCGGTGGCCACATCCCCGCCGTCCTTGCCCTCCCAGAGCAGGCGCTCGTCACTGGTCTGACGCAGTTTCACGCCCTCGGCCGTCACGGGTATGCGCAGCTCGACCTGCCCAGTCGGCCGCTCCTTGAGCACCAGAAGGTGCGAGAAGCCCTCCGGCAGCGCGGACACCACCAAGTCGGCGCCCGGCTGCACGTTCTCGTAGGTCGCGGTGTTGCCCTGGAGGACCGGCCGGGGAAGCTCACCTTCCCAGCCGATGCCCAGGCTCCGACTGCCTTCGCTCACCTGGGCGAGAGGGCCGGAGCCGCCGGCGGAGATCGTGATGTCCGCCGCCGCGCGCTTGGGCTGGACGACCCCGTCACGCAGCACGAGCGTGGTGTCCACGTCTCGCCAGGCGCCCTTCTCGTCCTTGACCCTGATCGGGCCGGTGGACGACTCCTCGGTCACCGAACCGTCGGGGTTGACGTAGACGGTCGAACTCTCCGTCCGCAGGACGGGCACTTCCACCCTCTTGCCGAGCGCCGCGGCCCGGACGCGAGCCGCGCCGACCGCCGCGTCGTCGCCGCCGTCCCCCGACGCCGTCAGCGACGTGTCAGCCGGTCCCGTGGCACCGGCCGGTTGTGCCGGTGCGCCCAGGCCCGCGGCCAGCATGCCTGCGATCAGGCATGCGCTGACCCCGAGAGTTCTCGAACTCCCGGGTCTGGAAGGTCTCTTCACTTATCCCCCATCAAACTCACAGAAAGACAGCGAATCTTCACAGGGGGGTTTCGAGGGTGTCCAGCGAGTGAGACAAACCACACAGCGCCGCCCGCCGGGAGCGGCAGGGAGTCCAGCGTCCGTGAGCGCGTGGTTCCGGTCGCGAACGCTCATGGTGATGCAGGCTGTCGGTCACTGTCAGGAGCGAGTTCTCCGGCGCCCGAAAGCAACGTAGATGCAAGACGCTACGCCGGGAGCCGCCCCCATCAGACACAGCAGGGCCGTTCTTTCCTCCCCCAACGCGAAGGCCAGGAGAAGAAGGGTGATCATCACCGCTGCGTAGCCCACCATGAGCCATCTCAAGGGGCGGCTCGGGGACCAGTTGCGCATGAGGCACGCTCCAGGTGGGTGTGATCACAACGCGGGCAGCGCTGCAACTTTCCGGTCCAAGCACCGCTGACAGCAACGCTACTGGCGTCCTTTCGACGATGCTGTCGCCGCCCGAGCCTGGCGAGGTCAGGGGGTCGGTCCCCGTCGGTTGGCGGTGAGGCGATGCCATAGCGCCGCGACGGGGTAGGCGAGCAGCCCGACACCTCCTCCCCATACAACGAGCCAGAGCAGACCGACCGTGTCCCAGTCCACCTGGGGTAGTACAAGGGGCCCTGAGAGGATCAGGAGAATGAGACCGACTATCAGCCTGGTCTGGACATGGTTGGCTGGCATTACGTCACTCCTCGCCGCTCTAAGGAGACTGCCATTCTCTTGTTGCGGTTCACATCTGACTGTTTACGCGACGAACGAAGGTGCGGGCGTCATCCATGCGCAGGGGCGACACCAGCATCTCTTTCCCATTCATAAATCCGCCGTCAGGAGCGGTGATACGAATCTTCCCGCGAGCCAAGCTTACCGCGCACGCTCCGCGAGGGCTTTCCCAGATGGTACTGGCGACAATGCCGGTCACTTTTCCATAGCGCAGAACGAGTAAGCGTCGGTCGGTGAGGATCAAAGAACATCCCGTCAGCAGGAAAAAGTATGGTATGCCGCCGAAGGGGAAGCGAACTGCGAGCGCACCTTCGATCGTTTCACCCGACTCGAGGAAACTCCCAGATCGCCAAAGCCGCCATCGCGTTAGTTCCTTCTTCATGAACCTGCTTACTGAACAAGTAAACGGCAGACAGGGGACGACAGGTCGAGCGCTTATAGCGCGAGATCCTGCTGGAGGTTAGTCTTATGCGCTCCCGTTCCGCTGCCAGACAAGGGCACCAAATTCCTGCGGCAACTACTTTGAGCACAACCCCGCAGGACCTCTGCAGCTGGCCGATTTTCCGAGGAGGCCGCTGATTGTTCCAGCAATGAATGCGAATGTTCCTCCGATGATCGAGACTGCAGAAAAGATTCGCACTCCCGCGATCGCATCCTTCATCGACGCCCTCCCGCCATCCCATTGGTATGCATCCACGGTGCTGAGCACGCCTCCTGAACGGGTGGTAGATGCGATTCCCGTGCCGAGCCTGACTGTACGGTCGAGGAGATGCGACTCATCGCGACGCGCGGGAGCCCGGCTGCGGCCGGGGTTGAATGAGCTTGTGATCTCACTGTCCGCAACGTCGGCCCCGGAGCGGAAACGCTCCGGGCCGGACTCGCCGTCAGCTATTGGTCAGACAAGCAACGGCAGCTTTACCTTCTCAGCTCTTGCCTGACCGCACCCGCAGCACGCACTGCCAGAAGAAGACAGCCAAGCTGGTGACACCCAACACGAGAGGAATCACGGTGGATGAGGAGAGACCGAGATCTCCCTGTGCAAGTTGGGCAAGAAAATAGCCGAGCATTGCCACAGCCGTCAGCCCCGAACCGGCGAGGACCCATCGTTCCCCCGGAGGTGATGGGCTAGAAGCATTCATTGGCCACTCCTCCGATGCTGTAGGCGAGGGCGGGTATGGACGCCTCGTAGCCCACAACTGCCGCCCATGTCGAGGCTTCACCCGTAAGCGGTGTCGTCAGTAGACCCACGGTTGACGCGGCAGCACCGCCGAGAGAGAAGATGCCCATGACGACGTTCTCCGCGCATGAGGCGAGGCCCGTAGGGTCCGTCCGGTTGACGCAGTCTCCCTCAGCGTAGAGGTAGGGGTTCGTCTCCTGCCCCGACGGGTCGGGCTGGGTGAAGCGGCCGAGAGTGGGGTCGTAGTAGCGGTGGCCCATCTTGTAGAGGCCGGTCGGGTCCAGATACGTGCCCGCGTAGCGGTACGGCTGGGAGACGGCCTCGGTCGGTGTCGTACGCGGGAGGCCGGTGGGGCCGTAGGCGTAGGTGTGCGTGCGCTTGCCGGTGTCGTCGGTGAGGCCGAGGACGTTGCCGGTGGCGTCGGTGAGGTAGTAGTAGGACTTCCCCCCAGTCGTCATGGAGTTCAAGGTGCCCGCCGGTTCGCGGATGAATCCGGTGTCCACTCCGTTCGTCGTCGTGGAGGCCAGGCCCAGTGCGGTGTGGTGGAACCAGGTCGAACCCAGTTTGGTGCGCTCGGAGTTGTCCGTGCCGGCGTGGACCAGGTCGTAGCTCTTGCCGCCCGCGGTGATGGTGGAGAGCTGGCTGTGGTCGGTCCAGGTTTCGTTCGTGCGGGGGGTGGTGCTCGCGCCTGCCGTCTCGTTGCCGAGTTTGTCGTAGGACCAGCCGGTGGTGGAGCCGTTCTTGCCGGTCAGTTCGCTGGCGTCGTCGTAGGTGTAGGTGGTGCCGCCGGGGCAGGCGTTCTTGCTGCCGTCCTGGCTGGTGAGGTTGCCGGCCTTGTCCCAGCAGTACAGCCACGACGCCTTGCGGGCTCCGGCGGAGTCGGCTTCCAGGGCGTAGCGCAGGCGGTCCTGGGAGTCGTAGTCGTAGGTGGTTTTGTACTTGGTGAGGTTGTCGGTGCGGGTGCGGATCTTGGTGGTGTCCTTGCCCGCGGTGTTCTTGTAGTCGTAGGCCAGGTCGATCAGGGTGGTCGTGCCGGAGGTGGTCTTGACGGCCTGGGGGCGGCCGTTGTCGTCGATGGTCACCGACTGCGTCGTGCCGCCGGGGTAGACGGTCTTGGTGCGCTTGTCGTTGTTGTCGTAGTCGAAGTCGGTCTTCTTGCCGTCCGGGGCGGTCAGGTAGTCCAGGCGGCCGGCCTTGTCCCAGGTGTAGTCGGTCTTGCCGGTGGGGTCGGTGTAGTGGTCGACCTCGCCGCCCGGGGTGTAGGCCAGTGCTGTCTGGGCGCCGTTCTGCAGGGTGCGGACGCTTTCGCGGTTGAGCTTGTCGTAGGTCCAGATGGTGGTGCCGGAGGCGTCCGTACGGGACTTGACGTTGCCGTCGCCGTCGTAGGAGTAGGTGACCGTGGCGTTGGTGGAGGACACCTTCGTCACGCGGTCGCGGTTGTCGTGGACGTAGACGGTCTTGATGCCGCGTCCGTCGGTGACGGTCTCCACCCGGCCGAGTGCGTCGTAGGTGTAGGTCGTCGTGCCCAGCGGGGCGGGCGGGGTGACCTTCTTGAGGTTGCCCTTGGCGTCGTACTCGAAGGAGGTGACCTTGCCGTTCGCGTCCTTGGCGGTGCAGCGCTGGCCCTCGAAGCCGCCGCAGGCCGGGGTGTCCTTGTTGTAGGTGTACGCGCGGGTGCCGCCGGCCGTGCCGGAGGTGGTGACCGACATCGTGTTGCCGTTGGTGTCGTACGTGAAGGTGTCCTTGCGGCCGTCCGCGGTGGTGAAGTCGTTGGGCAGGTCGGTGCCGGCGATCGTCTGGTAGGCCGTCACGGACGCGGTGGCGCCGAGTGGGAGCTTCTGGGAGAGGGCGTTGTTGCGGCCGTCCCAGCCGTAGGTGGTGGTGTTGCCGCCGGTGCCGTCAGCGCCCGTGCCCATCGCGTCGGTCGCGCTCTGCAGAAGGTGGCCCGTGTACTTGGCGTGGCGCGAGTGCTCGAGGGGGTCGGTGACCTTGGTGACCTCGCCGTCCGCGTTGTGCAGGTACTTGGTGGCGTCGCCGTCGGGGTCGGTCACCGTCGTCGTGCCCGCGTCGGAGGGGGTGGCGGCCGTGTAGTCGTAGCGCCAGGTCGGGCCGATGTGGCCGGTGCTGGTCACCTCGGTGGCCCGCTGCATCGACCTGACCCGGTTGTGCGCGTCGTAGGTGAACAGCGTGACGGTGCCCTCGGGGGTGGTCACCTTCGTCAGGCGGCGCGAGGAGTCGTACGCGTAGGCGGTGGCCTTGCCGTCGGTGTCGGTGACCTTGGCCAGGTTGCCCGCCGGGTCCAGGTCGAGCACGGCCGTGCGGCCGGTGTGGTCCTTGGCCTGCCACTGGTTCGGGTAGGTCTTGACCAGGTCGATCCAGCGGCCCGAGCGGGTCTCGGTCAGCTTGAAGCCCTTGTGCTCGCCGCCCTCGTCGTGCTGGTCGACGGTGATCACACCGTCGTTGTTGTCCGTGACCTTGGCCAGCGTGCCGTGCGCGTCGTAGGTGTCCTTCGTACCCGACTTGCGGTCGGTCAGGGTGTAGGTGCCGTCCGCGTTCTTCTTCAGGTCCTTGGAGTAGCCCGTCGGCGTGGTGTAGCCGCCGGTGGACGTCTGCTGGAACCGCAGCGCGTCGCCGGTGGCGTCGTAGACGATCACTTCCCCGTCACCGAACTGGAGGTAGCGCTCGTAGGCCTGCCACCAGCGCTGCGACACCTTCCCCCAGGGCGCCTCCAGGGAGTTGTACGTCCGCGCCAGTTGCAGCTTCTGGCCCACGCCGGCGATGTCGAAGTCGGTGGCCGCCAGCATCAGGTTGCCGTTGGAGACGTTCACCCGCGCCACCAGCGCGTCGTTCAGGCGCGTGTCGGTGATGCGGTGCCAGGGCACCTCGCCCTGGCCCTCGGGGACGTACGTCGTCTCCGCCGCCTCGGCGACCGCGGCCGTGCGGGCGGCTTCAGTGGTGCCGGCGGTACGGGCCTTCTGCGCCGCCCGCCAGGCCCGCACCTCGGCCGACGGCTGCTCTTCCGCCTCCGACGCCGGGGGCCTGGTCACCCCGGCCGGCGTGGCCGCAGCCTCGACCTTGGTCGGCTTGGTCCACGGACTCTCCGGCTCCGGTAACTCCGGCTGGGGCGGCGCGGCCAGGCCCGGTGCCGCCGAGAGCACCACGGCGGCGGTCGTGAGCGCGGACAGGAGAGCGGTTCTGTGTGTTCTTCGGGCACGCCACAGGGACGTGCTCTGCGCACGTGAATGCATCAGCTTCCCCCACGGAAGACAGACAGGCAGAACCAGTGACCCATTCGGTCACCTCGGTCCCACAAGCTGTCACAAGAAGCGCACAAATCGGCGCGGCGTGCCCCCGAAGGCCTCATGCATGCGGGTGGGAATGGGCCCTGCCGCTTCTCCCGTCCAACCAGGCCCATATCGACGCAACTGCCGTGCGGTGGGCGCGGAATGATCGGTTCTGTCCTGCTTGCGGTGAATACGTTGACCGAAACCCGGCGAGCTGGTTCGGAGGTGTGACCCGCCGATGGTTATGAGCCATATCCGTACGTGTGTCCGAGCCGTTTCCGCGTCCCCGTGGCTCGCGGTAACTCTCGTGCTTTTCAGCGTGTTTGAGGCGAGTCGCCGCAAAGTGGAGCACTTCGTTCCATGCCTCCCGCATTGGCAAGATCGTTTCCTTGGCGCCGTGCGGGACTTGGCTTGCTGATCTTGGAAGGTCAGAGTGACTGCCGACGGGCGCCGCCGACCTGGAACACGGCGTTCGTCTTCGGCATCACCATGCTTCTGACCACACAGGGGGAACTTGTGGCCATGACCATGCGCCCAGGGCTGCGCATCACCACGTCCATAGCCGTCGCCGCGCTCACCGCGTCGGTCGCCTTCACCGCGGGCGGCCCGGCCGTCGCCGCCGACGGGATCCCGGCGGAGGCCGTGGGCACGGACACGACCGAGGTCGTCGAGATCACCGAGCCGGACCAGCAGCTCCCCACGGGAGACGCCGTGCTCGGCGAGGCGGAGCTGGGGGCGGACGACCCGGTGGAGGCGTCCGGCGCCGCGGGCTTCCGGGCCGCCGCCAAGCGGCTGCCGTACCTGTGCAAGGCCTCCGTGGACTACCCGCACAACTCGCACACCACCAAGGGCACCATCAACGTGCACTTCGACACCAAGTGCGGCCAGGTCGCCCCGAACCTCAACACCGAGGGCTCGCTGTCCCGCTCCCGCTGGTACGGCTGGGAGCACCTGAGCACCGGCAAGGGCGGCAAGAAGAACACCAAGAGCCTGCGCGTGGTGGCGCCCAAGGGGTGCAAGAAGGACACCTGGTACCGCTACAAGGGCCAGGCCCGCTTCTACGTGTCCGGCCCGCAGGGCAGGGGATCGGCGCACGTCTACAACCAGAACGACAAAGAGATCAAGTGCACCGGCTGACACGCCGGGTGCTGGGCGGGACGGCGGCGGGGAGTGCCACCGTCCTGCTCCTCGTGTCGTGCGCGGGGGCGCCCACCGGGTCCTCGACGGGGCCCGGTGCGGGGCGGACGGCGGATCCGGTGACGGGGGCGCCGTCCGCTCCCGCCCCACCGGCCGCCCCATCGGCCGCGCCACCGGCTCCGGCCGCCCGGCAGCAGGACGGCACCGGCCTGCCGCTGGTGGCGGGTCAGTGGGGCGACGGGCGCCGTAAGACACCACCGCGGCGTCTCGGCTGGGAGCGTCCCGCCGGCGGCGGCGTACGGTCCGCCGCCTCGCCCCTCAAGGTCACGGTCACCGCCGCTTCGGCCCCGTCGTACGTCTCGTTCATGCTGCACAGCAGGATCGACGAGGCCGGTATCCCGGACGAGGACACGCGGCGGCAGAAGATCCTGGCCTGCGGTGCGGGCATCACCGAACCCGGCTGCCGGATCAGGGAGAACGGGGACCGCTCGTACACGATCGAGACCCTGGGCGCGCCGCCTGCCGGCCACCCGTACCGCGTACTGTACGTGCAGTGGGCACCGGATCGTCCCGGCGCCGAGGAGACCTGGGCATCATGGCAACTACCCACTGGCTGGGCGACCCGCCCGCAGAGCACGACCCGCTGACCGTCTGGGCGTTGTCCCGGATCGCCGCGGCGGTCGCCGAGGACGCGCGGGTGGACGCGGTCGTCGAACTCGGCTGCGTGGAGCGGGAGTCCGCGCCGGAGCTGGAAGGGCGGTTCGGTGCCGGGACGACCGGCGGACCTGCCTCGCGTCGGCGCGGCGGCACACGGACCTTCCGGTTGGTGGGGGTATCGCCCGCCGTGCTCCGGGAGGAGGACTCCGACGAGCCGTGGGCCGTGCTGTTCGACCCTGCCCGGTTGATCCGGGGGATCGGGGCGGTGACGCGGGCCGAGCGCGGTGAGGGGTACGTCGAACTCTCCCTGGTCCCGCACCCGTTGTTCGCCGACCCCGCCGACGCCTGGTTGCCGCCCGGTGCCCGGGGCCTGGTCGTGCGGCTCGACCCGGTCACGGGTCACCTGTCGTCCGCCACGCTCCACGACGACCGTGGCCCGCTGGCCACGGCCCGGGTCCATGAGCTGAGCGTCCGCGACGTGCGGTCGTCGGCCGAGGCGGGGCGGGTGGTGGCGCGGATGGCCCGGACCCTGGTCGAGCCCGTCCGGCTGACGGCCGACGTCGCCGTCGAGGTCGACCCGCACGAGGACCTGGCCTTCACGGGCAGGCCGTCGGCCCGGTCCTGGACGGTCTCGACCGGTGGGCGCGAGGTGGAGGTGACCGGGGACTACGCGCCGGACGTGACGAGCCCGTTGGCGGCTCGCCTGGCCGAACTGCTCGCGCCCGCCAGGATCGTGTCCCACCTGGCCCACGTCACGGCCGTGTCGGCGACCTCCGTCCGGGCAGGCGTCCGTCCGCTGCGTGCCTTTCCGCTCAGCGCCTGGGCCCCGGACGAGAGCCTGACGTGCGGTTTCACCGTCGACCCGGAGACGGGTGTCCTGGTGCGGGCGGAGGCGACGGCTGAGGCGTCGGTCGAGGCGTCGGCTGATGCGGAGGCGGACGGACGCGTGGTCTTCCGCCACGTCGTCACCGCCCTCGGCGCTCCGGCCGCTCACTGATCCGGCCGCCCCGGCCGCCCCGGCCGCCCCGGCCGCTCCGGCCGCCCCGGTCGCACGTCACCGCGGGCGGGAGAAAGCCGGGCGTGGCGGGGCCGGGGGGGGGCCAGGCCGCCGTCTCCGACAGGCGTGAGGGCCACCGGGCATGGGCACTCGGTGGCCCTCACGGAGGGGTCAATGGCGCCCGGTCCGCGCGTCGCTGCGGGTGCGCGCGGACCGGGGCCGTCAGGGGGAGCCCGGGAGAGGGCTCAGCGGGAGCCCCGCGGGGCTCAGCGGGACGCGAGTTCGCGCGGCTCCAGGGCCGCCGTGCGCGTCCATCCGCTCGGCGGCCAGGATCGCGGCCGCCGTGTCGGCACGGGAGGCGGCGACGACCAGCGCCCGGCCCGCCAGGGCGTGCGCCCGCCGGTGCAGGGCGGCGGCGCTCCGCTCGCGCCGGGTGCCGGACACCCGGGCCGGGGCGGATCCGCCCCTCAGCCGGCCCACCTGCTCGGCGAGCCGTTCCGCCGCGTTGTCCAGGTCGGCCGAGCCCTCCAGCGCGCGCAGCTCGTCCGTGACGGCGAGCAGAGCGGCCAGATGGCCCGCGAGCTGGATGTCCAGCTCTTCCTCGCGGGAACGGTGGGGGAAGTCCGGGTTGGGGCCGTCCACCGTGCTGTGGACCGACTTGGTGCGGATCGGTTCGTACATGGGAGGGCCTCCTGAGTGCTTACAGGAAACCATCCTAGCTTAGATTTCGTCTAAAGTTGAGCAGTTCACAAAACCGGACCGACCGCATGCGTAACGTGAACGGCGTCTGCTCAGTGCTGGCTGTAGCCGTCCAGGAAGTGCCCGATCCGGCCCACGGCGTCGCGCAGGTCGCCGACCGTCGGCAGGGTCACCACCCGGAAGTGGTCCGGCTCCGGCCAGTTGAAGCCGGTGCCCTGGACGACCATGATCTTCTCCCGCCGGAGCAGGTCCAGGACCATCCGCCGGTCGTCCTTGATCTTGAACACCTTGGGGTCGAGGCGCGGGAAGAGGTAGAGCGCCCCCTTCGGCTTCACGCACGTCACGCCCGGGATCTGGGTGAGCAGCTCGTACGCGACGTCCCGCTGCTCGCGCAGCCGCCCACCCGGCAGTACCAGGTCGTGGATCGTCTGGCGGCCGCTGAGCGCGGCGACCACCCCGTGCTGTCCCGGCATGTTGGCGCACAGGCGCATGTTCGCCAGGATCGTCAGGCCCTCGATGTAGGAGTCGGCGTGCGCGCGCGGCCCGGAGATCGACATCCAGCCCACCCGGTAGCCGGCCACCCGGTACGCCTTCGACATGCCGTTGAAGGTGAGGGTGAGCAGGTCGGGGGCGACCTTGGCGGTCGGGGTGTGCACCGCGTCGTCGTAGAGGATCTTGTCGTAGATCTCGTCGGAGCAGACGAGGAGGTTGTGGCGGCGGGCGATGTCCGTCAGGCCCTTGATCATCGCCTCGTCGTAGACGGCACCCGTGGGGTTGTTCGGGTTGATGATCACGATCGCCTTGGTGCGGTCGGTGACCTTGCGCTCGACGTCGGCCAGGTCCGGCATCCAGTCGGACTGCTCGTCGCAGCGGTAGTGCACCGCCGTGCCGCCGGAGAGGGAGACGGCCGCCGTCCACAGCGGGTAGTCGGGGGCCGGGACCAGGACCTCGTCGCCGTCGTCGAGCAGGCCCTGCATCGCCATCACGATCAGCTCGGAGACGCCGTTGCCGATGAAGACGTGTTCGACGTCCGTCTCGATGCCGAGGGTCTGGTTGTGCATGACGACCGCGCGGCGGGCGGCCAGCAGGCCCTTGGCGTCCCCGTAGCCGTGTGCCGAGGAGACGTTGCGGAGGATGTCCTCCAGGATCTCGGGCGGGCACTCGAAGCCGAACGCCGCCGGGTTGCCGGTGTTCAGCTTGAGGATCCGGTGACCGGCCGCTTCCAGCCGCATCGCCTCCTCGAGCACCGGGCCCCGGATCTCGTAACAGACGTTGGCGAGCTTGGTCGACTGGATCACCTGCATGTCTGGGAGCTTACGGCCCGGTAATGCCTCACGGGTCGTGTTTTCCGCCACGTGAGACGCGGCGGTTTGGGTGGATATCGCCGTGCGCTGTCCCACCAGCACCTCTGGTCCCTAGAATGCGCCGCCATGTTCAAGCCATTCGACTGCGCCGACGGAGCGACGGGCGACGGGCCCCACGGGGCGCCGAACGTCTACGTCCCGCAGGGTGCCCCGCCCCCGGAGTACGACGCGTACGCCGATCCGGCCGCGGCCCACGGGTGGCAGGACGTCTACGACGGCCCGGCCACCGCGGCCGGCGGGGACCGTCCGGATGGTGGAGACCGCCCGTACGGCGGGGACCACCTGTACGGCGGGGACCACCTGTACGGCGGGACCCGTTCGCACGGTGGAGGCCGCTCGGACGGCGGGGACCACCTGTACGGCGGGGACCACCTGTACGGCGGGACCCGTTCGCACGGTGGAGGCCGCTCGGACGGCGCCGGTGACACGCGCGAGCTCCCGGTGGTGTCGGAGCCGGTGCCGGAGCCGGTGTCGGGGCGGGTCCGGTCCGGCGAGGGGCACCGCTCCCGCCGCAAGCCCGCCGCGTGGCGCACGCGGCGGGCCGCGTTGGCGGCCGGGGCCGTGGGGGCCGTCTCCACCGCCGCGCTGATCGCCGGGTTCTCCTTCTCGGACACCCCCTCCGGCGGGGTGCGGGGCGGCGAGGGCGGCCGCACGGCCCCGGCGGCGGGGGACACGCCGACCGCGCCGGTCCCGGGCGGTGCCGACGCGTCCGCCTCCGGCGCGCCGCTCGACGCCGGGCCGACGGACGGTGGTGGGACCACCGGCGCCGCGTCGGCCGCGTCGGCCGCGTCGGCCGGGTCGGCCGCCTCGTCCACCCCCTCCGCCCCGGCGAGCGCCGGCCCGTCGGCCGGCGGCTCGGGCACGTCGGAGCCCTCGGCCGGCGGCCTCACGGCCGGGACCCCGACGACGTCCGCACCGGCCGCCGCCGCGACGCCCCCGGGCCACTCGGACGGGAAGCCCGGCCGCGGTCCGGGCGGCACCAAGGGGCCCAAGTAGGGGTCCCGAACGGGGTGTCCACCGCCCCGCCCGGGCCGGACCGGTGGGTTCCGCGGCGTTGCGTGGCCGGGCGGCGCGGACCCCCGCGCTCCATGCCGTTCCTGGCGCGGTAGCGCGAAGCGCGGTTGCGCGGTCGGAGGCCGGGCGGCCGCCGCCGGGTCCCGGATGGTGGCGGGCCGCCCCCAAGTGGCGGGCCGTTCCGGCCGGTTCAGTAGGGTCGGGCGGGAGGTCGAGATTCCGTTTGTGGGCCGGGTCCTTGTGCGGTCCACTCTGCGACGATCACAATGCACATGACAACAGTGCGGGCGGCCGGAGTTCCTCCGGCCGCCTCCGTCGCAAGAGGGGACCCCCCATGAGAAAACCTCTCGCCGCCGCGTTCCTCGCCCTGGCGATAGCCGGGGCCGGCGCGGCTCCCGCGACCGCTGCCGAGGCCGCCCCCACGGGCGTCGGCAAGGTCGCGGACACGGGCTCGGCCACGTCCGCCGTCTCGGGCGTGGTCACGTCCGTCGAGCAGACGCTGGCCGGGCTCAACCCGTCGGCCAAGGCGGTGAACTTCGCCGGCACGGTCGCGCTCAGCAACTGCTCCGGCTCGGTCGTGCGGATGCCCGACTCCGAGAGCGACGACCCGGCGCTCGTGATGACCAACGGCCACTGCCTGGAGTCCGGCTTCCCCGGCCCGGGCGAGGTCCTCGTCGACAGGGCGTCCAGCCGCACCTTCAGCCTGCTGAACGCCTCCGGCTCGCGCGTGGCCACCCTGCGCGCCGCCAAGCTCGCCTACGGCACGATGACCGACACGGACGTCGCGCTGTACCAGCTCACCACCACGTACGCGCAGATCAAGAGCGCGTACAACATCAACGCGCTGACGCTGAACGACAGCCGCCCGGTCGCCGGCACCGCCATCGGCATCCCCTCGGGATACTGGAAGCGGATCTACAGCTGCTCCATCGACGGGTTCGTGCCCACCCTGAAGGAGGGCGACTGGACCTGGAAGGACTCGGTCCGCTACACCTCCGCCTGCAACACCATCGGCGGCACCTCCGGCTCGCCCGTCGTCGACCAGGCCACCAACAAGGTCGTCGCCGTCAACAACACCGGCAACGAGTCCGGTGAGCGCTGCACGGTGAACAACCCGTGCGAGGTCGACGCGAACGGCACCGTGACCGTCCGCAAGGGCATCAACTACGCCCAGCAGACCCACCAGATCCCCGCCTGCTTCGGGATCGACAACAAGCTCGACCTGAGCGCGAGCGGCTGCACCCTGCCCAAGCCGTAGGGCAGGGCGCCGGCCGGGCGGTCACGCGGGGTAAGTCCCGCGGACCGCCCGGCCCGCCAGCACGTCCGTGCGCCGCCCGTCCTCGATCACGAACCGGCCGTCGACCAGGACGTACGGGATGCCCGTCGGGAGCCTGCGCGGTTCCGCGAACGTGGAGCCCGCGGCGACCGTCGCCGGGTCGAAGAGCACCAGGTCCGCCCGGTACCCCTCGCGGACCAGCCCCCGGTCCGGCAGCCGCAGCCGGGCCGCCGGACGCGAGGTGAGGTGCGCGACGCATTCCTCCAGTGACAGCACCCCCAACTCCCGCACGTAGTGGCCGAGGTAGTGCGGGAAGGTGCCGTAGGCGCGCGGGTGCGGCTTGGCACCCTGGAGGATGCCGTCCGAGCCGCCGGTGTGCACCCGGTGGCGCATGATCTCCCGGACGTTCTCCTCGTGGCCCACGTGCTGGAGGATCGTCGGGGCCAGCCGGTCGGCCAGCAGCAGTCCGCGCGCGGTCACCCACGGGTCCTCCCGCCGCAGGGCCGCCGACTCCTCGATCGTCCGGCCCACGTAGTCGGCGAGGGCCGGATCGTTCACACCGGAGATCTCGATCGTGTCCCACTCGACGGGCACGCCGTGACAGCCGTCGGAGCCGGTGACCTCCAGGTCGTGGCGGATGCGTTCCGCCGTGCCGTGGTCCGCCAGGCGCCTGAGCGTCTCCTCCGGGCCGCCCTCGCTCGCCCAGCTCGGCAGCACCGCGGCCAGGGTCGTGCACCCCGGGGTGTAGGGGTAGGTGTCGAGGCTGATGTCCGCCCCGGCCGCCAGGGCCTCGTCCAGCAGGGCCAGCAGCTCCGGCGCCCGGCCCTTGTTGACACCGAAGTTCATCGTGGCGTGCGCGAGATGCAGGGAGCAGCCCGCCTCCCGCGTCAGCGCGATCATCTCCCGGTACGCCTCCAGGGCGCCGGCGCCGTAGGAGCGGTGGTGCGGGCAGTAGTAGCCGCCGTAGGAGGCGACCACCCGGCACAGTTCGGTCAGTTCGGCGTCGCGGGCGTACATGCCGGGCGTGTACGTCAGCCCCGACGACATGCCGACGGCGCCCTGTTCCATGCCCTCGGCGATCAACTGCCGCATCCGGTCCAGCTCCCGCGGGGTGGCCGGGCGGTCCTCCCAGCCGACGGCGAGCGCCCGGACCGTGCCCTGCGGGATCAGGTAGGCCGCGTTGACGGCGATCCCGCGGTCGAGCCGGTCCAGGTACTCGCCGACCGTGCGCCAGTCGAAGTCGACGTCGTCTCCGGGCCCGTTCCACCCGGCGATCGCCCGGCGCACCTCGCCGAGCGTGCGGTCGTCGACCGGCGCGTAGGACAGCCCGTCCTGGCCGATGACCTCCAGCGTCACGCCCTGCGCGGCCTTGGCGCTGTGGTCGGGATCGCGCAGCAGCGCCAGGTCGCTGTGGGCGTGCATGTCGACGAAGCCGGGGGAGAGGACCAGTCCCTCGGCGTCCAGCTCCCGGCGTGCCTTCGGCCGCTGGCAGCCGGCCGCCGCGGCCTCCTTGACGATCCCCACGATCCGGCCGCCGTCGACCACGACATCGGCGCGGTAGGCGTGCGCGCCGGAGCCGTCGACGACGTCGGCGTCCCGGATGACGAGCTCTTCCATCGCTTCCCGCCTCCTAGAAGAACGTGCGCACGTAGTCGACGACCGTGCCGTCCGCCTCGGCGACCGGGATCAGCTGCCACTTGTCGAACGAGGTGCACGGGTGGGACAGCCCCAGCCCGACCCAGTCGCCGACCTCCAGGTCCGCCTCCGGGGTGGTGCTCAGCCAGGCGTGCTGGTCGGACAGGGCCGTCACCGCCACGCCGGTGGCCGGTCGCTCGGTGCCGTCGCGGCGGATCACCTGTGCGACGGGCAGGTCGAGGTCGTAGGCGGCGTCCCGCTTGCCCGCGTTGACGAAGGCCTGCTCGGCGGAGGGGCGCGACACCACCTGGGCCCACAGCCGGAACGCGGGCTCCAGGGCACCCTCCCCGGGCATCCGGTTGAACGGGGTCAGCCTGCGGTAGTGGCCGTCGTCGTGCGAGACGTACGCGCCCGAGCGGAGCAACTTCAGTACGGGCCGGGACAGTTCGGGAATGTCCGCGAAGACCTCGGCGACCGCGTCGAACCAGGCGCTGCCGCCCGCGCTGACGACGATCTCGTCCAGGCCGGCGAAGCGTCCCGCCTTGTCGAAGTCCGCAGCGAGCGCGACCAGTCGCCGCAGCCACGCCGTCACCCGCTGCGGGTCCGCCCCGGGCACCTCGCCCTCGTAGCCCGCGACGCCGGCCAGCCGCAGCGTCCGGGTCGCGGCGACGGCGTCGGCGACCGCCGCGCACTCCGCCTCCGTGCGGACACCGGTCCGGGCGCCCTCGCCGGCGGCGAGCTCGACCACCACGTCCACCGGCCGGGCGGCGCCGCTCAGGGCCGCGTCCATCAGCTCGACGCCGCGCACCGAGTCGACGTAGCAGACGAACCCGAAGTCCGGGTCGGCGTCCAGTTCGGCCGAGAGCCGGCGCAGGGCCGCGGCGTCGACGAGCTCGTTCGCGAGGAACACCCGCCGGATGCCGAAGGCGCGTGCCACCCACACCTGGTGCGGCACCGCCAGCGTGATGCCCCACGCCCCGTGCTCGATCTGCCGGTGGAACAGCTGCGGGGCCATGGAGGTCTTGCCGTGCGGCGCGAAGGCCAGGCCGTGCCGGGCCGCGTAGGCCTCCATGAGCTTCAGGTTGTGCTCCAGGCGCTCGGCGGACAGCGCGAGCACCGGGGTGGCGAAGCCGCCGGTGAAGAGGTCGCGGCGCTGGGCGGCCAGCTCGCCGACCGTCAGCCCGTCGGCGTCCGGCGGGAGGCCCTTGAAGCGGTGGTCGACGCGCTCGTCGGCGAGCCGGGCGAGGGACTCGGCTGCGGTGTCGGCTGGCATGGAGCCTCCTGATCAGCTGTGTTGCATTGCTTGCAACCTTCATTGCGTATATCGCTCAACGCTGTCTAACATCTCGGCCACCGCCGGTCAATGAATCCGCCACCCGCCGACGCCACCGAGGAGCTACGAGCATCGTGACCCCCACCGGACCCAGCGACGCCCCCGGCGTCGTCGACGTCGTCGCGCTCGGCGAGTCCATGGTCACGTTCCTGCCCTCCCGGCCGGGCCGCCTCGCCGACGTGCCGTCGTTCGAGCGGGGGATCGGCGGGGCGGAGTCCAACGTGGCGTGCGTGCTCGCGGCGGCCGGGCACTCCGTGCGGTGGGTCAGCGCGGTCGGCGCCGACGGCTTCGGCGACCACCTCGTCGAGGAGATCGGGTCCTACGGCGTCGACGTCGCGTCCGTACGGCGCGACCCGGCGCGTCCGACCGGCATCTACTTCCGCACGGCCGGGGACCGGGCCACCGACGCCCACGAGGTCGCCTACTACCGGGCGGGGTCGGCCGCCTCGGCGATGTCCGCCGGCACCGTGGACCTGGCGGCCGTCCGGGCCGCCCGGGTGCTGCACCTGTCGGGGATCACGGCGGCGCTCTCCGGCAGCTGCCTCGACCTGCTGTGGGAGCTGACCGAGCCGGGCCCGCGGCGGCCGCTCATCTCCTTCGACGTCAACCACCGGCCCGGCCTGTGGCCGGACCCGGACGGACCACGGGTGCTGCTGGACCTCGCCCGCCGCGCCGACCTCGTCTTCGTCGGCTCCGACGAGGCCGTCGACGCGTGGGGCCTGCACGGCGCGTCCGCCGTCCGGGACGCCCTGCCCGAGCCCGAGCTCGTCGTCGTCAAGATGGGCCCGGGCGGCGCCGTCGCCCTCGACAAGGACCCCGGCGACGCGGCGGACGCGGACGGCACCGCCACCCTCGTCCGCGCCCCGCGCGTGGACGTCGTCGCCGCCGTCGGCGCGGGCGACGCCTTCGCCGCCGGGTTCCTCTCCGCCACCCTGCGCGGACTGCCCGTGCGGGACCGGCTGCGGCACGGGCACCTCATGGCCGCCGCCGCCCTCACCGTGCCCGGCGACCTCGCCGTCCCGCCCGCACGCGAGCACGCCGACCGGCTCGTCGCCCTGGACGACGCGGCATGGGGGAGACTGCGACTCGGCCCCGGCTGGACCGAGGACGTCCGGCGGGCCGACGAGGAGGTACGAACGCCATGAGCCAGACCGTCGACCGCGCGCTCAGCATCCTGCCGCTGCTCGCCGAGGGGCCCGCCGACCTGGGGCAGGTCGCCGACCGCCTCGGCGTCCACAAGTCCACGGCCCTGCGCCTGCTGCGCACCCTGCACGAGCACGGCCTGGTCTACCGCCAGTCCGACCAGCGCTACCGCCTCGGTGCCCGCCTCTTCGCGCTCGCCCAGGAGGCCATGGAGAACCTCGACGTCCGCGAGATCGCCCACCCGCACCTGGTCCGGCTCAACGAGAGCTGCGGGCACACCGTGCACCTGGCCGTGTACGAGGAGAACGAGGTCCTCTACATCGACAAGGTGGAGAGCCGCTACCCGGTGCGGATGTACTCCCGCATCGGCAAGCCCGTCGCCATCACCGTCGCCGCGGTCGCGAAGCTGCTCCTGGCCGACCTGCCCGAGCACGAGCGGCGGGCGGTCGCCGAGAAGCTCGACTACCCCAGTTACACGGCCCGTTCGACCCCCAACGCGAGCGCGTTCCTGCGCGAGCTGGAGAAGGTGCGCGAACAGGGCTGGGCCACCGACCTCGGCGGCCACGAGGAGTCCATCAACTGCGTCGCGGCGCCCATCCGCGGCGCCGACGGCCGGGTCGTCGCCGCGATGTCGGTCTCCGCGCCGAACGTCGTCGTCACCGCCGACGAACTCCTCACCCTCCTGCCGCTGGTGCGCCGTACGGCGGACGCCATCAGCGGGGAGTACTCCGGCAGAACACCAGTGAAGGGCACCGCATGACGGACAAGATCGCACTCACCCCGAAGACCCACACCACCCCGCCGGCGAAGTTCTCCCACGGTGTGAGGAAGGGCAACATCCTCCAGGTCGCCGGCCAGGTCGGCTTCCTGCCCGCCGAGGAGGGCAAGCCGCCCACGCCCGCCGGGCCGGCCCTGCGGGAGCAGACCCTGCAGACCCTGGCCAACGTCAAGGCCATCCTGGAGGAGGGCGGCGCCTCCTGGGACGACGTGATGATGATCCGCGTCTACCTGACGGACGTGGCCCACTTCGCCGAGATGAACGAGATCTACAACGCGTACTTCGAGGAGCAGGGCCTGACCCAGCCGCCCGCCGCGCGCACGACCGTCTACGTCGGTCTCCCCGCGGGCCTGCTCATCGAGATCGACGCGCTCGCCGTCCTCGGCTGACCGGCCCCCACCCCCACCCCCCACCTCCGCACGCCCGTGAGGCGCGGCGCCCCGATGCGCCGCGTCGCGCTCCCCCCTACCCAGAAGCTGCATGCACTTACGCAGAGGACCCCCGCATGTCCCATCCGCTCGCCGCGTCCGCCCCCGCCGAGACACCGCCCCACACGGGAGGACTGCTCCTCCTCGTCGACGGCACCGCCGGACTCCTGCTCACCGCCGCGCTCGGCATCGCGCTGCTGCTGTTCCTCATCATCAAGGTGCGACTCCAGCCGTTCGTCGCCCTGCTCGCGGTCTCCATAGCCGTCGGCCTCGCGGCCGGCCTGTCGGTCACCGAACTCTTCGGCACGGTCCAGAGGTCGGACGCCGTCTCCACCATCGAGTCCGGCATGGGCGGCATCCTCGGCCACGTCGCCATCATCATCGGCCTGGGCACCATGCTCGGCGCGATCCTCGAAGTCAGCGGCGGCGCCGAGGTCCTGGCGGGCCGTCTGCTCGGCCTGTTCGGCGAGAAGCGCGCCCCGCTGGCCATGGGCCTGACCGGCCTGATCTTCGGCATCCCGGTCTTCTTCGACGTCGGCATCTTCGTGCTGGCCCCCATCGTCTACGCCGCCGCCAAGCGCTCCGGCAAGTCGATCCTGCTGTACTGCCTGCCGCTGCTCGCGGGCCTGTCCGTCACCCACGCGTTCCTGCCGCCGCACCCCGGCCCGGTGGCCGCCGCCGGTCTGCTCCACGTCGACCTCGGCTGGGTCATCCTCATGGGCGTCGTCTGCGGTCTGCCCGCCGTGGTGGCCGCGTGGGCGTACTCGGCGTGGATCGGCCGCCGCATCTTCGTGCCCGTGCCGCAGGACATGGTCGAGGCGGCGGAGGAGGCCAGGCGGGCCGTCGTCGACGAGCAGCGGGCCGCCGGGGTGGCGCCCAGCGAGCAGCCGGTCTCCCTCGGCACGGTCCTCGGCATCATCGGTACGCCGCTGGTCCTCATCCTCGCCGCGACCTTCTCCTCGATCGCCCTGGAACCCTCCACGCTGCGCTCGGTGATCGAGTTCTTCGGCAACCCGTTCGTGGCGCTCACGATCGCCCTGTTCCTCGCGTACTACCTGCTGGGCATCCGCCGCGGCTGGTCCCGCAAGTCCCTGGAGACGGTGTCGACGGCGTCCCTCAAGCCGGTCGGCAACATCCTGCTGGTGGTCGGCGCGGGCGGCGTCTTCGGCGCCGTCCTCAAGGCCAGCGGCGTCGCCCAGGCCCTCTCGGACACGTTCAACGACGTCGGCCTGCCGGTGATCGTCCTGTCCTACCTGATCTCCGTGGTCCTGCGGGTCGCCCAGGGCTCGGCGACGGTGGCGATCGTGACCACGGCGGGCATCGTGGCGCCGCTGCTGTCGGAGGGCGACCACTCGCAGGCCTTCGTGGCCCTGGTCATCATGGCCATCTCCGCGGGCTCCATCTTCGCCTCGCACGTCAACGACGGCGGCTTCTGGATGGTCGCCAAGTACTTCGGCATCAGCGAACGGGACACGCTCAGGACGTGGACGGTGCTGGAGAGCGTGCTGTCGGTGGCCGGGTTCGTGGTGGCGGCGGTGCTCAGCCTGTTCCTGTAGGCGTCCCGCAGGCGCCGTGGGGCGGCCGGTTCTTGTAGGTGTCTGATAACGAAGTCGGGGCCGACTGTGTGCGGCACGGGTTTCTCGACCATACTGCTCCGCTGTGGAGCAGCGCATAGGTTCGAGCAGCCAGCCCCTGGAGGGCGCCGGATTCGACCCGGCCTTCATCCCCGGGCTCACGTCACCCGCGTCCGCCCGTACGGAGGAGGACCGGCCGGACGAGGAGCCCGAGGCCGCCGAGGCCGAGGAGGCCGCCCCCGAGGCGGAGGAGAAGGACACGGCGTCCCCCTCCGAACCGGAGGAGGACGCCGCGGCCGACGGTCCCGTCTTCGAGGCGTCCGACCGCCGCGCGCGGATCGTCGCCGACCACAGAGGCGTGACGCTGCGTCTGGACGACCAGGAGTGCGAGTTCCGCTGGGACGAGATCGGCGCGGTGGAGACGGAGACGGCCCGCTTCGGCAAGCGGTACACCGTCACCGTCCACACCCCTGACCGGCGCTGGTACCCGATCGAGATCGAGGCGCCGGCCAGGAGCCGGTTCGCCGAGTGGGACGCCCGGCTGGACGAGGTCCTGGACGCCTACTTCGAGGACGGCGCCGAGGAAGGCGCAGCGGACGACGCGGACTAGCCGCAGTACTGCGCTTCCTTGCCGATCGACCGGTACATGCAGTCCGCGTTCTCCAGCAACTGCAGCACCGCGTCCCGGTTGCGGGAGGTCTCCCGCTCGATCACCTCGTCGGGCGGGTAGAACCCGCCCCCGCCGGACCGGGGATACATCTCGAACGTGTAGCCGAAGATCTTGTGCACGCCCCAGAGGTAGTCGTCGATCGACCCGTCCGTGATGTACAGGTCGCTCGACTGCTGCGCCGTGTACCCGTTGCTCGCGGCCATCTTCTGCCCGACCGCCTTGAACGCCGCGTGGTCGTCCGCGGTCATCCCGGTCGTGGTGTCGGAGTACGTGTAGCCGAACGGCCACAGCACCAGCTCGCTGTACGTGTGGAAGTCGACCCCGGCCCTGATCTGCTGCTTGCCGCCCACGACCCGGCTGCGCACGAAGTCGGCGACGACCTTCACCTCCGGCGCGGACTCGGGCGCGGAACCGCGGTAGGTGTCCGAGGACGCCGACCCCGAGGAGCCGCCGCAGCAGCCCCAGCGGTAGTTCCAGTTGCGGTTCATGTCCGTACCGACGTACGACGAACCGGAGTTGGGCTGCCGGTTCTTGCGCCACGAGCGGTAGGAGCCGGTGGCGATGTCGTACTCGCCGCCGTCCGGGTTCATGTCCGGCACGATCCAGATCTCGCGGTTGTTCACCATGCTGGTGACGCGTGAGTCGGAACCGTAGTCGGAGGTCAGCTCGCGCAGCAGGTAGAGCGCCATCTCGACGGTGAGGTGCTCGCGGGCGTGCTGGTGGTGGGTGAACAGCACCTCCGGCTCGGACTCGTCGCTCGCCACGTTGTCGCTGATCTTGATGGCGACGATGTTCCGGCCCTGGTACGACTTGCCGATCACGCGCTGGCTCGCGATCGACGGGTTGGCCGAGACGATCGAGTTGATCTCGTTCGTCATCTCCGCGTAGTTGTGGTACTTCGAGTCGGCCGACGGGAAGTCGAAGATCCGGACGTCGTCCTCGCCGGCGGACCGGTCGGGCACCGCGCCGAGCGGGGTGACCTCGTAGCCCCGGGCGCGCAACCGCTTGATCTGGTCCGCGCGTCCGGAGACGACGACACCGTGGCCGTGGACCTCGTCGACGGTCACGCCCGCGCGCTGAAGTGCCGTGCGGTCCTCGGCCGTCGAGTGCAGGTGGATCTCGTACTGCCGGATGCCGTCGGCCGCCGGTGCGGCCTTCGCCGCGCTGTCGGCGGTGGCGTCCGGCGCCGTCGCCGACAGGGGAGCCGCGAGGGCGAGGGCGAGGACGGCGGCGAGGGCGGCGGTGCGTCTGCCGGTGCGGGCACCGGAGCCTCGTATGCGAAGTCGCATGAAATCTCCTTGTGGGAGGTGGGGTTGTTCCGTGCGACGTACGTGGTGCGGGTGGCGCACATCGTTCTGCCAATGGCATGAGCAGGTCAAGACTGAAAGCGGCCGTGCAGTGTACGCGTGCGGCGCGTCGGTCGAGAGGGACCGACTGAAGTCCACCCACGGGTGTGACCCGGGCGTGCATATATGTACGGGATCGGGAGAGGGTGGGGACTCGCGCACAGGGGAACCGGACTGCCCGGGACCTCGCACCACACCCCAGAGGACTGGCTGATCATGGGCGGATCAGCGCCACGAAGGGACCACCGGCTGCCGGTCGAGACGACCAGCTTCGTCGACCGGCGTGGCGAACTGACCGAAGGACGCGAGCTGCTGGCCCGCGCACGGCTCGTGACGCTGACCGGGCCGGGCGGCGTCGGCAAGACCCGGCTCGCCGCGCGCATCGCGGCCCGGGTCCAGCGGGCCTTCCCGGACGGCGTGCGCTTCGTGCACCTGTCCGGGCTGCACGACCCCGCGCTCGTCCCGCTGGCCGCCGCCGACGCGCTGGGCCTGCACGACCACTCCGCCCAGCCGCCGCTGGACGCACTCGTCGAGCAGGTCCGCGACCGGCGGCTGCTGCTCGTCGTCGACAACTGCGAGCACCTCGCCGGTGCCTGCGCCCGCCTCGCCGCCGCCCTCCTGCACGGCACCGAGGGCGTCCGGATCCTCGCCACCAGCCGGCACCGGCTCGGCCTCACGGAGGAGCACCTGCTGGAGGTGCGCCCGCTGCCGGTGCCCGACCCGGACGGCGACCTGTCCGCCGCCGAGGGCTCCGCGGCCCTCACCCTCTTCGCCGACCGCGCGGCCGCCGTGGCACCCGGCTTCCGCCTCACCCCCGCCAACCTGGCGTCCGTCGCCCGCCTGTGCCGCCGCCTGGACGGCCTGCCCCTCGCCATCGAACTGGCCGCCGTCCGCATGCGCGTCCTCGACGTCGACCAGCTCCTGGACCGGCTCGACGACCGCTACCGCTTCCTCACCACCGGCAGCCCCGCGGCCCTGCCCCGCCACCAGACGCTGCGCGCGGCGGTCGCCTGGAGCCACGACCTGTGCACCGGGGCCGAACAGCTGGTGTGGGCGCGGCTGTCGGTCCTGGCGGGCAGCTTCGACCTGGAGACGGCGGAGGCGGTGTGTGCCGACGACACCCCGCCGGGCGCCGCCGCGCGGCCGGCCGACGGGGGCGAGTACGCCGCCGGCGCGTTCCGGCACCAGGCCCGCGGCACGGAACCCGCCCGGCTCACCGACGGCCCCGGCACCCGCCCCCGCTGCGCCGGAGCGCCCACCGGGACCGTCGTCCTGCCCGCGCCGCACCCCGTGGGTCTGCGCACCGACGACGTACTGGAAGCCGTCGCCGGGCTCGTGGACAAGTCCGTCCTGTGCCGCGAACCGGGACCCGACGGGGTGCGGTACCGGCTGCTCGACACCCTGCGCCAGTACGGCCTCGAGCAGCTGCGGCGGACCCCGGGGGAGGAGACCGCCGCCCGGCGGCGGCTGCGGGACTGGATGCTCGAACGCGTCCAGAAGTGCGAACGCGACTGGTTCGGGCCCGGACAGCCGGAGATCGTGGCCCGCCTGCGCGCCGACCGGGACAATCTGCGCGCCGCCCTCGACTTCAGCCTCGCCGACCCCGCAGAGGCCCGCGCCGGGCTGCACCTCGCCGGCACCCTCTGGTTCCACTGGCACGCCTGCGGCGCCCCCCGCGAGGGCCTGTACTGGCTCGACCGGGCCCTGGCCGCCCACCCCGAGCCGACCAGGGAGCGGGCCCGAGGGCTGTGGGTCGCCGGGTTGCTGGTGGCCGCCACCCAGGACTTCCCCCGGGGCCTGCGGCACGCCACCGAAGCCCTCGCCCTGGCCCGCACCCTGGGCGACGGCGCCGAGGCCGCCCACGCCGAGTACGTCATCGGCGTCATCCGGCTGTTCGGCGACGACCTGCCCGGCGCGCTGCGGCACTTCGAGACCACCGTCGCGCGCGGCCCCGTGCCCGGCCAGCACCTCAGCCTCGTCGGCCTCGACCAGGTCGAACTCGCCTGCGCGCTGGGCTTCCTGGGGGAGGCGGACCGGGCCGTGGAGGTGTGCGAGCGGGCCCTGCGGCTGTGCGAGCGGCACGGCGAGCAGTGGGTGCGCTCGTACGTGCTGCGCATGCTCGCGCTCGCGCACACCGTGCGCGGCGACGCGGCCCGGGCGGAGCGGCACGCCCGCGAGGCGCTGCGGCTGAAATTCGCCGTCCACGACGTCATCGGCATCGCCCTCACCCTCGACCTGCTCGCCTCGATCGCCACCGGGCGCGGCGCCCACGAGCACGCGGCCGTGCTGCTGGGCGGCGCCGACCGCGTCTGGGCCGACATCGACGTCGGCCGCTGGGGCGCCCGCACCCTCACCTCCGCACGCCGGGACAGCGAGGAACGCGCGGGCCGGGCCCTGGGCCGCGAGGCGTTCGAGCGGGCCCACCGGCGCGGCGGTGCCCTGCCCCTCGCGGAGCTGGTCGGCCACGCGCTCCAGGAACCGGCCACCGCCGAGCCCGCCGCCGCCCCGCCGCCGCACGAGGACATCCCCGTCCGTCTCACCCGCCGCGAGACCGAGGTCGCCCGGCTCGTCGCCGAAGGCCTCGCCAACCAGCAGATCGCCGACCGCCTGGTCATCGCCCGCCGCACCGCCGAAGGCCATGTGGAACGCATCCTCAGCAAGCTCGGCTTCAGCAACCGCAGCCAGATCGCCGCCTGGGTGGCGGCCCAGCGCTGACCGCCCGTACCCACCCGAGGGGATCACGTGACCACCGGACAGACCAGCCCGTTCGACCACCGCATGGCCGTCTTCGGCTCCGACGACGCCTTCCTGGCCGCCGCCCTGCCCTTCCTCGGCGAGGGCCTCGCCGCCCCCGGCGAGCCCCCGCCCGTGGCCATCGCCGCGCCGCGCAACCTCGACCTGCTGCGCGACGCCCTCGGCGGTGACGCCAAGGAGATCACCTGCGTCCCGCACACCGAGTGGTACACCGGCTCCGCCGCCAACGCCGTCGCCCGGGCCGCCGCCCACCTCACCGCCCACGCCGGCCCGGGCGGCCGGATCCACCTGCTGATGGAACCCGTCTGGAGCGGCCGCGCCGGACGCTCGACCCGCGAGACGGCCGAGTGGATCCGCTACGAGGCACTCGCCAACCCCCTCTTCGGTCCCCTGGCCACCACCGCCCTGTGCGCCTACGACACCCGTACCGCCGGGCCCGCCGTCGTCGCCGCTGCCCGCCGCGCCCACCCCGGCACGGAGGCGTACGAGGACCCGTTCCGGCTCGTGGCCGAACTCGACGCCGTACCGCTGCCGCTGCCCCCGGAGAACGCCGAGCCCCTCGCCGGGCCGCACGCGGCGGCCGTGCGCGGCTGGGCCGAGTCCCGGGGACTGCCCGCCGCCGACGCCGAGTTGTTCGCCGCCGCCGTCGCCGAGGCCGCGGCGGCGCTCGCCCCCCTCGACGGCACCGCCCTGGTGTGGGGCGAGGCGCCCGCCTGCGTCTGCGAACTGCGTTCGTCCCGGCCCGTCGCCGACCCGCTCGCCGGCTTCGTCCCGCCCCCGCCCGACGGCCCGGAGCCCGGCCCGGGCCTGTGGTACGCGCGGCAGGTCTGCGCGTACGTCGACGTCCGCGACGACAGCGCCGGCGCGACGGTCCGCCTGCAATACGCGTAGGGCCGCCACCTGCACAAGCAGGTAGGGGAACGGGTAGTCCTCCCCCTGCGCCGGACCTTCCCCGGGGATCACCCTGGACGCATGCTGCAACTCTCCGGGCGCCACCTCCCGGACCCCGACCCCCACCACGGCCCGTTCCCGCAACCGCCCCTGGGAGCGGGCCACCTGAGTGTCGAGTACGCGCCCCGGCCCTCCGCCGTCCGCGAGGCGCGCGCGGAGGTGCGCCGGCAGCTGGAGTGCTGGGGGATCGCGGAGCGCGGCGACGTGGTGGACGTGGCCGAACTGCTGGTCGCCGAACTGGCCACCAACGCGCTGGTGCACGCCGGGAGCCGCTTCCGGCTCACGCTCTTCGCCGCGCACGGCGTGCTGCGCTGCGAGGTCGCCGACGGGGAGCGGCGGGTGCCCCGGGTGCTCCAGGCGGGCACCGGGGAGAACGGCCGGGGAATGTTCCTGGTGGACGCGCTCGCCCAGCGCTGGGGCTGCCACCGGGACGCGTCGGGCAAGACCGTGTGGTTCGAGCTCGGCACGTGCGGGGCGGACGGCTGCGGTCGGCGACAGCCGTGACGCCACCGCTGGGTTCGGCCGTCCCCGGGGCTCGCACGAGCCGCCGGGGGGCCGTTCCCGTCCGCGGGTGCGCGGGGGCGCGGCGCGCGGTTCCCCGCGCCCCCGGGACCATCGCGCTCGCGCCCTCTTGTCCGTCCGGGCCGTGTGCGGTTACTTGATCTGCATGGCGGACACCACGGGCAACACCACGGACCAGGCCTCCCAGCAACCTCCCCCGCGCAAGGCCAGTTGGAAGTACATCGGGCCGGGGATCGTCGTCGCGGCGACCGGGGTGGGGGCCGGGGACCTCGTCGCCACGCTCATCGCCGGCAGCAACTTCGGCTACACCCTGCTGTGGGCCGCGATCATCGGCTGCCTCGTCAAGATCTCCCTGGCCGAGGCGGCGGGGCGCTGGCACCTGTCCACCGGCCGCACCCTGTTCGACGGCTGGGCGAGCCTCGGCCGCTGGACGACCTGGTTCTTCGCCGTCTACGTCGTGGTGTGGGGCTTCGTCTACGGCGCGGCGGCGATGTCGTCCAGCGCGCTGCCGTTGCAGGCGCTCTTCCCCGACGTGATGGACCTGAAGTGGTGGGGCATCGCCTGCGGCCTGGTCGGGCTGGTCTTCGTCTGGTTCAACAAGTACGCGGTGTTCGAGAAGGTCATGACGATCCTGGTGGGCGTCATGTTCGTGGTGACGGTGTACCTGGCGATCAGGGTCACGCCGAACATCCCCGACGCCTTCGCCGGGCTGCTGCCGGTGCTGCCGGACGAAAAGGACTCGATCCTCAACACGCTGGGCCTGATCGGCGGCGTGGGCGGCACGATCACGCTGGCGGCGTACGGCTACTGGGTCAACGCCAAGGGCTGGACCGACACCGGCTGGATGAAGGTCATGCGCCTGGACAACCGCGTCGCCTACGCCACCACCGGCGTCTTCGTGATCGCGATGCTGTTCGTCGGCGCCGAGCTGCTGCACTCGGCGAACATCGCCATCGCCGGCGGTGACAAGGGCCTGGTCCAGCTGGGCGACATCCTGGAGGAGGAGTACGGCGCCGCGACGGCGAAGTTCTTCCTGGTCGGCTTCTTCGCCACGTCGTTCACCTCGCTGATCGGGGTGTGGCACGGCGTGAGCCTGATGTTCGCCGACTTCATGGGCCGCCTGTCGGGCCGGGGCCGGGCCAAGGGCGAGGAGGTCGCCTCGGGCGAGCGCGAGCGCTCCTGGCCCTTCCGCGCGTATCTGCTCTGGTTGACCTTCCCGCCCATGATCCTGCTCCTCGAAGGCCAGCCCTTCCGCCTGATCATCATCTACGGCGTGCTCGGGGCGGCCTTCCTGCCCTTCCTCGCCGGCACGCTGATCTGGCTCCTGAACTCCCCCCGCACGCCCCGCGAGTGGCGCAACGGCCCGGTGAGCAACGTGATGCTCGCCCTCGCGGGGCTGCTGTTCCTGATCCTGTGCGTCAAGCAGGTCTGGGACCAGCCGTGGGGGGAGTTCTTCTAGGCACGGGAGGACCGGGAGGCTACGGCAGCGCGTCCACGTGCGGCCCGACGACGTTGGACCACGCGTTGCCGGAGGTGGCGTCCCAGTTGGTCGACCAGGTCATCGCACCCCGCAGGGCCGGGTACGTCCGCGGCGGCTTGAAGCTGCCGCAGTTGGTGGCCCTGGTCAGGCAGTCCAGGGCGTTGTTGACCACGGTCGGCGGGACGTAGCCGCCTCCCGCCGCCCGGGTGGAGGCGGGCACGCCGAGCCCGACCTGGGACGGGGCGAGGCCGTTCTCCAGCTGGATGCAGGCCAGGGCCGTCAGGAAGTCGACCGTGCCCTGACTGTAGACCTTGCCGTCGCAGCCGAGCATGGAACCGCTGTTGTAGTACTGCATGTTGACGACGGTGAGGATGTCCTTGATGTTCAGCGCCGTCTGGAAGTAGGAGTTCGACGTCGACTGCATGTCGATGGTCTGCGGGGCCATCGTGATGATCAGCGACGGGCCCGCCTTCGCGGACAGGGCGCGCAGCGCCTGCGTCATGTAGGTCGCGTTGAGGCCGTTCTCCAGGTCGATGTCGACGCCGTCGAAGCCGTACTCCTGCATCACGGACCAGACGCTGTTGGCGAAGTTCGTCGCCGAGGCCGCGTCGTTCACGGTCACCGTGCCGCGCTCACCGCCGACCGAGATGATCACCTTCTTGCTGGCCGCCTGCTTGGCCTTCACGTCGGCCTTGAACTGCTCGACGGTGTAGCCGTTCAGCCCGGCCGAGTCGAGGGTGAACGACACCGCGCCGGGTGTGGCGGTGGCGTCCGCGAAGGACACCGCGATGATGTCGTAGTGGGCGGGCACGTCCGAGATCCTCTGGACGGCCGCGCCGTTGTTGAAGTTCTGCCAGTAGCCGGTCACCGCGTGCTTGGGCAGGGCGGGGCCGGGGCCGCTCGTGTTGTTGGTGGTCCCGGTGACCGCCGCCGACTTCGGCGACTCACCGGCCGCGTTCGTCGCCGTGACCTGGAAGGAGTACGACGTCGAGGCCGCGAGGCCGGTCACCGTGGCCGAGGTGCCGGAGACCGCCGTGATCTTCGTGCCGTCGCGGTAGACGGTGTACCCGGTGGCGCCCGAGACGGTGTTCCAGGCGAGCGAGACCGAGGAGGACGTGGTGCCGGTGACGCGCAGTCCGCTCGGCGCGGTCGGGACCGTGGGGCCCGGGTCGGTGCCGCCGCCCCCGTCGGGGCCGAACACCGACACGTCGTCGGCGTAGTACGCGGCCTGCCCGTACCAGCCGTGCGTGTACACCGTCACCGAGGTCGTCGACGCGCCCGTGGTGAAGGTCGTCGACAGCTGCTTCCAGGACGTGGAGTCGGGGGTCCAGGTGGACACGTCCGTCGTGCCCGTGCCGGTCACGCCCAGGTAGGCGTAGCCGCCGCGCACCCAGGCGCCCAGGCTGTACCTGGAGTTGGGCTGCACCCGCACGGTCTGGGTGCACCGGGCGTTGTCCTGACCGGCCGGGGTCGCCCGCAGCGCGGACGTGCCGGTGCGCACGGGGGAGGAGACCGCCGCACCGCTGCCCGCCGAGCAGGTCCAGTCGCTCAGGCCCGACTCGAAGCCGGCGTTCCGGACGTTGTTGACGTCGGCGGCGGAGGCCTGGCCGACGGTCGTGACAGAGAGGGCCAGGGCAGCCGTGAGGGCGCCCGACCACAGCCGCAGGAATCGTCTGTGTCTGGACATGACAAGAAGGTGGTCCAGACCAAAGCCGGTGTCAAGAGGTCCAGACCAACCGGTCCGGCAACGGTCCCGCCGCGCATCCCGCGAGCGGCGCACCGACCGGCAGCCCCAGGACTCCGCGAGGTGACGCACCGGCACCTCCCCGCCGCGGTGCGGGATGCCGCTTCGCCTCCTCGGTGCCCGGCGGCTTGCCCGGGCCCGGGGCCCGCACGCGGACCCACCGTCAACCCCGGGCCCGCCGGGTCCACCGCCCGGCCCCCTCCGATGACCGGCAAGATGCTCAACCTGCCCCGTTTTGACGCACCTTGTGCAACGGCAGTTGCCCACCAGCTACCCAAACGCTGTTCTCCGGTCACAGAGCCGTGGATACAGTGCTGAGGTAGTCACGCAGTGAAGTCGACACGGCGCGCCGGAGTGACACCCGGCGCTCCGACGGGCATGGGGAAACGGGGAGCTGCGCGTGCCAACTGCCATTGCCGTGACCAGTGCCGACATGGCACTGCCGCCACAGGACGACCGCACCCTGCCCGCCGTCGTGCTCCGGGACATCGCCGAACGCCCCCTGGAACAGGCGCTCGCCGACCTCCAGGCCCTGGTCGAGCACCACGGTCACGTGATCGTGGTCTGCTCACCGGCCGCCCCCACCGCCCTGCAGCGCCGCCTGCACACCCTGCGCTCCCTCCTGGAGACCGACCGCGTCGCCCTGTTCCGGCCGGATCTGCCGCCCCTCGGACTGGCCGTGCTGGCGCGGCAGTTGCGCCAGCTCGCCTCCTGCGACCTCAGCCCCGGCGTGCTCGCCTCCGCCGGGCGGCTGCTCGTCCACTACATCCACGCCGGAGCGCTGCTCAACTCCGTCGCCCGCCTCGACCACGTCCCCGTCGGCCTGAAGTCGCACGCCAAGTCCTGGGTGCCCGGCAGCCAGTTCGGCGTCCTCGCCCACCCCGAGCCGCAGCTGGTCAGGATCACCCCCGAAGCGCTGCTGCCCGGCCCCGAGTTCGGCACCTGGATGCTCCTCGCCAAGGGACAGCTCCAGTCCGACTGGGTCAGCGCCACCCTCGCCCCCGCCTGGAAGGTGCAGGGCCTGCGCGAGACGCAGCTGCCGGCCGAGTCACCGCCCTGGTGGGGCACCGGCAAGCTGATCGAGTTCTGCAGCTACCTGCCCGACCTGTCCGTCCTCTACCAGCTGGTCACCTCCGTACGGCGCAGCCGCTGCCACTGGTGCGGCATCGACGTCATCGGCGACCGCTGCGTCTTCTGCTCCGCCACGCCGCCCGTCTACGACAGCCCGCCCCCGAAGCAGCTCGAGAACCGGACGGCAGCCGGGTGAGCCCGCGCCCCGCCCTTCGGCACCGCTCCCGTCCCGCTCGACCGATATCCCCAACGAGGTAGTACGGTTCATGAATTCCCGTCAGCGCCGCGGCGTGATCCTCCTGCTCCTGTCGGTCGTCTGTGCCCTCGGCGCCTTCGCCGGCGTGCTGTCCGTCATCAGCGACGTGGAGTCCAAGGTCGGCCCCGAGGTCACCGCCTACCGGCTCAAGTCCGACGTGCCGCCCTACACCACCCTCGGCACAGGCCAGTTCGAGAAGATCAAGATGCCCGAACGGTGGCTGTCGGACAACGCGGTCACCGACCTGCGCGACATCCGGGGCAAGATCGCCGTCACGACCCTGAAGGCGGGCTCCCTGCTCCAGTCGGACATGATCGTCCGCCGGCCGGCCCTCCAGCCCGGCCAGCAGGAGGTCGCCATCATGATCGACGCGGCGACCGGCGTGGCCGGCAAGATCACCCCCGGTGCCGCCGTCAACGTCTACGCCACCTTCGAGGGCGCGCGCGAGGGCGACCCCGACCAGTCGAAGATCATCGTGACCAACGCCAAGGTCCTCGACGTCGGGAAACTGATCGCGCTCAACCCCGACGAGAACAACCGCTCCCAGCAGGCCACCGACGCCGTCCCCATCACCTTCGCGCTGTCCGCCCGGGACGCCCAGCGCATCACCTACGCCGAGTCGTTCGCCAAGCGGGTCCGGCTCGCCCTGGTCGCGCCCGGCAGCGACACCACCGTCCCCGAGCAGGACCGGACGTACGAACTCGCGAAGGACAAGTGAGAGCGCATGCCCACGAGGATCCTCCCGGCAGTCGGTGACGCGGACGCGGTCCGGTCCGTCACCACACTGCTCAGCCAGCTCCCGGACGCCGAACCGGTCACCCCGGTGGTCGACTCCACCCAGCTCGTCGACACCCTCGCCCGCCTGGCCGCCGAATCCGTCGACGAACTGCCCGAGGTCGTGATCGTCCACGAGCGGATCGGCCCGGTCCCCGCGCTGGAACTGATCCGCGAAGTGGCCCTGCGCTTCCCCGCCGTCGGCGTCATCCTCGTCACCTCCGACGCGAGCCCCGGCCTCTTCCAGGCCGCCATGGACTACGGCGCCCGCGGCCTGGTCGCCCTGCCGCTCAGCTACGAGGAACTCGCCAGCCGCGTCCAGGCGGTCGCCCAGTGGTCCACCGGCGTACGCCGGCACCTGGGCGCCGGCGGTGACGTCTTCACCGGCGTCGGCGGCACCGTCGTCACGGTCAGCGGCGCCAAGGGCGGCGTCGGGGCCACCCTCACCGCGATCCAGCTGGCCCTGGCCGCCCAGGCCTCCGGCCGCAGCACCGCCCTGGTCGACCTGGACCTCCAGACCGGCGACGTCGCCTCCTACCTGGACGTGCAGTTCCGCCGCTCCGTCGTCGACCTGGCCGCCATCACCGACATCTCCCCGCGTGTCCTGGCCGACGCGGTCTTCCGCCACGACACCGGCCTCGCCCTGCTGCTCGCCCCGGCCGAGGGCGAGCGCGGCGAGGACGTCACCGACCGCGCCGCCCGCCAGATCGTCAGCGCCCTGCGCTCCCGCTACGAGGTCGTCGTCATCGACTGCGGCGCCCAGATCGGCGGCGCGGGCGCGGCGGCCGTGGAGATGGCGGACCGGGCCCTGCTGGTCACCACCCCGGACGTGGTCGCCGTACGGGGCGCCAAGCGGGCGGTGCGGATGTGGGACCGGCTGCAGATCCGCAAGGCCGAGGAGACGACCGTCGTCGTCAACCGGCACACCCGCGCCACGGAGATCCAGCCGCCCCTGATCCGGAGGATCACCGGCACGGCCGTCGCGGCCACCGCCGTCCCCGCCCACTTCAAGGAACTGCAGAGCGTGGTGGACGCGGGCCGCGTCCACGAACTGGAGAACAAGAGCGCGGTGAAGCAGGCCCTGTGGGGCCTGGCGGCCGAACTGGGCCTGGTCAAGGTCCCCGAAGGCGCCCAGAAGACGGGCCGGTTCCGGGGCGGCGACCGGGGGTCGGTGAGCCTGCGGCGGAGAAGGGAGGGGTGAGCATGGCCCCGAGCAAGCGGCACCGTGACGCGGGCCAGGTGACCATCGAGTTCCTCGGCATGACGCCGACGATCCTCGTGACGCTGATCGCGCTGTGGCAGATCGTCCTCGTCGGCTACACGTTCACGCTCGCGGGCAACGCGGCGGACGAGGCGGTGCGGGCGGGAACGGCGGTGGGGCCGGGCGCCCGGCAGGGCGCGTGCCAGGAGGCGGGGCTGAGGCACCTGTCGGAGGCGTGGCGTTCCGGCGCCACGGTGACCTGCGGCGGCTCCGGCTACGTGACGGCCGATGTCCGCCTGGAGGTCCCGATCCTCTTCCCGGGCACGCTGTCCTTCCCGTACGCCGTCAAGGGCCACGCTGGCGCGGTCGAGGAGGAGACGGACTGACATGGCCGGTATCCGCAGGGCCCGCGACCGCGGCCAGGTCGCCATCGAGTTCATCGGCTTCCTGCCGATCCTGCTGCTCGTCGCCCTGGCGGCCGTGCAGCTCGGCCTGATCGCCTACACCGCCCAGCAGGCCGGCACGGCGGCCCGGGCCGGAGCGCGCAGCGCGTCGCTGGACGGGCCGCACGAGGCGGACTGCCGGGCCGCGGTGAGCAGCTGGCTGGCCGACGGCACCAGTTGCCCGGCGTCGACCGGCGGGGACGAGGTGACCGTCACGGCCACCGTGCAGATCCCCTCCGTCGTGCCCGGCTGGGACTTCGGCCCCGCCGTCAAGACCGCCACGATGCCGCGCGACCACTGAGCAACGAGCGAGGAGCACCGGACTCATGAGCCTGCGAGCACGCATCAGCACCCCCGAGGAGAACGGCAACCGGGGTGAGGACGGCCACATGGTCGCCTCCTACCGGGCCAAGCTCCTGGAGGAGATCGACCTCGCGGAGATGAGCTCGCTGGCCGCCGCCGAGCGCAGGGCCCGGCTGGAGCGGGTGCTCGGGCACATCATCAGCCGCGAGGGCCCGGTCCTGTCGACCGTGGAACGCTCCCAGCTGATCCGCCGGGTCGTCGACGAAGCCCTCGGCCTCGGCATCCTGGAGCCGCTCCTGGAGGACGCGTCCATCACCGAGATCATGGTCAACGGCCCGGACGCGATCTTCGTCGAGCGCGGCGGCCGCGTCGAGCAACTGCCGCTCCGCTTCGCCTCCAACGACCAGCTCATGCAGACGATCGAGCGGATCGTCTCCACGGTCAACCGCCGCGTCGACGAGTCCAATCCGATGGTCGACGCCCGCCTGCCCTCCGGCGAGCGCGTCAACGTCATCATCCCGCCGCTGTCCCTGACCGGCGCGACCCTCACCATCCGTCGCTTCCCGCGCTCCTTCACCCTCCAGGAGCTGATCGGCCTCGGCTCGCTCGACGAGCCCATGCTGTACCTGCTGGCCGGGCTGGTGCAGGCCAAGTTCAACATCATCGTCTCGGGCGCGACGGGCACCGGCAAGACGACGCTGCTCAACGCGCTCTCCGGCCTCATCCCCGAGGGCGAACGCATCATCACCATCGAGGACTCGGCCGAACTCCAGCTCCAGCAGCCGCACGTGATCCGCCTGGAGTCACGCCCGCCCAACGTCGAGGGCAAGGGCCAGGTCACCATCCGCGACCTGGTCCGCAACTCGCTGCGCATGCGCCCCGACCGGATCGTCGTCGGTGAGGTCCGCGGCGGCGAGTCCCTCGACATGCTGCAGGCGATGTCGACGGGCCACGACGGCTCGCTGGCGACCGTCCACGCCAACAGCGCGGAGGACGCCCTGATGCGCCTGCAGACCCTCGCCTCCATGTCGGACGTGGAGATCCCCTTCGTCGCCCTGCACGACCAGATCAACAGCGCGGTGGACGTCATCGTGCAGCTCACCCGGTTCGCGGACGGGGCCCGCCGCATCACCGAGATCGCGCTGATGGACAGCCACGGCAGCGACCCGTACCGGCTGGTCACGGTCGCCCGCTTCCACGCCCAGCCGATGGCCGCCGACGGCCGCATCTACGGGAACTTCGAGTACCACCCCCTCCCACGCCGCACCGCCGACCGCCTCTACATGGCGAGCCAGCCCATCCCGCAGGCCTTCGGCGTCGCCCGGAGCGAGGACCAGCTAGCCACCCGAGAAGCCAGGTAGGACCGACCGATGGAACTGCACCAGCTCATCACGCTCACCACCGGCATCACCCTGCTGACCTGCGTCCTGGCGGTCATCGGCCTGCACTCCTACGCCATGGGCAAGGCCCAGCGCCAGGCGCTCGTCGACCGCCTGTCCGCCACCGGCCAGATCCCGGTGGCCGGCCGCCGCCGCCACTTCCGCGGCATCGACCGCCGGCTGCGGCGCACCAAGCTCGGCAGGAAGCTGGAACTCCGCCTGGCGGCGACGGGCCTGGACATCACGCCGGGCGAGTTCTTCGTCTCCATGCTGGCCACGGTGGCGGGCCTGTGGCTGATCGGCCAGGCGGCCCTGGCACCGTTCTTCGGGCCGCTGGCGGGCCTGCTGGGCGTGTGGGCGGCGTTCCAGTTCCTGAACTGGCAACGCCAGAAGCGCATCGAGAAGTTCATCAACCAGCTCCCGGAGATGTCCCGGATCCTGGCCAACGCGACCCAGGCGGGCCTGGCCCTGCGCACGGCGATCGGAATGGCGGCGGAGGAGATGGAGGCACCGGCGGGGGAGGAACTGGGGAAGGTTTCGGCCCAGCTGGCGGTGGGCGCGTCCCTGGACGACGCGCTGGGAGAAATGGCGGACCGCCTCCCGTCCCGCGAGCTGGTCGTCCTGGTCACCACGCTGGTGCTGTCCAACCGGGCGGGTGGGCAGGTGGTGAGCGCGCTGCGGAATCTGACCGAGACGCTGGAGGAGCGGAAGGAGACCCGGCGTGAGGTGCGGACGCAGTTGTCACAGGTCAACATGACGTCGTACGCGGTGCCGGTGCTGGGCGTCGGCTCGCTGTTCCTCATGGACGGCGTGAAGGACGGCGCCCTGGAACGCATGACCGGCTCGCCCTTCGGCCAGGGGGCGGTCATCGTCGCCTTCTCGCTCTACGCCGTCGGCTTCCTCCTCATCCGCCGCCTGTCCCGCATCGACGTCTGAGAAGCCCGGAGGCACACCATGGGACTGCTTCTCGCCCTGCTGATGGGCATCGGCGTCTGGGGCGTCTTCGCCGGCCTCCGCATGTACCGGGCCGAGGCGAAGCTCCCCGGCGACCTCGCCCTCGCCCTGGAGGTCGGCTCCACGCGCACCGGCGCCGTCGACTCCCTCGTCGACCGCATGGGCATGCGCTACGCGCCCGCCGTGCTGCGCCTGATGGGCCCCAAGCAGGTGGCCAAGTACCGCCGCAAGATCGACCTCGCGGGCAACCCCGGGGGCCTGACCATCGACCGCTACGCCGCGCGGCGCGCGGTCTACGGCGCCCTGGGCGGCGTCGGCTTCCTGGTCTTCCTCATGCGCGGACAGCTGTTCGTCGCGCTGCTCCTGCTGGCCTTCGGGGCGTTCTGGACGGAGGTCGGCATCTGGTCGGCCATCCGCATCCGCAAGGACGTCATCGAACGGACCCTGCCGGACTTCCTGGACGTCCTCGCGGTCGTGGTCAGCGCGGGCCTCGGCTTCCGCCAGGCCCTGGACCGGGTGGCGTCCAGGTACGAGGGCCCCTGGGCCGACGAACTGCGCATCACCCTGCGCCAGATGGACCTCGGCATGAGCCGCCGCGACGCCTTCGCGGAACTGCGCCGCCGCAACGACTCCGAGCAGGTCGCCATGTTCGTGACGGCGTTGCAGCAGGGGGAGGAGCTGGGCGCCCCGATCGTCGACACACTGGTCTCCCTCGCCAAGGACATGCGGCGCACGGACGCCCAGAACGCCCGCAGGAAGGCGGCCCGGGCGGTCCCGAAGGCCACGATGATGATCACGACCTTCATGGTCCCGGCCACGATGCTCCTCCTCGGCGCCGGACTGATCCTCGGCTCGGGCACGGACTTCGGCTCGGTCACGGGGAAGTAGGGAACGCCAGGATGTCGATGACAGGGGAACGCAGCGGACTGCTGGGCCGTCGCCGCCGTGCCGACCGGACCCCGGAGATCACGACGCCCCCGGCGGGCACGGTGCTTCCCGCCCATGTCCGCACGGGCGCGCCCGACGTCCCCGTGACCTCGGTGACCCCCGCGCTGCCACCTGGCTGGGAGCCGGTGGGCGGCCGGGTCGGGGGCGAGCGCACGCTGCGCGTCGAGGGAACCGGACCCCGCGCGACGGAGGTTTCCGCGCCTACCGCGGCAGATGCGCCCGCGCAGGGCGGGGAAGGACAGGCGAACGCTCCCTCGCCCGCGCAGGATGGAGAAGGCCCCGGGGGCGCTCGGGGACCGCGTCCGGAAGATGCGGGCGACGGCCGGTCAGCCGACGGCGGTGCCACGCCCCCGCCGGCATCCCCCGCACGCGCCGACGACAGCGGCCCGGGCGGCGCCGTCGCTCACTCCCTCCCGGCCGAGAGCCGCCGTGTCACACCGCCCCGTGACCCGGCCATGGACATCCAGGTCAACGCCCTCCAGGCCATGTGCCGACAGGTGTTCGGCTTTCGCCTGGCCATGATCGCCCTGGCGACACCCACGGCCCTCCTCAACGCCAACGAGGGCCTTCCCACCCGCCTGGTCGGCGCGGCCGTGGTCGTCACCTTCATGACCTCCTACGTCCTCTTCAGGGACTGGGAACGTTTCGGTCCCCTGCTCCTGCGCCACCCCACCCTCCTCGCCGCGGACACCCTCTTCGGTGCGCTGCTCCTCATCTCCGCGGGCCCCGACAGCACCCTCGCCTACGTCAGCGTCTGCACCCCCCTGCTCGCCGGCCTGGTCTACGGCTGGCGGGGCGCGGCCGTCTTCGCCTCCCTCCAGGCCCTCCTGCTCCTCCTCATCCACGCGGCCCAGGAGGACCCGGCTCCCGGCATCGCCGAGTCGACCCTCCTGCCCGGCCTCTGTGTCATCGCCGGTGCCGTCGGCTCCAGCCTGCGCAACCTGATGCTCCGCTTCGGCGCGGCCACCCAGGCCCTCACCACCGTCCAGGCCCGCCTCGCCGTCACGGAGGCGGTCAGCGCCGAACGCGCCCGGCTGGCCCGGGAGATGCACGACTCGGTCGCCAAGACCCTGCACGGTGTCGCCCTGGCCGCCGACGGCCTGACCGGCTCGGCCGGCGCCGAGCGCATGGACCCGGCCCTGGTCCGGCAGCAGGCCGCCCTGGTCGCCCGCTCGGCGAGACGTGCCGCGGCGGAGTCCCGCGAACTCCTGGCCGACCTGCGCCGCGAGTCCGACCCCGACCAGGGCACCGACGTCCTGGTCGAGCTGGCCGCCCGCACCCGTGACTTCAGCACCCGCACCGGCCTGCCCGCCGTCTACCACCCCACCGGCGAACACGCCGTGCCCCCGGTCCCGCCCGCGGTGGCCCGCCAGCTCCTCACCATCGCGTCGGAAGCCATGGAGAACGCCCACCGCCACGCCGAACCGAGCCGGGTGGACGTCCGCGCGGGCGTACACGGCGACCTGCTCCGCATCAGCGTCCACGACGACGGCCGGGGCCTCCCTCCCGGCACCACCCTCGAACAGCTGCGCCGCGCGGGCCACTTCGGCCTGGTCGGCATGGTCGAACGCGCCGCCTCGGTCGGCGCCCGCATCCGCATCGGCCGCGGCGGCCACCCCCAGGGCACGGAGGTCCGCCTGGAACTCCCCTTGGCGGCCCTGACGACACCATCAGCGCCCTGACGCCCGCCACCGCCTGACCCCCACGACCCGAGAGGAGGCCCGATGCCGGACCCCACCACCCCACACCCCGGCGCACCGCAGCCGCCGCCCCCGCAGAACCCCTTCGGCGCTCCACCGGCCCACCGCCTCCGGGTCGTCGTGGCGGACGACAACCCGGTGGTCCGCGCCGGCCTGACCGCCCTGCTCTCCGGCCGCGCCGACATCGAGGTCGTGGCCGAGGCGGCCGACGGCCGCCAGGCCTGCGAGGCCGCCCACCAGCACCGCCCCGACGTCGTCCTGCTCGACGTCCGCATGCCCGGCGTGGACGGCATCTCCGCCCTGCCCTACCTGGTGCGGATCGCGCCGGTGGTGATGCTGACCTACAGCAGGGAGTCGGAGATCGTCCAGGAGGCCCTGCGCCGGGGCGCCGGGGGTTACCTGGTCCACGGCGAGTTCACGGCCGACCAACTGGTCGCCGCGGTACGGGACATCAAGGAGGGCCGGCCCCACTTCACGCCCACGGCGGCGGGGGCGCTCCTGACCCAGCTCCGCCAGAGCCGGCCACCGGCCGGGCCGTCCCTGTCCGAGGGCCTGGGGCAGTCGACAAGTGCGACTGCATACGGAATGTCAGGATCCGTAAACTCGCATAATCCTCCCCAGGAACCCGCGTGGCCAGCTGGTTTCCCGGCGCGCCACGCCCCGTCCTCCTCCGCTTCTTCAGAAAACCTTTCGCAAGTGCAACCGGATATGGCACAGTCTTCGTCTGGGTGGGCGAGCGGCCGTCCGGCCGCTCCCGACAGGTCGCGGTTCCAGCTGAGTACGAGGGAGGCGGAGATCATGGACCTCATCGCGTCCGGCATGAACAACCAGCAGATCGCCGCCACGTGCTTCATCAGTGAGAAGACCGTCAAGAACCACATCAACCGCATCTTCGCCAAGCTCCACAGCACCAGCCGCTCCGAGGCCGCCGCGAAGTGGATCGGCACGGCACCGGACTCGCACCGAGGACTGGGGTGACGCGCGGTGACGCCATGGGGAGAGAACCGCCTGGGCCCGAGCGATTGGGCCCGGAATTGGGTCCTGGGACCCTCTGACGGACAGCCTGTCCCGCCGTACGTTCCTCCTGCCGAAAGCGGCACAGCCGAAACCGGAGGGGAACACCATGAGCGACCTGATGCTGAAGACCGCCGTCGCGACCAAGGTCCGCGTGAACGGCTGGAAGAACACGACGGTGCAGGCGATGCAGCGCCGCGCCGGCGACAAGGGGCAGACGGCGGTCGAGTACCTGGGCATCATCGCGGTGGTGGTGGCGATCGTGCTGGCGATCACGGGGACGAACATCGGCCAGACGATCCTCAACAAGATTCAGGCACAGATCGCCAAGGTCGCTCCTTGATCCGACCTCGCCGTTACGGTGACGCAGGGCAGGCCTTCCCCATCTACATCACGGTGGTGGGGGGCCTGCTCTTTCTCGCGTTCGCCTACTTCGCGGTCGGCCAGGCCGCAGCGAACAGGAACGGTGCCCAGACAGCCGCCGACGCAGCGGCTCTTGCAGCCGCGCAGGACAAGCGTGACCAACTCGCCGAAGCGTGGGTGAGGGACGTGCTCGATCCCACCAAGTGGCGGGCCGTCTTCGAGGGTGCTGCCGAGGGCCTCACTCCGTCCTGCTGGCGTGCGTACGAACTCGCCGCCCAGAACGACGCCCAGGTGAACAGTTGTGATCCGCAGGGTCCGCTCCGATTCGCGGTGGAAGTCGAGACCAACAAGTCGGTCGGTGAGTCCATTGTCCCGGGCACGGAGGACTACAGGTCCGATGCTTCCGCCACGGCCGTGATCGAAGCCCGTTGCGACTTCGAGCCCCTGGCCGAGGAGGCCGAGCCCGACATACTGCCCAAGCTGCTGTGCGAGGACGGGGTGGAGTGGGAGTTGAAGCCGGACGACCTCGAACTCCTGCCGGACCCCGAAGACCTCTTCGATGTCCACCTGGCCAATTCGCAAGCGAACGACGAGTGACGAAGGAAGCAGAGAGATGAGCATTCGGTTCACTGCGAAGGCGCGCGGGGGGATGGTCGCGCTCGCCCTTGCGGCCGGCCTGGCCGTCGGCGTGGGCGGCTGCAGCGGTGGCGGGGACGACGACAAGAAGCCGAACTCCTCGGCGCCCGCTTCCAAAGAAGGCGGATCCCAGCCGAGTGCTCAAGAGGGGCAATCGGAAACGCCCCTGGCTGAAGTGAAGGGCACCGAAGGACTGCTCCTCCAGATCACTTCGGCCACACGAGACGCGGGCGGGTTCGTCACTGTGAGCGGGAATTTGAAGAACGACGGCGCGAAATCGGCCGTTATTCCGTCGCAGATGAGCGGTGACGAAACGGAAGTCATCAAGCACGGCCCCTCACTGGGGGGCGCCACGCTCGTCGACTCCAAGGGAAAAAAGCGCTACTACGTGCTCCGCGACACGGATGGCCGGCCTCTGACTACGACAGGCTTCGGGACACTCGAGCCCGGGCAAACCCTCCCGGTCTTCATGCAGTTCCCGGCCCCGCCGACGAGCACTACTGAGGTCGGTCTCCAGGTGCCCACGTTCTCCAGCGGCACCATCAAGATCTCCGGGTGAGGCTGGCCATGACCCGTACGCACCGTCGAACGGCGACGCCACGCCTCGCCCTGGTCCTCACCGCCGCCGGCCTCATGGTCGCCACGAACGTCTACGGCGCCGTGTCGGCCCACGCCGACGAAACCCCCGGCGTCCCCCCCGGCACCGAGGCCTCCGCCTCCGCCCCCGTCGACGTCGACCCCAACGACCCGGACCTGAAAATCCCCGAAGGCGCCACCCTCGCCGAACCAAAGGTCCTCGACATCAAACAGGTCGTCGAGGACCAGAGCGGCGACGAACGCCGTGAGGACACCAACGCCGACGTCAAGTTCGCCCTCCAGGCCGAGGTCCTCTTCGGCAAGGACAGCGCGAAGCTCAGCGCCCAGGCGAGGGCCCGCATCACCGCGATCGCCCAGGAGATCAGGACCCAGAACGCGACGAGGATCCGCGTCTTCGGCTTCACGGACAACCTCGGCTCCTCCGCCCACGGCGACGTCCTGTCCCGCAAACGCGCCGACGCCGTACAGAACGTCCTCGACCGGGAGCTGACCGACTCCAACGTCACGTACGAGGTCCGCGGCTACGGCGAGCAGTACCCGATCGCCGACAACTCCACGGAGTCCGGTCGCAAGAAGAACCGCCGGGTCGAGGTCTCCTTCCCCCGCTCGGAGAGCTGAGGGACGGAGGATCCGAGCCGGTGGTTGCTACGGGGAGGCCCCGTGAGTGAGTGGCGACTGAACCGCGCGCTGCCGAGCCTGGCCGCCGGGGCCGGACTCGGCGGCGTGCGGCACGTCCACCACGAACGCCGCCCCTGGCCCGTCCTGATCACCGGAAAACTCCTGTTCGACGCCGTGACGGTCCCACTGCTCGTCCGCTCCCTCGCCGAACTGACCGTCGCCCCGGGCGTCAGACCCTTCGCGGTGTTCGGCTGGCTGCTGGTGACCTGGACCGCCCTCGTGTACTGGGTACTGGCCCGGGACGGCAGACGTGCCTACGCGGTGTGCGACGGCGGTCTGCTGATCCACACGGACGGCACGGACCGAGCCGGGGCCACCGCCGTCCCCACCGCCACCGCCATCCCGTGGGACGCGGTCGACACCGTCGAAACCGTCGACGACGCGAGCCCACAACCCCCGCGCCTGTACTGGCTGGACGGCGGCAGACAGCGGTACGTCACCCTCCGCGCCGTCACCGCCCGCGACGCCCTGATCGAGTCCGTGAGGTCCCGCCGGCCCCGGCCGTCACCACCCGCCCGGCGTCTCCTCCCCGCCACCGCGGTCGCGGCCTTGGCCGGCATCCAGCTCTGGGCCCTCACCCTGTCCCCCTTCGCCGACCTCGTCCTGGCCCACCGCGCCTACCACCTGCGGGACTTCGCGAGCCTCTGCGCCCACCGCGGCACCTCGTTCCCCGAGTCGGCCCCGCGCACCCCGACCGGCCCCCACCCCGCGGCCCTCTTCGCCGAGGAGCACGGCAGCGACCCGGTCGCCACGTCCACGGGCGGCGCCGCCAGGACGACGACGGCCCGGCCGGACCCCGGCGACATCCAACTGGTGGCGTGCAGCCGACTGGTCCGACGCCAGGTCGACATGGTCTGCACCTACGACGGCGGCGAGTCGAAGCTGACCTCCTACCGGGCCCGCTACCGCATCGACGTCTACGAGGCGCGGACCGGCCGCAGAACCGCCGGCCACACCGTGGACGCCGACGACGACGAACCCTGCCCGTACTGGCTGGCGCTCGACCGGGAGCGCGGCCGTGAGGAAGTGACCGCCGCTCCGGCCGAGGAGGAGTACCAGGCCCTCATCGACCGCATCGCCGCCGGCCGGTCCCCGTAGCCGCGTGCGGCGCGAGCACCCGGGCAGGTCCCGGAACGGGAACACCGAGCGGCCGGGGAAGTTGGGTCTCGTTTTGGGGCCACGGACCCATCCCGCCCCGTGGGCCCCTCCCTACCCTCGGGCCGAGTCGTAGACCGAGTGCGGAGGTGGGGGCATGGCCTCGATCGGGGGAGCGCCGGGTGGTCCGGGCGCGTCGGGTGCGGCGGGCGCCGGCCGCATACCCGGCGGCGGAGGGCGCTTGCCCCTGCCCGGCTCGCTCGCCACCGCACTGGCCCTGATCCACGCCCTCTTCGCGGTCACCGTCCTGGGCGGGCTCGGCGTCCTGCTCACCGCCTCCTCGTACGACGCCGTCGACGGCGGCGTCATCGCCCTCACCGCCTACGCGGCCGCCCCCGGCACGCTCGGCTGGTGGCTCGCCCGGCGCACCTGGCAGGGCGGCACCGGAGTCAGGGCGGGCCTGATCGCCGTGCAGGCCTGGCTGATCGCCGGCGCCGTGTCCTCCCTCATCGACGGATCACCGCGCGGTTTCACCCAGCTCTTCCTCCCCCTCCTCGTCCTGTACTTCCTCACCCGCGAGGACAGCAGCGCCTGGTACCGCCTCCCCGTCCCGGACCGTGCCGGACGGCGCCCGTTCTCCCTGCCCCGGATGATCCGCTGGCGTCGCGACGAGGGCCAGACGGCGGTGGAGTACGCGGGCCTGATCGCGATCGTCGTGGCGATCGTCGCCGCCCTCCTGGTCAGTGGCCTGGGCACCCGGATCCAGAGCGGCCTCCAGTCGGCGGTCTGCGAGGTCACCGGCACGGCCTGCCCGTCCCCGGCCGCCGACAGCGGCACGGACACCTCCGCCGCCCGTCCCGACACGGCGGGCGGTCCGCGGAACGGGCCGGGTGCCGACGCGCACGACCGGCCTGCGGACCGCCCACAGCCCGAGGCGGACGGCAGCCGGGACAACGCCGGGAAGGAGGACAACGGCGGCGGCCAGGACGATGACCAGAGCCAGAACGAGGGCGAGAACGAGGGCGAGAACGAGGGCGAGGACGGGGGCGGGAACGGAGGCGACGACGGGTGTTTCTCCGGCGTTGGCGCCTTCTTCGGCTGCGCCGGTGACCAGCTGAAGCAGGTCGGCGAAGGCCTCGTCGTCGACGGCATCGGCGGCGATCTCAAGGGCGTCTGGGACACCGTCACCAACCCGCTCGACTCCCTGAAGGGCCTGCGGGACTACGGCGGCGTCATAGCCGACCAGTGGTCCCGGGACGCCAAGGACGCGGGCGACAAGTGGGCCAGGGGCGACTACTTCGACGCGCTCACCGACTGGGGCGGCGCCACTCTCGGCTCGGGCGGCAAGGTCCTGGACGACCTGTTCATCGGGGACGAGGTCCGCGACCAGTGGAACCAGGGCAACGAGACCCGCGCGGTCACCACGGTCGTATGGAACGTCGGCTCGCTGTTCATTCCCGGCTACGGCGAGGCCAAGCTCGTCGGGAAAGCCGGCAGGCTGGGCAGACTCGGGAAGCTGGGCGACCTGGGCAAGCTCACGGAGAGGGCGGCCGACGCGGCGGCGGACGCCGGCAAGGCCGCCCGGGCGGGTGACGTCAAGGGCGCCGAGAAGGCCGCGAAGGAGGCCGACGAGGCGGCGGACGAAGCCGAGGAGAAGGCCCGCGAAACCGGCTGCACCATCGCCGCCCCGCCCCGCCGAGTCCCCTACGGCGGCCCCCGGCACCAGCCGGCGCCTCTCACCGGCTCCTCCGGCACCGGCACCACGGTACTGGCGGCCGGCCGCTCCGCCGCACAGGCCGTCGCACGGGCTGAGGAAGGCTGCGACGAGGAGGCCGGGCAACAGGCGCAGGAGGCCCGGAAGAAGGCCGACGAGGCGGAACGGCTGACACTCGAAGCCCGCGCCGAGGCCGCGAAGGCCGCGCTCCGCGAGCAGGGCTCCTCCGTCCCCGGCGACCAGATCGACGGGCTCGTCGACCGTGCCAAGGACGACCCGGATCCGGCCAAGGCCGAGATCGGCAGGCAGGACGCGGCCGACGCGCTCGACGAGATCACCGACCTGGCCCGCCGCGACAACGTCAACCCCGACGCCGCCGCGGCCCTGCAGGGCAAGGTCGTGAACGCGTCGGACGCCAACAAGCTGGCCGAGGCGCGTGCGGAGGTGAACGCCGTGCGCCGCGCCGCCGACGACGCGGCCCCCGGCACCCGCGTGGACGCCGGCGTCGGCGGCAAGATGAACCGGCAGGAGGCCGACCTGGGCAACGGGGAGAAGGTCGACCTGGACGGGATCCCCGACGCCGACGTGGTCTACCGGGACCGCGACGGCACCGTCCACGTCAAGGAGGTCAAGAACGCCGGCTCCGCCACACGCAAGGCCGACTTCGCCCACCAGGTCGAACGGCTGAAGAAGTGGGCCGGCAAGGAGCCCGGCCGCAAGGCCACCGTGGAGATCGAGACGACGGATCGCTGGACGTCGATCTTCAGCGAGTTCAAGCCCGCCCGCAACGGCGGACCGGCGAAGGACACCAGGACCGCGGCCGGGGAGATGGCCAGGAACGACGTCGACGTGCGCGTGGCCGGCCAGGACCTGTCCGCCGACCAGCTGGGCAGGATGCAGCGCGCCATCGACGAACGCACCGCGAACGGCACGATGGACTGGTCGAGGATGAAGGACCCGGAGAGCGCCAAGGCGTACCTGGGCATCAGCTGAACGGACGACGGAGGCACGAGCATGGCGGGACGGCGGGGATGAGCGAGCCGGGCGGGGAGCCGAGCAGCGAGGAGACGTGGGACCCGCGGGTCGCGCGCTGGCACGATCCGGAGGGCGACTACGTCCTGCCCCGCGCCCTGCGGACCCTGCCGCCGCCCTGGGACGCGTACGACTGGAGCCGGATCGCGCGACTGCCGCGTACGGAGGAGCACCTGGCGGAGGCCCGGCGGGTGCTGACCGTCCTCCTGGAGGACCCGGACCTGTCCCCGTCCGTGCCCCGGCCCCCGTCGCCCGGGCTGCTGCGGCACGCCTGGGAGGAGTTCCACCGGGCCGTGGGGGAGCGCATGCCCCGCACCGGCGACGTGACCTGGTCCGGTGTGGACGAGGTGGTCCGCGCCTGGCGGGACCGGCCCGGGCTGTACCCGCTGCAACGGCACGTCGTACGGCACGTCGAGGCGGCGATGCTGGCCCTGATCCCGTCCCTGCGCGACGACATCGCCGACTCGGTGTTCCGCTGGCTGGCCCTCGACGCGGATCCGGGCCGTTTCGCCGGCTGGGCGGTGGGACTGGCCGAGCGTTGCGTGACGGAGGACATCGGCGCCGACTCGGCCATCGGACTCCTGGGCGCCATGCGCACCCGGGAGGCCAGAGCGGCCTTGCGGCGCCTGTCGGCGAAGCCGGACGGCCCGGCCGGCTGGGACAACGCGGAAGCGGCGCAGAGCATGCTCTCCGACCTGGACAGCGAGGAAACACCCCCCGGGAGCGCAACGTGATCGCGAACCTCTTCACCGTCGCGCAGCCGCCCCCGGCGACCCTGCGCCGGGCCTGACCGACGTGCCGGCGATCCCACCCGAGGCCGTCGACGTCGCCGACCCGGACGGCGACCAGGCAGGACGGCACTGGAACGCCCCGGTCTCACAGAGGAGGACCTGGCCTCGCCCTGGCCGCCGGAACGCGCGGTACCGTCCTCCACCCCGCGCTCCATCCGCACCTGCCGAGCGCCTACCGGGCCGCCCCGCCGGACGGACGCTCCGTCCGATGCCGCCTGGAGGCGGTCGACGTCCCCGACGGCACGGCCTGCCGGGTGGACGCGGCCGAGGACGAGATCCCGGGCCTGCCCCGGGCGGGACGGGGAGCACCGAAGGCCGCGTGCACCACGCCCTGCGCGTGTGGGAGCGCCTGGTCCGCCGGCTGGAGAAGGACTGGGCCCCCACGGGGCGGTACGGACACCGCTGGTGGTGGCACCGGCCCCCCGCCACACGCCCTGGTGACCCCCGGCCGCGAGTCCTACTCGGTGACAGCCGAGGTGACGACCTCCACCCGCACCCCTTCCCGCACCCCCCACTCAGCCATCACCCCGGCCTGCGCCTCCACCACGTGCCGCGCCCGCAGCCGGGGCATCCCCAACCGGCCCGGCCGCATGGTCCGCACGGCGAGGACCCTCAACTCACGGTCGAGATAGGCGACGTCGATCGGCATGCGCATCCGGAAGGTGTGCACACTGTTGGCGGGGGAGAGCAGAATCGCCCCGTCGATCGAGTCCCGCCCCAACAGCCCCCTGGTCCGCGCCCGGTAGGAACCGGCGATCTCCAACGCCACACGGACACCGCCGACCGCCCCGGACCCCCCGGGCACGACCAACTCCCCACGTCCGTCCCGCCACTTCCGCGCCACCCCGGGCCCCTTCCACCGCGCGACGGCGACACGCCACCGCAGACCACCGGACGGAACCGAACGTAACCCCGCGCGAGGGAGCCCCACATGGGCCCACGGACCCATGTGCTCCTGAAAACGGACGGGCGTGTTATGCAACCGTTACGGCCCACACCTGCGGCCGGGACACCGATTCCTCCCCATACACCCCGCCCGTTCCCAAGCTTCACCCTGGTGTGGCCCCACCCCGCTGGATAGCGTTGGTTCGCTCAAGAGAAGCCTCGCCTCTGACCGGGAGCCGACCGTGAACCGCCGCCCCACCCTCCTCGCAGCGCTCACGCTGACCGCCGCCGCGGCCCTGACGCTGTCCGCGTGCGGGAGCGACGACAGCCCCAAGGGCAAGGACAGCGACAGGATCGCGGGAGCCGATACGGCAGACGGGGTCTCGGCGTCCGCGTCCGCGACCGCGTCGGCCTCCGCCGGACGGCCAAAGATCGAGCTGCCGTCCGACCTGTCCTACACCTTCGACTGGCCCAGGACCGGCGACAAGGAGAAGGACGCGATCCTGGCCGACAGCGAGCAGTCGATCAAGGCCGTCGACCTGGCGATCGTCAACCAGAACGCGCTCGACAAGCCCTACCTCTACTACTACGAGGGTGAGGCGGCCGCCTCCACGCAGAAGTTCATCCAGAACTACGTCGACCACAAGGCCGCCATCACCGGCACCTACCGCTTCTACGCGCCCGAGGTCGCCGTCGACAAGGACGGCACGGCGTCCTTCAGCTACTGCGAGGACCAAGGCAAGGCCTACGTGAAGTACCTCAAGAACGACGAGGTCAAGAAGACCCGGGTGACCGCCAAGAGCTACGTCGTCTACCACACGTCGCTCAAGAAGAACGACAAGGGCGTCTGGGTGGTCCGGAAGATGGTCTCGCAGAGTGGGAGCCCCAAGTGCCAGCCGTGATACGTCCGTCGGACAGGGCCTGGACGGTGGTCACCGCCACCGTGTGCTGCTCGCTCCTCATGCTCCCCGGAGGCGTGGCGCGAGCCGACGACACCCTGGGCGGCGCCACACAGGGCACCAACCAGGGTGCCCGCACCGGCGAGGACGGCACGGTTTCCGTGACCGTCGGCGGTGTCGTCTTCGACCGTTCCAAGAACGGCGGCGGCGACTCCGCGGGCGCGCTCACGTCGGCCACGTCCTGGACGCCCCCGCCGTGCTGGTACGCCCCCAAGTACACGCCGGAGCAGCTCCAGAAGGAGATGGAGCCCATCTGGGAGGCCGGTTCGACGGGCCACGAATGGGACGCACGACAGCGCGACCGCTACGTCAACGGCCACCCGTACGAGGACTTCAACAAGGACAAGACCGGCAAGGGCTACTTCTGGGACTCGTTCGTCAACGAGGACTTCCCGCCCGGCTGGGACTCCTGCGACGAGGAGCCCTTCTGGGTGGACCAGGGCGCCCCGCCTCCCGCCGGCATCGAGAACGCGGTGACGCCCGAGATCCTCGCCGAACTGGCCTACGCCGAGATCCGCGTCCCCGCCACGAAGGTGACCCTGGCCCCGGCCGCCGCGACCAAGGTCAACCTGCCGACCTGGGCCTGGCTGGACGCCGCCGACTTCAAGCCGGTCTCCGTCACCGCGTCCGTACCGGTGATCGGCATCAGCGCGACCGCGACGGCCGAACCGGTGTCGCTCAGGATCCGGCCCGGCACCGAGGACGCCGTGACCTACCCGGCGTCCGGCGTCTGCGAGATCGTCGACGGCCGCATCGGCGAGCCCTACGCCAAGGGCAAGGCCGACCGCACGCCGCCCTGCGGAGTGCGCTACCTGCGCTCCTCGGGCGACGGCACGTACCCCCTCCAGGCCACCGTCACCTGGAAGATCCAGTGGACCGGCACGGGCGGCGCGGGCGGCGACCTCCCCGACGGCACGTTCGGCGCGACCCAGGACGTCGTCGTGCAGGAGATCCAGGCCGTCAACCGCTGAGCCGAGCCCCACGCCCCGCTGAGGCGGTGGAGCGGGTGTCATCAGGGTCGGCCGGTGGAGGCGGAGTTGGGTGCCTGCCGGTCTGGGTAGGAAGCCCTCCGTGACCACACTCGGCGCCGTCTTCCGTCCCCAACTCGCCCCCGAGCGGCTGCGGTCGGTCTGTGAGGTGGCGGACGCCGCGGGACTCGAACAGCTCTGGCTCTGGGAGGACTGTTTCCGGGAAGGCGGTGTCTCCACCGCCGCCGCTGCCCTCGCCTGGACCGAGCGGGTACGGGTCGGGGTCGGACTGTTGCCGGTGCCTTTGCGCAACGTGGCCGTGACCGCCATGGAGGTCGCCTCGCTGCACCGGATGTTCCCGGGCCGGGCCGTTGTCGGTGTCGGGCACGGTGTGCAGGACTGGATGGGGCAGGTCGGCGCCCGGGCCGAGTCGCCGGTCACGCTGTTGCGGGAGTATCTCGTCGCGCTGCGGGCCCTGCTCGCCGGGGAGCGGGTCACCACCGACGGGCGGTACGTCCGGCTCGACGACGTCGCCCTCGACTGGCCCCCGGGGCAGGGCGAGGCCGGGGTGTTCGCGGGGGCCACCGGGCCGCGTTCGGTGCGGCTCAGTGGCGAGGCCGCCGACGGCACCATCCTCACCGCCGCCACCCACGCCGACGGTGTGCGCAAGGCGCGGCAGCTCGTCGAGGAGGGGCGTGCGGCCGCCGGCCGGCACGGCGGAACGGCGCATCACATCGTGGTCTACCTCCTCACCGCCACCGGGCCGGACGCCACCGCCCGGCTGCGCGCGGAACTGGCGGCCGAAGGGCTGGGATCCGTCCCGGACCTGGGCGTCGCCGGGGACGCCGGCGCCGTCGCCAAGGCCGTGCGGCGACTGGCCGAGGCCGGAGCCGACACGGTGGTGCTGCAGCCGACCGGGGACGAGCCCGACCCGGAGGGGTTCGTCCGGTTCGCGGCCGAGGAGGTGCGTCCGCTGGTGGTGTGAGCGCCGATGGTCAGTGGCGCCTGCCACACTCCGGGGCATGCGGGATTCACCCCCAGGCCGCGCGAGGCGTTGCTGCGGCACTGGAAGACCAACGTCCTCGGCGACGCCGCCCATCCCGGGGAGAAGGCCGGATTCCGGCGGTCCGGCACCGTCCGCCACGGCGACGACGAGCACGTTCTGATGGTCCTCCCGTGACGCCTCCGGCAGACGCTCCCTCCCAGGCGCGCCCGGAAATGCCGCGCGTGCCGGATCGCGCCCTGCCACCATTCCGCCATGGCCACCGACCACCGCACCAGGCTCCCCGCCCGGGACACCACCTACGAGGCCCTCGTCGCTGAAGGCGCCCGCGTACCCGTCGAAGGCTGGGACTTCTCCTGGTTCGCGGGACGGGCCACCGAGGCGCGGCCCTCGTGGGGGTACGCCGTGTCGATGGCCGAGCGGCTGGGCCGGGCGAGTGCCGCGCTCGACGTGCAGACCGGGGGCGGGGAAGTACTCGACTTCGCCCTGAGCGAGGCCGGTCCGCGCCGGCCTCCGCTCACCGTCGCCACCGAGGGCTGGCCGCCGAACGTCGCCAAGGCCACCGCCCTGCTCGCACCGCAGGGCGTCGCCGTGGTGGCCGCCGCCGAGGACGCCCCGCTGCCCTTCGCCGACGACGCCTTCGACCTGGTCGTGAGCCGTCACCCCGTCCGGCCTCAGTGGGAGGAGATCGCCCGCGTGCTGCGGCCGGGTGGGACGTACTTCGCCCAGCACGTCGGCCCGGCCAGCGTCTTCGAACTCGTCGAGTACTTCCTCGGACCCCAGCCGGAGGAGGTCCGCGGGGCGCGTGACCCCCGGCGCGAACGGGCCGACGCCGAGGCCGCCGGGCTGGACGTCGTCGACCTGCGGGCGGAGCGGCTGCGGATGGAGTTCCACGACATCGGCGCGGTCGTGCACTTCCTGCGCAAGGTGGTGTGGATGGTCCCGGGCTTCACCGTCGAGGCGTACGAGCCGCGGCTGCGGGCGCTGCACGAACGGATCCGGGCCGAGGGACCCTTCGCCGCGCACAGCACCCGCCACCTGTTCGAGGCCCGCAAGCCGACCGCACCGACCCGAGGTGGACGTGCCTGACAGGGAGGTCGACCTGCCTGCGGTCAGATGCGCCGCACGGCGGTGGGCCGCCGCGGGGCGACACCTCGGCGGCGGAGTGCACTGCGCGCGGGCTCCCCTCATCGCCGCCCCCGCGGCCGGAAACTGCCGCTCCGCTCGCCGCGCGCTCGCCGCTTCCCGGGTGATGCGCACCGTGCTCGCCATGAGCCGACCGTAGGGAAACGAGGACAGATCCCGTCCTCTACGGCTCGCCGTGGGCGCCTCTCGGCTCGCTCCGCGCAGCTCCGCGGCGCACTCGGGGCGCGTCGGCCGTCACCGGCTTCCCTCACTCCCCTTCCGCATCTTCCGTCGAGGGTTTTCACATCGTTATCCTGCTGGCTCGCTTCCGGGCCGCCCCATCACGTAAGTTCGGACCAAGGTAATTCGCGTGAGCAAAGCTGCGCGGGCGGTACCGCGCAGTGGAGGGGGCTGCGCGGTGCCGGAGCCTCCCTTCGGGGGAGTGGCGGGGCGGCCTCGGCGGTCAAGCGGGCGTTCGCCGTCCGGTTCACCCGTCAGGGGGACAGCCGGACAAGTCGCCGAGCGGGCCCCAAGGTGCGGCAAATCCTCCGGATCCTGCCCCAGGTCGCCCGATTCCCCTGCGTACAGGCCTTCTTTCGGCCACGCGCCGACCGTGAACGACGGGTTCCGCGGTCATCGCCGCGTCGCCGGACGGCTCCGGAGAGTAGTTGTGGCCCGCCGATGCGCGCAGCATCACTTACAAAGGGTTATGGTGGAAGCCCCCCCTCGGGCCGGTCCGTCTCCCCCCCACGGACCGGCCCGTTTTTTCTTGCCGGGCGAGGCGGCCCGAACCAGCGGCCGGAACCTTACGTTCCGCACCCGTGGGCGGCCCAGGGCGGCAGCGGGGGTAGGCTTCGCCTCCGGGGAACTGCCATACGGGCAGGGACCGCCCGCGGCCACGACCGGGCCGCACGCCGCGGCCTGTCCGATCCGCACGGAGGGGCTGACGATCACGTGAACCTGCGCGACAAGCTGCGTGGCCTGCTGGTCAGGCTGTACGCACGCCGGGTGGAAGGCCACCTGGACCACGCTCAGGTGCCCAAGCACATCGGCGTCATCATGGACGGCAACCGGCGCTGGGCGAAGGCCGCCGGATCCAGCACCGTCCACGGACACCGGGCCGGTGCCGAGAAGATCGAGGAGTTCCTCGGCTGGTGCTCCGAGACCGACGTCGAGGTCGTCACCCTCTGGCTGCTGTCCACGGACAACTTCGACCGTCCGCAGGAGGAGCTCGTCCCACTGCTCGGCATCATCGAGGACGTGGTGCGCACGCTCGCCGCCGACGGCCGCTGGCGCGTCCACCACGTGGGCACGCCCGACCTGCTGCCCGCCGGGATGCAGACGGTCCTCAAGGAGGCCGAGGAATCCACCGCGCACATCGACGGGATACTGGTCAACGTCGCCATCGGCTACGGCGGCCGTCAGGAGATCGCCGACGCCGTGCGCTCCATGCTGCTCGAGGCGCAGGACAAGGGCACCTCGATGGAGGAGCTCGCCGACGCCGTCGACATCGACATGATCGGGCGTCACCTCTACACGAGCGACCAGCCCGACCCCGACCTGGTGATCCGCACCAGCGGCGAGCAGCGGCTGTCCGGATTCATGCTCTGGCAGACCGCGCACTCCGAGTACTACTTCTGCGACGTGTTCTGGCCGGCCTTCCGCAAGGTGGACTTCCTGCGCGCCATGCGCGACTACGCCGCCCGCCACCGCCGCTACGGCGGCTGAACACGCCTCACCGGCGGCATCGGGGGCAGCACCGCGGCGACGCCCTCCCCTTGGCGCACCCACCGACGGGCTGACGCGACACCTCGGGACTCACCGCGACCGCGCGGTGGAGCGCGGCGCCGGACGCAGGCGCCGACCGCACCGGCGCCGAGAACCGCTTGCGGGCCCCGGACGTCCCACGTCGGGCCTCTCCCCGGAACCACACCGAAGACGCACGTCACACGGAGTTCACCGGCCCGCCGTCATATGCCGTGGCATGGCGACGCTCGTTCGAGGGCATAACCCAGTCAGGTCGACGCCCGAACCACGGGTGTCGGATCTCAGCGGACGGCACGGGGCCGTCCGCCCGGGAGGCCCTTTGCACCAGCCCGATCGTGCGGTCACAGCACGGACGCAGGCGGAGGGCCGGTTCTCGGCCCATGCAGGGCGGCCGACAACCGGTCCAGCTCCACTCCGTCGCTCCCCGACCTCATCCGAGGGGGTACGTCCTTCCGTGGTGACCAGCACAAAGCGCCACAAGCCCGACCGGCGCACCTATGTCCTCGACACCAGCGTCCTGCTGGCCGACCCGAACGCCCTGCACCGCTTCGACGAGCACGAGGTCGTGCTCCCCATCGTCGTGGTGACGGAGCTGGAGGCGAAGAGGCACCATCCCGAACTCGGCTACTTCGCCCGGCAGGCCCTGCGCCTGCTCGACGACCTCCGGGTGCGGTACGGCCGCCTCGACGCCCCCATCCCCACGGGGGACCTGGGCGGGACCGTGCGTGTCGAGCTCAACCACTCGGACCCCAGCGTGCTGCCCAGCGGCTACCGCCTGGGGGACAACGACTCCCGCATCCTCGCGGTCGCCCGCAACCTGCAGGCCGAGGGGTTCGACGTCACCGTCGTCTCCAAGGACCTCCCGCTCAGGATCAAGGCGTCCTCCGTCGGACTCCTCGCCGAGGAGTACCGCGCGGAGCTCGCCATCACGGACTCCTCCGGCTGGACCGGCATGTCCGAACTGACCCTGCCCGGCGAGCAGGTGGACATCCTCTTCGAGGAGGGTCAGGTCCACGTCCCCGAGGCCGCCGACCTGCCGGTGCACACGGGTCTGATGATCCAGTCGGAGCGCGGCAAGGCCCTCGGGCGGGTCACGCCCGAGGGCAACATCCGGGTCGTGCGCGGGGACCGGGAGGCGTTCGGCATCAAGGGCCGCAGCGCCGAGCAGCGGATCGCGCTGGACCTGCTGCTCGACCCGGACGTCGGGATCGTGTCGATGGGCGGCCGGGCCGGCACCGGCAAGTCGGCGCTGGCGCTGTGCGCGGGGCTGGAGGCGGTGCTGGAGCGCCGTCAGCACCAGAAGGTGATGGTCTTCCGCCCGCTGTACGCGGTGGGCGGGCAGGAGCTCGGTTATCTGCCCGGCACCGAGGCGGAGAAGATGAGCCCTTGGGCGCAGGCGGTGTTCGACACGCTGTCCGCGGTCACCAGCCGGGAGGTCATCGAGGAGGTCACGGCGCGCGGGATGCTGGAGGTCCTGCCGCTGACGCACATCCGCGGACGCTCGCTGCACGACGCGTTCGTCATCGTGGACGAGGCGCAGTCCCTGGAGAAGAACGTCCTTCTCACCGTTCTGTCCCGGATCGGGGCCAATTCACGCGTGGTCCTCACCCACGACGTGGCCCAGCGGGACAATCTGCGGGTCGGCCGCTACGACGGTGTCGTCGCCGTCGTGGAGAAGCTGAAGGGGCATCCGCTCTTCGCGCACGTGACCCTGACCCGGTCCGAGCGGTCCCAGATCGCCGCCCTTGTGACCGAAATGCTCGAAGACGGGCAGATGTGACCGTCACGCCGCAATAAGGGGTGATTGCGCAGGAGTTGGCGCCGTCCGGAAAGGCGAAGAGCCTAGCCGGGCGGCGCCTTCGTGTGGGGACTTTCCTGTGAATCTCCCGCGCCAAACGGGATGTGAGCTTTCACACGCAACTCGGAATTGCCTTGCCCCGTCGGGTTACGGCAGAGTCTCACTCCTGTCAGGCCCCGCATACGACACAGCTGTACCCCCAGCGGTACGGCACCCCGTAGAGCACACGCCAACTCCATAGCGATGTCGTATGCCGCCCGAGCACCACGCGGCACTCCCCTCGCGGGAGTTGCCCACCGGGCCCGCGCCTCCCGTGACCCCGCAGTTGGGGAGGCCAGTGCCAGGGGCACGATTGCGTCCGCGAGGGTCACCGAAGCGGGCGATGCTGGAAGGAAACCGTGTGAGCCGGATCTCGGTCCGGGGATTCGCAGTGGCCTCGGCCACGGCGGTCACCGCTGTCGGAAGCGTCGTCGGCGTTGCCTCGGGCAGCACCGCGCAGAACAACGACGCCGAAGCGACGGCAAGCGGCGCCACGCTGCTCGCGGACATCCCCGCGGGCCAGCAGGCCCAGGTGCAGACCGCGTCCCTGACGCAGCAGGCCGACGCGCAGGCCATCGCAGCGGACGCGAGCGCGAAGAAGGACGCCGAGGAGGCCGCCCGCAAGGCAGCCGCCGAGACGGCCATCGCCAAGAAGAAGGCCGCCGAGGAGGCAGCCGAGAAGGCCGCCAAGGAGGCCAAGGAGCGCGCGGAGGCCAAGGAAGCCGCCAGCCGCTCCAAGGACATCTCCGACTTCCCCGTCGCGTCCTCCTACAGCATCGCCCAGATCCAGGCGATGGCGCGGCAGATGGTGCCGGCGGGCCAGTTCCAGTGCTTCAGCAACATCGTGGACCACGAGTCCGACTGGAACTACAAGGCGGTCAACCCCTCCTCGGGCGCCTACGGCCTCTTTCAGGCGCTGCCCGGTTCCAAGATGTCGTCCGTCGGCGCCGACTGGCGGACCAACCCGGCCACCCAGATCAAGTGGGGCCTGAACTACATGAACGACCGCTACGGCAGCCCCTGTGAGGCCTGGTCGTTCTGGCAGGCCAACCACTGGTACTGAGCCGACCGGCCGACCTTTCGGCCCTCTCCTCCCACGCGAGCCCCGCACCGTCGTACGGTGCGGGGCTCGCGCGATGTACGGTCGGACGCGGACGACTCCGGGGGAGTGATGCGCCAGGACGGGGGAAAAGGACGGATCATGTCGCGAGTGCCAGGGTGGCTCGGCCGGCTCGGTGCCGGACTGACCGAGATGAGCGAGCGGTACAACGAACGCCGCGCCGCCGCGGAGCGGGAGCAGGACGATCCCGACTCCGTCCCGCGGCCCGACGAACTGGTGCCGCCGCCCCCCGACTACGCTCCCGACGTCCCGGCCCGGCCCGACCCGGCGCTCGCCGTGCCGTGGGGCGTGCGGGTCGCGGCGGAGGCCGGCTGGCGGCTGCTCGTCCTCGCGGGCACGCTGTGGGTGCTGATGCGGGTCATCAGCGCCGTCCAGCTCGTGGTGCTCTCGTTCGTCATCGCGCTGCTCATCACGGCCATGCTGCAGCCGACGGTGGCGCGGCTGCGGCGCCACGGGGTGCCGCGCGGCCCGGCCACCGCGCTGACGGCGATCCTCGGGTTCGTCGTCATGGGCCTCATGGGCTGGTTCGTGACCTGGCAGGTCATGGAGAACATCGACGACCTCTCCAGCCAGATCCAGGACGGCATCGACGAGTTGCGGAACTGGCTGCTGAACAGCCCCTTCCACGTCACCGACAAGCAGATCAACGAGATCGCCAAGAACCTGCGCGAGGCCGTCGGGGCCAACACCGACCAGATCACCTCCGCCGGACTGGAGGGCGTCACGGTCGTCGTCGAGGCGCTGACCGGCATCCTGCTCGCCGTGTTCTGCACGCTGTTCCTGCTCTACGACGGCAAGCGGATCTGGGAGTGGACGCTGAAGCTGGTGCCGGCGGCGGCGCGGCCGGGTGTGGCCGGGGCCGGTCCGGCGGCCTGGCGGACGCTGACGGCGTACGTACGGGGCACGGTGATCGTGGCGCTGATCGACGCGATCTTCATCGGGCTCGGGATCTACTTCCTCGACGTTCCGATGGCCGTGCCGCTGGCGGTGTTCATCTTCCTGTTCGCGTTCATCCCGCTGGTGGGCGCGGTGGTGTCCGGGGCGCTCGCGGTGGTCGTCGCGCTCGTCACGCAGGGGGTGTTCACGGCCGTCATGACACTGGTGGTGGTGCTGGCGGTGCAGCAGATCGAGGGGCACATCCTGCAGCCGTTCATCCTGGGCCGGGCCGTACGGGTGCATCCGCTGGCGGTGGTGCTGGCGGTGGCCTGCGGCGGGATGGTGGCCGGGATCGGCGGCGCGGTGGTCGCCGTACCGCTGGTGGCCGTGACGAACACCGTCGCCGGCTATCTGCGGGCGTACTCGCGCAAGGCCGCGGTGCGGCACGCCGTGCCGCCGCGCGGGGCCACGGCGGTGAGCGCGGAGCCCGCCCCCGAGGCGCCGCCGGAGTAGCACCGGAGACGCGGACAGGGCCCCGTCCACCGGTGGGTGGACGGGGCCCTGCCACGACGGGCGTACGGCCGGGGACTACTCGGCCAGGACCGCCTCGGCGTCCAGCGTCACGCCGACCGCCTGGATCACGGACGCGATCTTGAACGCTTCCTGGACGACCTCACGGTCGAGGCCCGCCTTGCGCAGGACCTGCTCGTGGGAGTCGAGGCACATGCCGCAGCCGTTGATCGCCGAGACGGCGAAGGACCACAGCTCGAAGTCGACCTTGTCGACGCCGGGGTTGCCGATGACGTTCATCCGCAGACCCGCGCGCAGCGTGCCGTACTCGTGGTCCGACAGCAGGTGCCGCGTGCGGTAGAAGACGTTGTTCATCGCCATCACCGCGGCGGCGGCCTTGGCCGCCGTGTACGCCTCCGGCGACAGGTTCGCCTTCGCCTCGGGCTCCAGCTCGCGCAGCACGATCGGGGAGCGCGAGGCGATGGCGGTCGCCAGCACCGTGCCCCACAGCTGCTGGGCCGGGAGGTCCGAGTTGCCGATGACCGAGCCCAGGTTGAGCTTCAGGTCCTTGGCGTAGTCCGGTATGCGGGACTTCAGGGAGTCGAGGGACATGCCTCACTCACCAGCCAGCAGCTTGACCGGGTCCAGGGTCTCGTCGCCCTTGGACCAGTTGCAGGGGCACAGCTCGTCCGTCTGCAGCGCGTCCAGGACCCGCAGGACCTCCTTCGGGTTCCGGCCGACGGAACCGGCGGTCACCATGGAGAACTGGATCTCGTTGTTCTGGTCCACGATGAAGACCGCGCGCTTGGCGAAGCCGTCCTCGTCCTCGATGCCCAGCTCGCGCATCAGCTCGTGCTTGGAGTCGGCCATCATCGGGAAGGGCAGGTCACGCAGGTCGTCGTGGTCCTTGCGCCAGGCGTGGTGGACGAACTCGGAGTCGCCGGAGAAGCCGAGGACCTGGGCGTCGCGGTCGGCGAACTCGTCGTTCAGCTTGCCGAACGCGGCGATCTCGGTCGGGCACACGAAGGTGAAGTCCTTGGGCCACGCGAAGATGACCTTCCACTGACCCTCGTAGGTCTTGTGGTTGATCTGCTGGAACTCCTTGCCCTTCTCCAGCGAGACGCAGGCGGTCAGGTCGAACTCGGGGAACTTGTCACCGACAGTGAGCACAGGCTCTCCTTGCAGCGAAGAAACTCCCGGATTGCGGGCGTTTCCCATGGGTTGGACGGTGTTGATGTTGGCACAGCGTCGATTGATTACGGAAATAGCTACACTCGGTCGGGTTGATCGGAGGTAGTTATCAGTGACGGTGGGTAGTAAGCGCAGGCAGCCGAGCCTGGCCCAGCTGCGGGCGTTCGCGGCCGTCGCCGAGCACCTGCATTTCCGGGACGCCGCCGGGGCGATCGGCATGAGCCAGCCCGCGCTCTCGGGCGCGGTCTCGGCGCTGGAGGAGACACTCGGAGTGACGCTCCTCGAGCGTACGACGCGCAAGGTGCTGCTCTCGCCCGAGGGTGAACGGATCGCCGCGCGGGCCAAGTCGGTGCTGGGCGAGGTCGAGGCGCTCATGGAGGAGGCCGAGGCGGTCCGGGCGCCCTTCACCGGCGTGCTGCGGCTCGGGGTGATCCCGACGGTGGCGCCCTATCTGCTGCCGACCGTGCTGCGGCTCGTCCACGAGCGGTACCCGCACCTCGATCTGCAGGTGCACGAGGAGCAGACCGCCAACCTGCTCGACGGCCTCGCCGCCGGGCGGCTCGACCTGCTGCTGCTCGCCGTACCGCTGGGCGTGCCGGGGGTGGTCGAACTGCCCCTTTTCGACGAGGACTTCGTGCTCGTCACGCCGCTCGACCACTGGCTCGGCGGCCGCGAGGGCATCCCGCGGGAGGCGCTGCGCGAGCTGAACCTGCTCCTGCTGGACGAGGGGCACTGCCTGCGCGACCAGGCCCTCGACATCTGCCGGGAGGCCGGCCGCGACGACGTGCCGGTCACCACGACCGCCGCCGGGCTGTCCACGCTGGTGCAGCTGGTGGCCGGCGGACTCGGGGTCACCCTGCTGCCGCGCACCGCCGTCAAGGTCGAGACGTCCCGCAGCAACCAGCTCCTCACCGGGTACTTCGCCGACCCGGCCCCCTCCCGCCGGGTCGCCCTGGCCATGCGGGCGGGGGCCGTACGCGGCGCGGAGTACGAGGAACTGGCAACCGCCCTGCGCGAGGCGCTGCGACCACTGCCCGTACGCGTCCTGGACCGGGACGCTTGACACGGCCCCGGCCCGGCATGCGTGCCCTGGCCGGTTAGGCCGACGGTGCCCTGGCCCGGAGCGCGTGACGCCTCCCGGGCCGGACGCCCGACACCGCCCCGGGCCGGGATGTGCGGCCCTGTCTTGGCTCGGGATCCTTGAGGCGGCGGGACGCTTGAGACGGCCGGCGCCGAGCCGGGCCGGGCGGCGTGGCACTGCCCCGGGCCGGGATGCGTGACGCGGCCCTGCCCCGGGACGCCTGACGCCGCTCCGGTCCACGTGGTCCCCGCCCGGGACGCCTGACGCAGCCCGGTGCACGGGGGCCTTGACCTGGAGCGACCGAAGCCGCCCCGGTACGGGCCCCGGCCCGGGAGCCTGAAGTAGCCCGGTGCACGGGCCCTTCGCCCAGGACGTCTGAAGTCGCCCCGGTATGGGGCCCCGGTCAGGGGAAACTGACGCAGCCCGGTCCTCGCGACCCTGGCCCGGGATGTCCGAAGCCACTCCGGTAGGGGCTCCTGGCCCGGGACGCGTGACGCTGCCCGGTGCCCGGTGCCCGGTGCCCGGTGCCCGGTGCCCGGTGCCCTGGCCCGGAACGCCGCACTCAGCCCGGTGCACGGGCCTTCGCCCGGGGTGATCGAAGTCGCCCTGGTCCGGTGTCCTGGCCCGGGAAGCCTGAGTAGCCCGGTCCATGGGGCCTTGGCCCGGGGCGAGCGAAGTCGCCAAGGTGCGGGGCCCCGGCCCGGGACGACTGACGTAGCCGCCCCGGTACGAGGCCCCGGCCCGGGAGGCATGTCGCACCCCGGTGCACGGGGCCCCGGGCCGGGGCGGCCGGAGTCGAGCAGGTCGGGGGTCTACTCCGTGCGGAGGCCGTCCGGGCGCATCAGTTTCAGCAGTGGTGGCAGGCTCAGCAGTGTCACCACCAGGACGACCCCCGCGCCGATCCCGGTCATCGACAGCACGCTCGGCCAGTCCACCCGGACGGACAGGTTCACCATCCGCAGCAGGACCGCGCCCAGGGCCATGCCCACCGCCGCGGCCAGCAGCAGGCCCAGCCCGATGGGGATCGCCGTCTGCCACAGCACCGACAGGCCGAGGGTGCGGCGCCGGGTGCCGAAGGCGACCAGGGCCGACAGCAGCCTGCGGCGTTCGCGCAACTGCTCCAGCTGCGAGACCAGCAGACTCGCCCCGATCAGCGCCAGCACGGCCGCGGCGCCGACGAACAGGCCGGTGCGGATGTTGGCGTAGCGCTCGTTGCGCTCGACGGCGTGCCAGACCGTGGGATCGACCGTGGGGTCGATGCGCGCCGCCGTGTTGCGCACGTACTCGTACGCGTCGGGCTCGTCGGGGCTCAGGCTCAGGTAGAGCTCCTTGCGCGCGAGCGAGGCGAGCCCGACGGAGTCCGCGCCCGGTGTGATCAGGATGCCGCCGCGTTCGGTACCGGTCGGGTCCTCGCGGGACTCGGCCTGCCGGATGCCCCGCGGCAGGGTGAAGGAGATCCGCTTCCCGGACCGGTCGGCGTCCGCCTCGTCCATCCACAGCGTCCTGCCCGGCTTGCCCAGCTTGATCGTGTCGGCGTCGTACTCCGCACCGCGGACGGCGAAGACGTCACCGTCGCGGCAGGAGGGCAGGGTGGCCACCTCGCGCAGCGAGGCACAGTCGCCGAGGGTGATCTGGACGATGGACTCCGCGTCGGCGCCGCCGCCGCGGAGGTAGGTCTCCGACAGCGCGGTGACCTTGCGGACGCCCTTGGTCTCGCGGAACCTCTCGGCGGCGGAGGCGGCGTCGAGGCGGTCGGGCACGCGCACCTGCATCTGGGCGCGCGCCACGTCGTACTGCGACGCGGTGGTGTAGTTGCCCTCCACACCGGCGAACAGCATCTGCAGCGCGATCGCACCGGCCACCGCCACCGCGATGCCGTTGACCATGCGGGCCGCCGCGCCGCTGCTCAACTGCAACCGGCGCACGGCCAGCTGCCAGGCGACGCCGCCCGCACCGAGCCGGGACACGACCGTCTCGACGACCCAGGGCAGCAGGGCCGTGACGCCGACGAGCAGCAGCATCACACCGCCGACCACCAGGTACTGGTTGAAGGTCCCCCCGTCCTCGCCCTGCCCGATCATCGGGGCGAGCATCGCTAGCCCGCCCAGCGGCAGCAGCAGCCGCCACCACAGCCTCCGCCGCGCGGGCCTGGCCGTGCGCACCACACCGAGCGGCTCGATGACCACCCCGCGCAGTGCGAACAGGGTCACCAGCACGGCGGCCGTCGGCACCGCCAGCACCACCAGCGCGGCCAGCAGGGGAGAGGGGTTCAGATAGCTCGGGAAGACACTGACGTGGAACACCTCGAAGCTGGCCGCCAGTTCGCGTCCGAGCAGGAAGAACCCGGTGCCGAACACGAGCCCCAGCACGGACCCGGCCAGTGCCTCACCGGCGGCGATCCGCCGGGTCATGCGGCTGTCGGAGCCCACCAGCCGCAGCGCCGCGAGCCGGCGGTCGCGCCGCTCGCCGCCGAACCGCACGGCGGCCGCGATGAACACGGCGACCGGCATCAGCAGCACCACGAAGACGACCAGGACCAGCAGGAGCAGCACCGGGTCCCAGGGTTCGGACGCCCCCAGGTCCGGGTTGCCGAAGCTGTCGATGCGCGCGCCCGCGGTGGAGGAGCCGAGCCGGTCGGCCAGCCCCTTGCCGCCCGCGAAGTAGGCCAGTTCCTGGGAGCCGATGAGCCCCTGCTCGCCGATGGTGCCGGTGATCCGGTAGGGCAGCCGCTCCCGCAGCAGCTTCCCGTCGTCGGACGCCAGCACCTCCTTCAGCGCGGGCGAGACGACCATGTCGCCGTCGGCGGGGAACGCCGAGAGGCCCGGCGGCAGCGGGGCTTCGGGGCCTTCCGGCTCCAGCAGGCGCCCGCGCACGTCCCGGTCGTGGAACATGGTGTCCGCGTCCAGCACGACCAGGGTGTCGTCGGCCTTCGGGATCTTCTGCTGGCTGAAGGTGTGGTCGCTGCGGGCCTCCTCGCGCCGGTCGCGTTCGGCCAGCGCGTTCGGCAGGGCGGTGGTGAGCAGCAGCAGCGCCACGCCCAGCCCGACGCCGACGGCCGTCAGCAGCGCCCGCGTCCACCCCTCGCGCCCGCCCGCGACGGCGAACCGCCCGCCCATGCCCAGGTCCCGCACCCACGGCCGGAGGCTCATACGACGCGCTCCATGTCCCGCGACTTGCCGTCCCGTACGACGATCTCGCGGTCGGAGTACGCGGCCACCCGGGCCTCGTGCGTGACAAGCACCACGGCCGTGCTGGCCGACCGGGCGGCGTCCGTGAGCAGTTCCATCACGCGCTCGCCGTTGAAGGAGTCGAGCGCGCCGGTCGGCTCGTCGGCGAAGACGACCCGGGGGTTGGTCACCAGGGCCCGGGCGACGGCGACCCGCTGCCCCTGGCCGCCGGAGACCTCGCCGGGGCGCTTGCCGCGCAGGTCGTCCACCTCGAGCCGCTCCATCCACGCGAGGGCGGCCCGCTCGGCCTCCTTGCGGGACGAGCCGTTCAGCCGCAGCGGCAGGGCCACGTTCTCCACGCAGGTCAGTTCCGGCACGAGCTGGCCGAACTGGAACACGAACCCGAACTCCGAGCGCCGCAGCGCGCTGCGCTCGGCATCGCTCATCGAGCTGACCTCGCGCCCGTCGTACGTGATCGAGCCCGAGTCGGGCGTGACGATCCCGGCGAGGCAGTGCAGCAGGGTCGACTTGCCGGACCCGGACGGGCCCATCACGGCGACGACCTCGCCCGGGTGGATGGAGAACTCGGCACCGTCGAGCGCGGTGGTCGGCCCGTACGCCTTGCGCAGGTCCTGGGCGGTGAGCAGCGAACCGGCGGGGATCGTCATCGGGTCACCGCCTCGCGGAGCTTGTCCAGGCGCGCCGCGGTCAGCTCCAGCCAGCGCAGGTCCGCCTCCAGGTGGAACAGCGCGTGGTCGCAGATGAGCTGGTCGGCGAGATCGCCCTTGCGCTTGCGGTCGGTGAGGATGCGCATGCTGCGCAGGTGCTCCGAGCGCTGGGTGTCGAGGATGTCGGCGGCCTCGCGGTGGGTGAGCAGCGCGAGGACGACCTTGGTGTAGAGGGTCGACTGCAGGTACGGCTCCGGCTTCTCCGGCGTCGCGAGCCAGCGCTCGACGTCGGTGACGCCGGCCTCGGTGATGGCGTACCGCTTGCGCTCGGGACCGCCGCCCGCCTCGATGCCGTCGACCTGGACGAGCCCGTTCTTCAGCAGCCGGGACATCGTCGAGTAGACCTGGCCGTAGTGGAGCGGCCGGTCGTGACCGAACTTCTCGTCGAAGGCCCGCTTCAGGTCGTAACCGTGCCGCGGGCCGGACTCAAGGAGCCCCAGGAGAGTGTGACCGATGGACATGCCGAGGACTGTACACGGTGTGTATACGCGGCATGTATACGTCGCGTGTGCAGATCATGGCGGGGTGTGGGGGAGCGCAGGTCGGGGGATGTTGTCACGGTTCCGCAACAGCCCCTGAGCTGCTCAGTCCGGCGGGGGCTCGGAGCCGGAACCGCTCCCGGAGCCGGGCGGCCGGCCCCGCCGGGGCAGCGGGCCGGCGTCCCGCGGCAGCCGCCCCGCCTCGGCCAGGGCCCTGCGCAGCAGGAACTCGATCTGGGCGTTCGCCGACCGCAGCTCGTCCCCGGCCCACCGGGCCAGCGCCTCGTACACCGCGGGGTCCAGCCGCAGCAGCACCTGCTTGCGCTGCCGCGGCGGCCGCCGCCGGGGTGCGGAACCCTCGGAAGGAGCCGTCACTGGTAGAGCGTCCCGGCGTTGAGGACCGGCTGCGGGGCCCGGTCGCCGCACAGCACCACCATGAGGTTGGAGACCATGGCGGCCTTGCGCTCCTCGTCGAGCGTGACGAGGTCCTGCTCGGTGATCCGGGCGAGCGCCGACTCGACCATGCCCACGGCGCCTTCCACGATCTGCCGCCGGGCGGCGACCACCGCTCCGGCCTGCTGCCGCTGGAGCATCGCCGAGGCGATCTCGGGTGCGTAGGCGAGGTGCGTGAAGCGCGACTCGATGATCTGCACGCCGGCCGCCTCCACGCGCGCGTGCAGTTCGACCGCGAGCTTCTCGGTGATCTCCTCGGCGTTGCCGCGCAGCGACAGGCCGTCCTCCTCGTGGGCGTCGTAGGGGTACTCGATGGCGATGTGCCGCACGGCCGCCTCGGTCTGCGTGGAGACGAACTCGATGTAGTCGTCCACCTCGAACGTCGCCTGCGCGGTGTCCTCGACGCGCCAGACCACGACCGCGGCGAGCTCGATGGGGTTGCCGTAGGCGTCGTTGACCTTCAGCACGGCCGTCTCGTGGTTGCGGACGCGGGTGGAGATCTTCGTGCGGGAGGTGAAGGGGTTCACCCAGCGCAGGCCGTCCTGCCGGATCGTCCCCCGGTACCGGCCGAAGAGCTGGACGACCCGGGCCTCGCCCGGCGCCACCATGTTCAGCCCGCACATGGCGAGGAACGCCGCGAGCGCGACCAGGATGCCGGCGACGATCAGGCCGGCCTTGGCGCCGGTCGCGGACACCGTCGTGGCCGCCGCGATCAGTCCGGCGCCGGCCAGCAGCCCGAGCAGGCCGAGCAGCAGGGCGAGCCCGCCGCCGATGCTGTGCGCGGCGAACTCCCGGACGCGGGGCGCCGGCATCTCCGGCACATCGGGTGTGACCTGCGCGTCGTGTGTGGTCATGGGTGATCCCCCGGTTCTCTGCGGAACAACGCAAGCTTAGCTTCCAAATAGCTAAGTGATATCACTTTACCCCGTCGTGGCAACCTCACACGTGTCACGTACGTCGGTTCCGGTGGGATGGGTGCTGATTGTCACGTCCGCAAAGACCCGGATCGGCAGCCCTTTCTCTTATCTCCCGGTGTTAGCTTTCTGAGCTGACCTGAGCGGCGACCCTGTGTGACACGTGAGCACACATGAACGAAGCGGAGCGGATCGGACCCATGGGACGAGCGGATGAGAGACGCGCCCGACAGCGCGGTGGGCGCCGGGCGGCACCCAAGCGCCGCCGTTCGTCGGGCGCGGCCGGGAAGAGCGGCATACGCAGGCTCTTCACCTGGAAGAAGATCCTCGGCACCTTCCTCGGCCTGTGCCTGCTCGGAATGGGCGCCTTCATCGTGCTGTACATGGTGATCGACATCCCCGAGGGGAACGCCGACGCCAAGCGGCAGAGCAACATCTACAAGTACAGCGACGGCACCATCATGGCCCGCGACGGCAAGGTCAACCGCGAGGTCGTCGACCTGGCCCGGGTCCCCAAGGAGGTCCGTCTCACCTTCGTCGCCGCGGAGAACAAGACCTTCTACAAGGACGCCGGCGTCGACCTCAAGGGCACCGCCCGCGGCCTGTTCAACACCCTGGCCGGGCGCGGCGCGCAGGGCGGTTCGACGATCACGCAGCAGTACGTCAAGAACTACTACCTCACGCAGGAACAGACCGTCTCGCGCAAGCTGAAGGAACTGGTCATCTCCCTGAAGCTGGACCGGGAGAAGTCCAAGGACTACATCCTCGCCGGCTACATCAACACCAGTTACTACGGCCGCAACGCCTACGGCATCCAGGCCGCCGCCCAGGCCTACTACCGCACCGACGCCGAGAAGCTCACCGTCGCGCAGGGCGCCTACCTCGCCGCGCTGCTCCAGGCCCCCAGCCAGTACGACTGGGCCGTCGCCTCGGAGACCGGTAAGAAGCTGGTGAAGGCGCGCTGGAACTACGTCCTGGACAACATGGTCGAGGAGGGCTGGCTCAGCCGGTCCGAGCGGTCCGGGATGGAGTTCCCGGTGCCGAAGGACCCCAAGCCCGCCCCCGGCATGGAGGGCCAGAAGGGCTACCTCGTCAACGCGGCCAACGCCGCCCTGGAGAGGCAGCTCGTCGCGGACGGAGCGGCCGGCAGCGCGAAGGAGGCCGAGGCCATGGTCAACGCCGGCGGCTGGACCCTCACGCTGAACATCGAGAAGAAGAAGCAGGCGGCACTCGAGAAGTCCGTCCGCCGGCAGCTCACCAGCAAGCTCGACCCCGACAAGCGCAAGGTCGACGGGGACGTCCAGGCCGGAGCGGTGTCCGTCAACCCGAAGACCGGCGCGGTGGTCGCGATGTACGGCGGTGAGGACTACTTCAAGCACTACACCAACAACGCCACCCGCTCCGACTACCAGCCCGCCTCCACGTTCAAGCCGGTCATCCTGGCCGCGGCCCTGGAGGAGCGGGCCAGGACGCAGGACGGCAAGCCCATCACCGCCGACACGATCTACGACGGCACGAGCAAGCGCCCGGTCGTCGACAACGGCAGGAAGGTCGGCTTCGCCCCCGAGAACGAGGACGACGCGGACTACGGCCCGATCTCCGTGCAGACGGCCATGAACAAGTCCGTCAACTCCGTCTTCGCGCAGATGGGCGTCGACGTCGGCATGTCCGAGGTCGTGAAGGTGGCCGGCAAGCTCGGCATGGACACCGAGAACATGGAGGCCGTGCCCGCGCAGACCCTCGGCAGCATGGGCGCGAGCCCGCTGGAGATGGCCGGGGTCTACGCGACCCTCGACAACCACGGCAAGAAGGTCACCCCGGCCCTCGTGAAGTCGGCCGAGCACCTGAACAGGACCGTGACCATGCCCGACCCGGTCGGCGACCAGGTCATCAGCCGCGAGGCCGCCGACTCGGTGACCTCGGTGCTGACCGGCGTGGTCGACGACGGCACCGCCCGGGCGTCCGTGCGCGACAACCCGCTGCGCGACGGCCAGCAGGTCGCCGGCAAGACCGGCACGTCCGACAACAACAAGTCGGCCTGGTTCATCGGCTACACACCGAAGCTGGTCACCTCGGTGGGCCTGTTCGGCGAGGACGCCAAGACCCACGCCCAAGTGCCGATGTACAAGGCGGGCGGCCAGCCCCGGGTCAACGGCGGCGGCTTCCCCGCGCAGATCTGGGCGGCGTACACCTTCGGCGTGATGGACGGCGTCAGCAGGTTCGACCTGGAGACGCGGCAGGGCGCGGCCGTCGAGCCGACGTGGACGCCGACGCCGTCGCAGTCGCCCACCCAGGAGCCGACGCGGGAGCCGACCACCGAGGCGCCGTCGTCGTCCCCGCCGCCGACCACGCAGGAGCCGTCCACGACCCCGCCGACGCAGCCGTCGTCGTCCCCGCCCACCTCCACCTCACCGAGCGCCCCGCAGACGACCCCGCCGGAGGACGGCGGCGGTCCGCTCGATCCGATCAAGCCGGACGACGAGTAGGGCACGACGAAGGGCGCCCGGTGCACACCGGGCGCCCTTCGCTCGTTTTGTCGGCGGTTCAGCCGCGGTTGAGCTCGAACCACACCACCTTGCCCGTGCTGAGCCGGGTCGCACCCCATCGCCGGGCCAGCCGGTTCACCAGGTACAGGCCCCGCCCGCCCTCGTCGGTGGCCCGGGCCTGGCGCAGCCGCGGCAGCTGCGGGACGTCGTCGCCTACTTCGCAGCGCAGCACGTCCGTGCGCAGCAGCCGCAGGGTCACCGGCCGGGACGCGTACCGCACGGCGTTCGTCACCACCTCGCTGACCAGCAGCTCCACCGAGTCGCTGAGCTCCTCCAGGCCCCAGCGCTGCAACGCGCGCCGGGCCAGCCGGCGGGCCCGGCCGGGAGCGGCGTCCTCCGGCTCCAGGAACCAGTACGCCACGTCACTGGGCGCGATCCCGTCGAAGCGGGCGGCGAGCAGCGCGATGTCGTCGTCCCGGTCGCCCGGGCCGAGCATGTCGAGCACCTCGTCGCACAGCGCCTCCAGGGGCGGCGGGTGGTCGGGGCCGGTGAGCTGCGCGGTCGCGGCGAGCTTCTCCCGCAGCTGCTCGATGCCGGTCCACACGTCGCGCAGGCGCGACTCGACCAGGCCGTCGGTGTACAGCAGCAGCGTCGCCCCGGCGGGCGCGTCCAGCTCCACCGCCTCGAAGTCGACGCCGCCGACCCCGATGGGCGCGCCGGCCGGGACGCGCAGCACCTCGGCACGGCCGCCCAGGTGGAGCAGGACGGGCGGCGGATGACCGGCGTTGGCGATGGTGATGCGGTGCGATACCGGGTCGTAGACGGCGTACAGGCAGGTCGCCATGCGGTCCACGCCCAGGCGCTGGGCCTGTTCGTCGAGGTGGTGCAGGACCTCCTGCGGCGGCAGGTCGAGGCCGGCGAGCGTCTGGGCCGTGGTGCGCAGCTGGCCCATGATGGCGGCCGACGTCATGGAGTGGCCCATGACGTCACCGACGACCAGGGCGACGCGGCTGCCGGGCAGCGGGATCGCGTCGTACCAGTCACCGCCGACCCGGGCGGTCTCCGCCGCGGGCAGGTAGCGCGAGGCGAGCCGCACGCCCGTCGGGCGGGGCAGCGTCTCGGGCAGCATGGTGCGCTGCAGCTCGTCCGCGATGTAGGCCTCGCGGCCGTACAGCACCGCCTTGTCGATGCCGAGGGCGCTGTGCGTGGCGAGCTGGGCGGCCACCAGCAGGTCGTCCGGTTCGAAGGCGATGCGCTCGGGGCGGCGCAGGAACAGGGCGGCGCCGATCACCCGGCGCCGGCCGCGCAGCGGCGCGAGGATCGCGCGCTGCCCGCCCGGTACGGCGAACTCGCCTCCCTCGCCGAGCAGTTCCGGCAGCGCGGCATGGGCGGCGGGGGCGTCGGTGAACACCGGGCGCACCCCGCGCAGCACCTCGGCGAGCGCGCTGCCGGGCCGGACCTCGCACAGCTCGGCACCGACCGAGTCCAGCTCGTTCGGCTCGGGCTGGGCGGCCGGCAGGAAGCCGTTCTCCGTGTCGCGCTCGGCCGGTATCCGGTCGGTGCGGCGCAGCCGCAGCACCAGCGGGCCGGTGGGGCGCTCGTCGCCGACGGGCAGCGGGTCGCGCAGGTAGACGAGGATCGCGTCGGAGAAGGTCGGCACGGTCGCCCGGCACAGCCCCATCACGATCTCGTCGAGGTCGATGCCGCGGGCGATCCGCCGCGTGGCGGCCCCGACGAACCGCAGCCGGTCGCCGTCCCGCCGCATGGGCGTGGGCCGGCCGGGCGGCAGGCTCTGGCCGGTGCGCCGCTCCGGCCCCTCGGCGGTCGCGGCCTGCCGGTCCTGTTCGTCGGCCGGCTGGAGCGGAATACCCTCGGGGGCGGGACGCGGCCGGGGGGTGTCGCGCTCGGCGGTCTGCTCGGCACCCGGCTGGGAGTGCTCGGAGGCGGGGTCGCTCACGGTGTCCTTGCCCTTGCCGAACGGCGTGGAGGTGTCCGGCTGAGACGTGCCCGGCGGAGTGTGGGCCGTCGTGACCGGAACGGTGACGTCGCCGCCGCAGCGGCCCTGGACCGGTAAGGCCCCGGCGCCGGGCGCACGCGCCGGTGCCGAGGTATGCACGAGCGCCCCGCGGGGGTCCGCGGGGTCGACGCCCGGCTGGGGGCGTTCGAAGGAGGTCGGCTGCTCCGTCACGCGTGTCGCATCCATCCGTCCGGGGCTGCACGCCAGGTGTGCAGCTGGTCCCGCCGAAACTCCGATACCCGGAATACGTGCCCCAGGAACGGAATTCCCGCGTGGTCAGAGGTTGTTCCTGTGCCACCGGCGGGCCGTCGGCGGCCCGTGGAGCCCGCGGCGCAGGCCCTGCCGGTGTTGCCCTCGTACCCCTCGCTCACGTCCTGCCGCCCCTCGGTGACGATCGGTCAAGCCCTGCGCGTGCTCCGGTAGTTGTCTGCCGCGCGCCCTTGCGGAGGACGATCCTACGTTTCTTGCCCGGGGGCGCATCAAGGGTCTCATGAGGACACGTGCGCGGGCGTACGATCCCAGTCCTCCGGCAGTGACGGTACCTCCCAGGAGGGATCCGGGCGCCAGTGCTGCCAGCCTTCCGAGAACGGCGGCCCCCAGGCGCGGATCACCGCCACCGCGGCGTGCCCCGCCGTCCGTACCTTTTCCGCCTGTTGGTCGTCCATCAGCCCGTCCCGCCGGGCCTGGGCGAACTCGTCCTCGTCACGCCAGTGCCAACTGCGGTCGGGATGGACGGAGATGTCCAGGAAATGGTCCTCCGAGTCGACGCCGCCCTCCCAACGGGCCAGCGGCTCCTCCAGGTTCACGTACCAGTTCTTGAACTGCCAGCCCGGCTCCCAGAACAGCCAGACCGACCAGGGCTCGCCGGGCCGGGCGAGCTTCAGCACGCCCGTGCCGAACCACCGGTCGCGCTGCACGGTCCGCGGCTTGGTGTAGCGCGACTCCAGCGGCTCCTGGTGCACCGGGGTGCCGTCGGCCAGCACGGGCCTCACGCACTCCGTGCCGGGCGCCAGCCACACGGCGAGCACGTCCGCGTCGTCCCGGACGACGGTGACCGGGCGGGCGATGTGGATGCGCGCGCCGCCGTTCTCCCGGTACCGCCACAGGATCCGGCTGCCGGGCGCCCAGTAGCCCCTCGCACCGCCCTTTGCCACGCGTCTCACCGCTCCGCCCTCCGCCATGGACAGATATTAGGTGCCACAGGCATACGACGCTGCGGCGCGTGTCACGGTTCACGCGCCGGGCGTACGTCCGTCACCTGTCGTCACGGGTGCGTCATCCGCAGGACGTCCAGGGCCTCGTCGAGCTGCTCCAGGGTCAGGTCCCCGCGCTCCACGTACCCGCCGTCCAGCACGGCCTGACGGATCGTCTTCCGCTCGGCCAGGGCCTTCTTGGCGACCTTCGCGGCCTCCTCGTAGCCGATGTACTTGTTGAGCGGTGTGACGACCGAGGGCGAGGACTCGGCGTACTCCCGCGCCCGCTCGCGGTTGGCGGTGATGCCGTCCACGGTCCGGTCGGCGAGCAGCCGGGAGACGTTGGCGAGCAGCCGGATCGACTCCAGCACGTTCTTCGCGATGACCGGCAGCATCACGTTGAGCTCGAAGTTGCCCGCGGCGCCGGCGGTGGCGACGGTGGTGTCGTTGCCCATGACCTGGGCGGCGACCATGAGGACGGCCTCGGGGATGACCGGGTTCACCTTGCCCGGCATGATCGAGGAGCCGGGCTGGAGGTCGGGCAGGGCGATCTCGGCGAGGCCGGTGCGCGGCCCGGAGGCCATCCAGCGCAGATCGTTGGCGATCTTCGTCAGTCCGACGGCGATGGTCCGCAGCTGTCCGCTGGTCTCGACGATGCCGTCCCGGGCGCCCTGGGCCTCGAAGTGGTCCCGCGCCTCGGTCAGCGGCAGCCCGGTGGTGCGGGCGACCTCCTCGATGACGGCGGCGGAGAACCCGGGCGGGGTGTTGATGCCGGTGCCGACGGCCGTGCCGCCGAGGGGCAGTTCGGCGAGCCGGGGGAGGGAGGCGTGCAGCCGCTCGACCCCGTAGCGCACCTGGGCGGCGTACCCGCCGAACTCCTGCCCCAGCGTCACGGGCGTGGCGTCCATCAGGTGGGTCCGCCCCGACTTCACGACGTCGGCGAACTCCTCGGCCTTGCGCTCCAGGGAGGCGGCGAGCTGCTCCAGCGCCGGGATCAGGTCCCGCGTCACGGCGGCGGTGGCGGCGATGTGGATGGCGGAGGGGAAGACGTCGTTGGACGACTGGGAGGCGTTGACGTGGTCGTTCGGGTGCACGGGGCGTCCGAGCCGCTCACTGGCCAGGGTGGCGATGACCTCGTTGGTGTTCATGTTGGACGAGGTCCCGGACCCCGTCTGGAACACGTCGACGGGAAAGTGCTCGTCCCACCGGCCCTCGGCGACCTCCCCGGCCGCGTCCCGGATCGCCTCGGCGACGTCCTCGTCCAGGACCCCCAGCTCGGCGTTGACCTTGGCCGCCGCGCCCTTGATCCGGGCGAGGGCCTCGATGTGGGCGCGCTCGATGCGCTGCCCGGAGACGGGGAAGTTCTCCACGGCCCGCTGGGTCTGGGCCCGCCACTTGGCGTGGACCGGCACCCGCACCTCGCCCATGGAGTCGTGCTCGGTGCGGTACTCGGTCCTGTCCTGCTCGTCGGTCATCGACGATCACCTCCACGTGTCACAGCGTCAGCGCCGCGACCACTGTTCCCCGTGGAGGCGATTCGTCACCGTCCTTCTCAGGCGAGTCCGGGACCGCGTACCGGAATGGACGTGAACGTCGGCGCCGGGGCCGGGTCCTGGAAGAAGTCGTTGCCCTTGTCGTCCACGACGATGAACGCCGGGAAGTCCTCGACCTCGATCTTCCAGACCGCCTCCATGCCGAGCTCCTCGTACTCGACGACCTCGACCTTCTTGATGCAGTCCTGGGCCAGGCGCGCGGCCGGGCCGCCGATGGAACCGAGGTAGAAGCCGCCGTGGGCGTGGCACGCGTCGGTGACCTGCTTGCTGCGGTTGCCCTTGGCGAGCATCACCTTGGAGCCGCCCGCCGCCTGGAACTGCTCCACGTAGGAGTCCATGCGGCCGGCCGTGGTCGGGCCGAACGAGCCCGAAGCGTAGCCCTCGGGCGTCTTGGCGGGGCCGGCGTAGTACACCGGGTGGTCCTTCAGGTACTGCGGCATCTCCTCGCCCGCGTCCAGCCGCTCCTTGATCTTGGCGTGCGCGATGTCGCGCGCCACGACCAGGGGACCGGTCAGGGACAGGCGGGTCTTCACCGGGTACTTGGTGAGCTCGGCGAGGATCGTCTCCATCGGCTGGTTGAGGTCGATCTTCACGACGTCGCCGCTGTCGTCGAGCTGCTCGTCGGTGGTCTCCGGCAGGAAGCGCGCCGGGTCCGTCTCCAGCTGCTCCAGGAAGACGCCCTCAGCGGTGATCTTCGCGACGGCCTGGCGGTCCGCGGAGCAGGAGACGGCGATGGCGACCGGGCAGGACGCGCCGTGCCGGGGCAGGCGCACCACGCGCACGTCGTGGCAGAAGTACTTGCCGCCGAACTGCGCGCCGATGCCGATCCTCTGCGTCAGTTCGAAGACCTTCTGCTCCAGCTCCTTGTCCCGGAAGCCGTGCCCGAGCTCGGAACCCTCGGCCGGGATCTCGTCCAGGTAGTGCGCGGAGGCGTACTTCGCCGTCTTCAGCGCGTACTCGGCGCTCGTGCCGCCGACCACGATCGCCAGGTGGTACGGCGGGCAGGCGGCGGTGCCCAGCGAACGGATCTTCTCCTCCAGGAACCTCATCATGGAGGACTCGTTCAGCACGGCCTTCGTCTCCTGGTACAGGAACGACTTGTTGGCCGAGCCGCCGCCCTTGGCCATGAAGAGGAACTTGTAGGCGCCGCCGTCGGTCGCGTACAGCTCGATCTGCGCGGGGAGGTTGGAGCCGGTGTTCTTCTCCTCCCACATGGTGAGCGGGGCCATCTGCGAGTAGCGCAGGTTCAGGTTCTGGTACGCGTCGTAGATGCCGCGGCTGAGGGCCTCCTCGTCACGGCCGCGCGTCAGCACGTTCTGCCCGCGCTTGCCCATCACGATCGCCGTGCCGGTGTCCTGGCACATGGGGAGCACGCCGGCCGCCGCGATGTTGGCGTTCTTCAGCAGGTCCAGCGCCACGAACTTGTCGTTGGCCGACGCCTCGGGGTCGTCGATGATCCGGCGCAGCTGCGCGAGATGGGCCGGGCGCAGGTAGTGCTGGATGTCGTGGATGGCCTCCTCGGCGAGCTTGCGCAGCGCCTCCGGCTCCACCTGCAGGAAGGTCCGCCCGTCCGGCCCCTCGACCGTGGAGACGCCCTCGGAGGTCACCAGCCGGTACGGGGTGGTGTCCTCTCCCTGGGGGAGCAGATCGGTGTACGCGAACTCAGGCATCTCAGCCCATTCCTCACTCTGCGGACGGCGGCTCGCCCCCTTTGGCGAGCGCCCTCCAGCGTAGGACCTGCCGCTGACGGCGAGCTTGTGAGGTAAGGCTCAGTTCGTCACCTACGCGCCCGGCAGGAACACGGCCGGAGGGGTGTCGCGATCTATCGTGTGTGGGTACGCTGCTGCCGTGGACCTTCAGAAGCAGGACCCTCACCCGCAGGCCGGCCCCGCCGACGCCGAGTTGCGCGCCTCCGACGCCGAACGCGACCGGGTCGCCGACATCCTGCACGACGCTCTCGCCGAGGGCCGTCTCACCGCCGACGAGCACGCCGAGCGCGTCGAGGGGGTGCTGCGCGCCAAGACGGTGGGCGAACTGGAGGTCTTCATCCGGGACCTGCCCGCCGCCCACGGCCTCCGCCCCGGCCCCGCGCACGCCCCGGCCCCGCACCGCCCCACGGCAGGCGCCATCCCGGTCGAGCCGGACGACAACGTGGTCGCGGTCTTCAGCAGCGCCGTCCGCAAGGGGCGCTGGCGCGCGGGCCGCCGGATCCACGCCTACGCGATCTTCGGCAGCGTCGAGATCGACCTCAGCGAGGCGCTCTACGACCACCAGCAGGTCGTGGTCAAGTCGTTCGCGATCTTCGGCAGCGTCGACATCCGCGTCCCGGAGAACGTGTCACTGCGCGGCATGGGCGGCGGCGTCCTCGGCAGCTTCGAGGTCGCCACCCTGGACTCGGGCGACCCGGAGGCCCCCATCGTCTACGTCGACGGCTGGGCCGTCCTGGGCAGCGTCGAGGCGCGAGCCAGGCGCGGCAAGATCGTCGCGGACATCCTGGACCGGGTGCACCGCAAGGTGGACCGGAGTTTGCGCAAACACCTGGGGCATTGACGGTCGCGAACCAACCGGAAGTGGCGGTTCGGAACTCAGTGCATAGGCGCGCGCACAGCGGGTAGGCCTTGCTGCATCGTCTCTCGCTCGCGAAGCCGTCGTCAGGAGTAGACCGTGCTGCAACCGCCGCATTCGTCCCTGCAGGTAGCTGCCGTTCCGGCCCCGCGGGTGCCAGCGCGAGACAGGGACCAGGACGCCCCGTGGCACACCGAAGCGGTGTGCCGGCGCGACGAGGCGGGCCTGTTCTTCGCCCCCTCCAAGGAGCCCACCGCCGCCCGGCTCTCCCGGGAGGAGGCGGCCAAGCGGGTCTGCGCACGCTGTCCGGTCATGGTCGAGTGCCGCGAGCACGCCCTGCTCCAGCCCGAGCCCTACGGCGTCTGGGGCGGCCTCACCGCGGCCGAGCGCCGCGTGGTCCTGGCCCGGCGCCGCCGCCGCGACCTCGAACTGAAGAAGGCGGCCCGCTCGGCGAACCGGATAGCGGCCGCCGGCTAGCGGCCGAGCAGCGCGCAGAAGGGGCGTCCCCACCGCACCGGGGACGCCCCTTCTTTCCGCGCGCTTTCCGCGCGCGGCGTGCTACTTCCCCTTGTCGAAGTCGATCGCGCTGTACGCCCGCAGCTTGGACAGCCGGTGCTCCGAATCGATCCTGCGCACCGTGCCCGAGCGGGACCGCATCACGATCGAGTCGGTCGTCGCCGTCTCCGCCCGGTACCGGACGCCCCGCAGCAGCTCGCCGTCCGTGATGCCGGTCGCCACGAAGAACACGTTCTCGCCGGTGACCAGGTCCTCGGTCGTCAGCACCCGGTCGAGGTCGTGGCCCGCGTCGATCGCCCGCTGCCGCTCCTCGTCGTCCTTCGGCCACAGCTTGCCCTGGATCGTGCCGCCCAGGCACTTGACCGCGCAGGCCGAGATGATGCCCTCGGGCGTGCCGCCGATGCCGAGCAGCAGATCGACCCCGGTGCCCTCCCGCAGGGCCAGGATCGAGCCGGCCACGTCACCGTCGGAGATCAGCTTGATGCGCGCCCCGGTGTCCCGGATCTCCTTGATGATGCCCTCGTGCCGCGGCCGGTCCAGGATCACCACGGTGACGTCCTCGGGCGCGGACCGCTTGGCCTTCGCGACCCGCCGGATGTTCACCGACACCGGTGCGTTGATGTCGACGAAGTCCGCCGCCTCGGGGCCGGTGACGAGCTTGTCCATGTAGAAGACCGCGGACGGGTCGAACATCGACCCGCGTTCGGCGGCCGCCAGCACCGCGATGGCGTTCGTCATGCCCTTGGCGGTCAGCGTGGTGCCGTCGATGGGGTCCACGGCGATGTCGCACTCGGGCCCGGTCCCGTCACCCACCCGCTCCCCGTTGAACAGCATCGGGGCCTCGTCCTTCTCGCCCTCGCCGATGACGACGACGCCGTTCATCGAGACGGTGGAGACGAGGGTCCGCATGGCGCGGACCGCGGCGCCGTCGGCGCCGTTCTTGTCACCGCGTCCGACCCAGCGGCCCGCGGCCATCGCCGCCGCCTCGGTCACCCGGACCAGTTCCAGGGCGAGGTTGCGGTCGGGGGCCTCGGAGGGCACATCGAGTTCGGACGGCAAGTGATGATGCTCGGTCATCGGAGCGCACCTTTCTGTACGACGACGGCCGGATGAGGGCTTTGTCGCCCGACTCTATCTCCGAGCCCGCAAAATGAGCAGGGCCCCCCACGGATGAGCGCAGCACAGACCTGCGACGATAGGGGGCGTGGCAGGCACCAACGGCAAGCAGAAGACCGCGCGGGACATGATCCTCTCCCTCGGGGTCATCGTCCTCGTGGCGGGCGTCATCTACCTCTTCATCCCGCACGACGACACCGAGCCCGACCTCAAGCGCGTCGACTACCGGGTCGAACTGCTCACGGCACGCCGCGCCGCCCCGTACCCCGTCGCCGCGCCCGAGAACCTGCCCGGCGCGTGGAAGGCCACCTCCGTCCGCTACCAGGCCGACGACTTCGACACCTGGCACCTCGGGTTCCACGATCCCGAGGGGGAGTACGTGGCGGTCCGGCAGTCCACTCAGCGCCGTCCCGTCTTCCTCGACGAGGCGACGCAGGGCGCGCGGGAGACCGGGAAGACCGAGCGGATCGACGGCCGGACCTGGACCCGCTGGGAGGGCGGCCGGTACGACGCGCTGGTCCTGGAGGACACGAAGGGCTCGACGACGGTCGTGACCGGCACCGCCTCGTTCGCGCGGCTGACGGAGATGGCGCGGGCGCTGCGGACGAAGTGAACGCGCACGAGGAAGGCCCCCGGCGGCTCGCCGGGGGCCTTCCTCGTATCCGTGACCCGGGGGGTGCCGTGACCCGGGGGGTGCCGGTGGCTCGGACGGTGGCGCGGCTCAGACGGTCGTGACGACCTGGTCGAACTCCAGGCGCGGGGAGCGCGGGTACCAGGCGTCCGGGCCCGGGCGGCCGATGTTGACGACCATCAGCGGGGTGTGGTCGTCGTCCAGGAACTCCTTGCGCACGCCCTCGAAGTCGAAGCCGGTCATCGGGCCGGCGGCCAGGCCGGCGGCGCGGACGCCGACGATGAAGTACGCGGCCTGCAGGGAGGCGTTCATCGCGGCCGCGCTCTCGCGCACCGGGCGCTCGGCGAAGAAGGCGTCCTTGGCCTGGGGGAAGGCCGGGAACAGGTGCGGCAGCTCCTCGTGGAACTCGTTGTCCGCGGAGAGGATCGCGACCAGCGGGGCGCTCGCGGTCTTGGCCCGGTTGCCCTCGGCCATGTGCGCGACCAGGCGCTCGCGGGCCTCGGGGGAGCGGACCAGGGTGATGCGCAGCGGGGTCTGGTTGAAGGCGGTCGGGCCGTACTTGACCAGGTCGTAGATCGCCTGCACCTGCTCGTCCGTCACCGGTTCGTCGGTGAAGGTGCTGGCGGTGCGGGCCTCGCGGAACAGGAGGTCCTGGGCTGCGGGGTCAAGAACGAGAGACATGAACGGAACCTTCTCGGGGTGTACGTCGGGTCCGGGGTGCCGGACCGGCTGACGTCCGCGACAGTACGCCAATGAAGTTCAACATTCAATCAAATCTGGGGCGCGGTGATCCACTTCACAGTGAGTCACCCTGTGGTCGTCGCTGTCGTCGCTGTCGTCGCTGTCGTCCCTGACGCAGTGACGCCGCGGTCCCCGTCGCCCCGGTGCGGCTACTCGGCGTCCTCGTCCGCCGCGGCCTCCTCGGCCAGCGCCGCGTCCAGCCGCGCCCGTGCCCCCTCCAGCCAGCGCCGGCACACCCGGGCCAGCTCCTCGCCCCGCTCCCAGAGCGCCAGGGACTCCTCCAGCGTCGTACCGCCCGCCTCCAGACGGCGGACGACCTCGATCAGCTCGTCCCGTGCCTGTTCGTACCCGAGCGCCTCGTCCGTGCCCGGCGCCTGCTCCACCTCGCTGGTCATCCACCCACCCTATGCGTCGACTCGGACGGAGAACTCACCCTCGGAGACCCGTGCGCGCAGGGCCTCCCCGGCCGCCACCTCGCCGGGGTCGCGGACGGCGTGCCCGTCCGCCTTCTGCAGCACGGCGTACCCGCGCTTCAGGGTCGCGGCGGGCGAGAGGGCCACCACGCGCGCGTGCGTGTGCGTCAGCTCGGAGTCGGCGCGGTCCAGCTGGTGCCGCAGACAGCGGCGGCCGCGGTCGAGCAGATCCGCGACGTGGTCGGCCCGCTCGTCGATCATCCGGTGCGGGTCCTGTATCGACGGCCGCGCGAGCGCGTGCGCCAGGCCCCGCTCCTCCCGGTCCAGCAGCGCCGCCACGCACCGCCGCGCCCGGTCCCGCAGCAGCCGCACGCGCTCGAACTCCTCGCCGACGTCCGGCACGACCTTCTTGGCGGCGTCGGTCGGGGTCGAGGCGCGCAGGTCGGCGACGTGGTCCAGCAGCGGATTGTCCGGCTCGTGGCCGATGGCCGACACCACGGGCGTACGGCACTGCGCGACCGTGCGGACCAGCTGCTCGTCGGAGAACGGCAGCAGGTCCTCGACGCTGCCGCCGCCGCGCGCGACGATGATCACGTCCACGTCGTCCAGCGCGTCGAGTTCCTTCACGGCCTGCACGACCTGCGGCACGGCGTGCACGCCCTGCACGGCGACGTTGCGCACCTCGAAGCGGACGGCGGGCCAGCGGTGCCGGGCGTTCTCCAGCACGTCCCGCTCCGCGGCCGAGGCCCGGCCGCAGACCAGCCCGATCAGCTGCGGCAGGAAGGGCAGCGGCTTCTTCCGCTCCGGCGCGAACAGCCCCTCGCGCGCGAGGGCCTTCTTCAGCTGCTCCAGCCGCGCCAGCAGCTCCCCGACCCCGACGGGCCGTATCTCGGCGGCCCGCAGCGACAGCTGCCCGCGCGGCGCGTACCACTCGGGCTTCGCCAGGACGACGACCCGGGCACCCTCGCTCACGACGTCCGCGACGGCGTCGAACACCTGCCGGTAGCAGGTGACGCCGACGGAGATGTCGTACGACGGGTCCCGCAGCGTCAGGAACACCACGCCGGCACCGGGCCGCCGCGACAACTGCGTGATCTGCCCCTCGACCCACACCGCTCCGAGCCGGTCGATCCACCCCCCGATGAGCCGCGACACCTCGCCGACGGGCAGCGGGGACTCCGGAGTCGTGTTCACAGCCATGCCGCGAGCGTAGTGGGCATCACCGACAACGCCGACCAGCCGCCGGGGGTCAGACCGCCGGAGGCGACGCGGACCTGCGGCGCTCCTGGACCAGCAGCACCACCAGCCCGGCCGCCAGCCACACCGCGCCGACCGCCTGGGCCGTGCCCGACGCCGCCACGATCACGGCGACGGTGATCGCCGCTCCCAGCACCGGCACCAGGATGTGCCGCCACCAGCTCACGGGCCCGCCCCGGCGCCTGACCGCGAACCAGCCCACCACGCTCGCGTGCAGCAGCGTGAACGCGGTCAGCGCGCCGATGTCGACCACCGACACCAACTGGTCCATCCCGTCGTCCCGGCGCGCCGCCCACACCGCCGCGACCAGCGTCACCACGGCCGCGCACAGCAGTGCCACGCGCGGCACCCCGGCACTGGTGCGGGACAGTGCGCGCGGCAGCCGCCGGTCCCGGCCCATGGCGAACAGCAGCCGGGCCGCGGCGGCCTGTCCGGCCAGCGCCGCGAACGCCGCGCCGATCGCCTTGCTCACCGCCACCAGGTCGTGCAGCCAGGTGCCGACCGAGGCGTCCACCGCGTCGTAGAACGCCGACCCCTGCCGCCCCGGCTCCGCCGCCAGCCGCGCCGACGACACCGGCTCCAGCAGCGCCACCAGGTACGTCTGCGCCACGAACAGCACACCCGCCAGCGCCAGGCAGAACAGCAGCGCCCGCGCGACCTTCGCCGAGCCTCCGGTGACCTCCTCCGCGAACGAGGCGATCGCGTCGAACCCCAGGTACGACAGCACCGCCACCGACACCGCCCCGAGCACCGCCGACACCGCGAACGCGCCCTGCGAGCCGTCCCCCGACAGCGGCGACAGCCAGCCCCGCTCGGCACCGTCACGGACCAGCACCACCACCGCGGCCACGACGAAGACGACCAGGACCACGACCTCCAGGAGCAGCACCAGGAAGCCGACCCGGGCCGCGGCCCGCACGCCCCACAGGTTCAGCAGCGTCGTCACGACCACCGCGAGCGCCGTCCAGACCCACCGCGACACCTCGGGGACCAGCGCGTTCATGGCGACCCCGCAGAACAGGTACGCCACCGCCGGGATCAGGACGTAGTCCAGCATCGCCATCCAGCCCGCCACGAACCCGGCCCCCTTCCCGAGCCCGGCGCGCGCGTAGGCGAAGACCGAGCCCGCCTGCGGGACGACCCGGACCATCTGGGCGTAGCTGAACGCGGTGAACGCCATCGCCACCGTCGCGACGACGTACACCAGCGCCACGGCCCCGTGCGACTTGGCGTCCAGCGTGCCGAACACGCCCACCGGGGCCATCGGCGCGATGAACAGCAGCCCGTAGACGACCAGGTCCCTGAAGCCCAGGGTGCGCCGCAGCGCGTGCTCCCCGTCGGCCGTGCGGGCCTCCGTCCCCGTCTCCGCCATCGTGGCCCGCCTCCGCTCCCGTCACCCGTGCCGCACCCGCGTTCGTCAGTCTTCCCGGGGACTCCGCACGGACGCGATCTTTGACCCGCCGAACGCGGCCTTACGATGGGACGCATGTCTGCTTCGCCTGGCCGCCGTGTCCTGCTCGCCGCCCCCCGTGGCTACTGCGCGGGCGTGGACCGCGCCGTGATCGCCGTAGAGAAAGCGCTGGAGCAGTACGGCGCTCCCGTCTACGTCCGCCACGAGATCGTCCACAACAAGTACGTCGTGCAGACCCTGGAGAAGAAGGGCGCGATCTTCGTCGAGCAGACGGAAGAGGTGCCGCCGGGCAACATCGTGATGTTCTCGGCCCACGGCGTGGCCCCCGTCGTCCACGAGGAGGCCGAGCGCGGCAGGCTCGCCACCATCGACGCCACCTGCCCGCTGGTCACCAAGGTCCACAAGGAAGCCGTCCGCTTCGCCAACGAGGACTACGACATCCTCCTGATCGGCCACGAGGGCCACGAGGAGGTCATCGGCACCTCCGGCGAGGCCCCCGACCACATCCAGCTCGTCGACGGCCCCGGCGACGTCGCCAAGGTGGAGGTCCGCGACCCGTCCAAGGTCGTCTGGCTCTCGCAGACCACCCTCTCCGTCGACGAGACCATGGAGACCGTCGACGCCCTGAAGGAGAAGTTCCCGCAGCTCGTCTCCCCGCCCAGCGACGACATCTGCTACGCCACGCAGAACCGCCAGCTGGCCGTGAAGCAGATGGGCGCCGAGTCCGACCTGGTGATCGTGGTCGGCTCGCGCAACTCCTCCAACTCCAAGCGCCTGGTCGAGGTCGCCAAGATCGCCGGTGCCCGCGCCGCCTACCTCGTGGACTTCGCCGACGAGATCGACGAGGCCTGGCTGGAGGGCGTCTCCACCGTCGGCGTCACCTCGGGCGCGTCCGTCCCCGAGGTGCTGGTCGAGCAGGTCCTGGAGTGGCTCTCCCAGCGCGGCTTCGAGGACGTCGAGATCGTCAAGGCGGCCGAGGAGTCCATCACGTTCTCCCTGCCCAAGGAGCTCCGCCGCGACCTGCGCGAGGAGGCGGCCGCGCTGGTCGCCGAGCGCGGCGGCACCGCGGCCGGTGAACGTTCCGCGCAGTGATCGCGGACCCTTCGCGCGGACGGTGCGAAGGGATCGGGGAGCCGTCGTGGACGGGCCGGGCGGGCACGCCGTCCGGTCTGTGACCGATCAGTCCCACGTCGTAACGTAGGGCCATGCAGATCTTCGGCGTGGACATCGGCGGTTCCGGGATCAAGGGTGCCCCGGTGGACCTGGACAAGGGCGACCTGGCGCAGGAGCGCCACAAGGTCCTCACCCCGCACCCGGCCACGCCCGACGGAGTGGCCGACGGCGTCAAGCAGGTCGTCGACCACTTCGGCTGGACCGGACCCGTCGGGGTCACGTTCCCGGGCGTGGTGACCGACGGAGCCATGATCCGCACGGCGGCGAACGTCGACGACAGCTGGATCGACACGGACGCGCGTGCGCTGCTCGGCGAGCGGCTGGGCGGGCTGCCGGTGACGGTGCTGAACGACGCCGACGCGGCGGGCGTCGCCGAGATGCACTTCGGCGCCGGACGCGGCCGCCGGGGCACGGTGATCCTGCTGACGTTCGGCACGGGCATCGGCAGCGCGCTCTTCGCCGACGGCGTCCTCGTGCCGAACACGGAGCTGGGCCACCTGGAGCTGGACGGGCACGACGCGGAGAAGCGCGCCTCCAGCAAGGCGCGCGAGGACCACGACATGACGTGGGAGCACTGGGCCGCGCACCGGGTGCGCCCGTACCTCGCGCACGTGGAGATGCTGTTCTCGCCGGAGCTGTTCATCATCGGCGGCGGCGTCAGCCGCAAGGCCCACAAGTTCCTGCCCCACATCGAGGGCATCAAGGCCCAGATCGTCCCGGCGCAGCTGCAGAACAACGCGGGCATCGTGGGAGCGGCGATGCGGGCGGCGGGGCATTAGGACCGGCGGGGGCGGGGACGCCAGTCGTACGGCAGGAGGCCCCGCTGCCGGGCGCCGTCCGGGCACGGCCACATCGCCGGAGCCGGTCCGGGCACGGGTCACATCGCCGGAGCCGGTCCGGGCACGGGTCACATCGCCGGACGTCCCCCGGCTGCCGCTGCCGCCCTCCTGCGCCGCACCAGCCGGATCCGGCGGACGATCACGATCAGCCCGGCGACGAGCGTCCCGCCGTACAGCCACCCGGCCTGCGTCGCGAGCGCCGTCACCAGCCCCATCAGCCTGCTCCCGCCGCCCTCGGCCACCGGCAGCAGCCCCACGGCGAACGCGATCGGCACGACCACGGGCGCCGTCATCAGGTCCCCGGGGCGCACCCACACGGCGGTCAGCACGCACACCGGCAGGAACAGCACGCCGTACGCCGTCAGGGACGCCCCGAACAGCGCCGCGCACAGCGCACCCAGCAGGAACATCACCGCCCCGCAGAACAACCCGCTGCCCAGCCCGGTCAGCCGCGGGTTGGGCAGCCGCCCGGCGGGCGCCGCGGGCGCGGGCGCGGGCCGGCGCACCGGTGCCGGACGGCGCTGCGCCCCCGGTGGCCGGGCCGCGCGCGCGGGGCCGCCGCCCGCGTGCACGGGACCGGCCCCCGCGCCCCGTTTCACCTGCGGCGGCAGGGGTGGCCTCGGCCGGTCGCGTCGCGGTCCGTACTGGGCAGGTCGCGTCCTGTATCGCTCCACTGCACCAACTTAGGTCGTTCAATATGCCGAATAGCCCGTCAGACACGCCGTGGACCGAGGCTTGGCCAAGCGTTCGATACGCCTCCCGGGGCGGTACCGGGTACGCCGTAGACTGGTGGATCGGCCGGTCCCCTGGCCCCCTGGCCCTCTCCACTCACGGGAAGTCGCAACGTGTCGCTCACGATCGGAATCGTCGGCCTGCCCAACGTCGGCAAGTCGACCCTGTTCAACGCCCTGACCAAGAACGACGTGCTGGCGGCCAACTACCCGTTCGCCACGATCGAGCCCAACGTCGGCGTGGTCGGCGTCCCCGACCCCCGGCTGACGAAGCTGGCGGAGATCTTCAACTCGCAGCGGGTGCTCCCGGCGACGGTCGACTTCGTCGACATCGCGGGCATCGTGCGCGGCGCGAGCGAGGGCGAGGGCCTGGGCAACAAGTTCCTGGCGAACATCCGCGAGTCCGACGCGATCTGCCAGGTCATCCGGGCCTTCAAGGACGAGAACGTCGTCCACGTCGACGGCAAGGTCTCACCCAAGGACGACATCGAGACGATCAACACCGAGCTGATCCTCGCCGACCTGCAGACCATCGAGAAGGTCCTGCCGCGCCTGCAGAAGGAGTCGCGGATCAAGAAGGACGTCGCGCCGAAGGTCAAGGCCGTCGAGGAGGCCAAGGAGATCCTGGAGAAGGGCGACACCCTCTTCTCCCAGGGCATCGTCCAGGGCACCGAGCGCGCCGAGCTGCTGCACGACCTGCACCTGCTCACCACCAAGCCGTTCCTCTACGTCTTCAACGTCGACGAGGACGAGCTGACCGACGAGGACTTCAAGAACGAGCAGCGCGCCCTGGTCGCCCCGGCCGAGGCGATCTTCCTCAACGCCAAGCTGGAGGCGGACCTCGCCGAGCTCGACGAGGACGAGGCCCTGGAACTGCTCCAGTCCGTCGGCCAGGAGGAGCCCGGCCTCGCCACGCTGGCCCACGTCGGCTTCCGCACGCTCGGCCTGCAGACCTACCTCACGGCCGGCCCGAAGGAGTCCCGCGCCTGGACGATCAAGAAGGGCGCCACGGCCCCCGAGGCCGCCGGCGTCATCCACACGGACTTCCAGAAGGGCTTCATCAAGGCGGAGGTCATCTCCTTCGACGACCTGGTGGAGACGGGGTCGGTGGCGGAGGCCCGCGCCAAGGGCAAGGCGCGCATGGAGGGCAAGGACTATGTGATGCAGGACGGGGACGTGGTGGAGTTCCGGTTCAACGTCTAGCCGGTGACGTAGTACCACTTCGTTGATCTGGCAAACGTGCAGGTCAAACGGGGTCTGACTCTTCGGGGTCAGGCCCCTTGATTTTTACCGTGCTGGATAGGTGCTGGATGCCGACGGGCCGCGATGGCACCACGAGCACGCGCGCCGTGAGGCGGAGGGCGTAGCCCCGAGCGGCCGGACCACCAGCGCACCTCTTCACACGTCTAGCGCGTGTCTCTTTGCGCGGCCGTCGCCCCACCCGGAGAGCTCGGTGGTCAGGGTGACGCCGTCGTCGACTTCCTCGGTCCGCCATCCGTGGATGTTCAGCGGCAAGCCGATGCCGATTTCGACCAGGCCACCTGGAGGGTGCTCTGCTCGCACTCGGCATCGCTGAACTCCCAGCCCGGGGCTCGCGAGGTCGGCCACGAGGTCCGTCCGCAGGAGACTGGGCCTCTACCCGATGAGGGCCACCGGAGCGTCCCAGGCGTTGCGGTCGACGGTGATGGTGTGGCCTCCGCGGCTCTCCTTGCTGTTGACCATGTACTGATGGGCGCGGCTGTGGTTGGTGTACAACTTGGGGTCCCAGGGCCAGTCAGCGGTGGTGGTGTTCTTGTTGTTCCACAGCGCGTACCAGAGGTTGCCGGGCAGGTCGGTCCGGTCGGTGGCCGTGGCGATGGCCTTGGCGCTGGAGCTGCTGAAGCCGTAGAGTCCGGCGCGGTAGGTCTTGGCCCGCAGGGTCTTCGAGAAGGAGCGCACGTACGTCAGAGTGGCGTCGTTGCACGCCTTGTTCGTGGTGTCGTACGACTCCATGTTGAGGTAGATCGGGCTGCCTGGCTTCATGCCGAGTGCGGACGCCTTCGCGACGGCGTCCTCGGCGTTGCTCTTGCCGATTGCGGCTGCCGTGGAGGCGGTGAACCTCTCCGGGTTTCTGCTGGTCTGGCAGGGCGGCTGGGCGCCGACGTAGAGCGGGATGAGCTTCCAGCCGGTGGCGCTGACCGACTTCACCCAGGACGCGGTGAGGTTGGGCTGGGCGCAGCCGCGGTTCTTGCCGCCGATGTAGACCGCGGCGGCCCCGTAGAAACCGGTGTTCCACGCCTTCATCGCGGCGAGGGAGGGCGCCGTGCAGGTGTCGAAGGCCCGGCCCGTGTATGTCTTCTGCGCGGGCCAGGTCGTGGCAGCCATGGAGGTCTGCGCCGCGATCCCGGCGCCGGCGAGTACGACGACGCCTGTCGTGGCCCACGCGATGTAACGGCCTCTCTTGGAGAGCCTGTGCTTGGTCATTCCCCACCCCATTCGGATCGCGGTCGGCGGCCACACGTGATGCATCGGTGAAGGCTCCCGAACGCAGCGACACGCCAGAGGGCGCGGCTGCAGCGCTCGTGGCCTTCTGCGGCAGTGTGGTTGAGCTCCGGGCGTCGGAGCGCTCCGCACCTTATCCAAGCCCTCGCTGGTTGGTGGTGGAGGGTGTTGATGCCGGGCTCATGGCTCCGTACAGACGGAGGCGGCCCGGGGAACGCGGGTCTCGGGGGCCGCCGCCAGGGCCCATGACAGCTCGCTGGCCTGCTGCGGTCGGGGCTTGGGGTCAGGGTGTGTCGCCTGGGCAGCAGAAGCGGCAGCTCGCGCCCGGGCCGGGCTTGCGCTGTTCGCCGGGTGGGGCGGCCTGGTCGGAGAGCGCCGCTTGACGCAGGCGGCGCTCGCGTGCCTGGAGGCGGCGGTTATTTGAGGTGGACGAGGCCGTCGGTGGTGATGGTCGGCCGGCCGGAGGTGCCGACCACGACGATCTTGACGGTGTGCTTGGCGCTGGTGGCCCAGGTCTTGGTCCAGATCGCGTCGCGGTACTTGGTGGTGGAGGACTTCAGGTCGACTGTCGTGGCCTTCACGCCGTCGACGTAGATGTGTGCCTGGCCGGAGGTGGTGGCGCGGGAGACGATCCATGCCGCGGACTTGCCGGTGAAGGTCCAGGTCAGGCTCGCGTTGGCGGATGTGCTGGAGTAGGACTTGCCGCCGAGGTAGCTGGTGGAGGTCTTGGTGGCCCAGGTGCCGGTCTTGACGGCGGCGGTCTCCTGGAGGATCACGGGGGTGTGGGTGACGGACGCGGTGGCGGTGTTGCCTGCCTGGTCGTAGGCGGTCATGGACCAGGTGGTCGCTGTGCCCGCTTTGGCGGTGTGTGCGGCGCTGTTGGTGGTGGCGCCGTAGGTCACGGCCGTGGGGGTGGTGAGGCGTACGTGCTTCAGTGCCGCGCTGTCGGTGGCCTTCCAGGCGAGGGTGAGCGGGACGGCGGTGGTGTTCACGGTGCCGGTCCGCAGGGAGAGGGCGGGCTTGGCGGTGAAGGTGGGGGCGGTGGTCTCGGCGATCACGGTCGCGGCCGGGGTGGTGGACGTCTTGCCGGACTGGTGGACCGCGCGCACGGCGATCGTGTGGGTCCCCGTGGTCAGGGTGGCCGGGGCGGAGGTCGTGCTGCCCGCCACGGTGGCGGCGGTCTTGCCGTCTATGAGCAGTTCGTACCGCTTGACCAGCGAGGCGGGAGTGGTGGCCGCCCAGTTCACCGTGACGGCGCCCTTGGTGTAGTACGTCGGGCCCGATGTGCCGGTGCCGACGAGGGACTTGAGGGTGAGGCCGGTGACGGGGCCGCCGGCCCAGGAGCGGATGGCCGCGAGCTGGCTGTAGAAGGCGTCGCCGGGGCACTGGGTGTTGTAGCCGTCCCGGTGGCCGTGGATCACCGGGAAGGGCAGCTGCGCGCCCTTGGCCCAGGTCCTGCCGAAGTAGTTACGGCCGTTGTCCCCGGCGGTCAGGGTGGTGGTGCCGGCCGGGTCCACACCGTACTGGCCGAGCTTCCACGCGGCGATCCGTGCGACCGAGACCATCGCGGCGTGCGGCGGCGCGGCGTCGGTGTACGTGCCCAGCACGGAGATGCCGGTGGTCTCGGCGTTGAAGCCGTAGGCGTGTGCGCCCTGCACGGGGAGGTCGACGCCTCCCTTGCGGCCCTCGTAGACCGTGCCGCACTTGTCGACGAGGAAGTTGTAGCCGATGTCCTTCCAGCCCAACTGCTTGACATGGTACGTGTAAATCCCGCGTACCACCGCCGGGGCGTCGGCGCAGCTGTAGCTGTTGGACTCGGCGGTGTGGTGGACCACGACCGCCTTGACCTTCCCGCCGGGCAGATATCCGGGGGCCTCGGGGCTGAGCGACTCGTCCGCGCCCCAGCCTGCCCGGGAGGTGATCTCCGGGCGTGGCGCGGTGGAGGGCGGCGCGGTCGGTGCCGTCGACGACGGCGTGGGTGTGGGGTTCGCGGTCAGGGTCGGTGGAGCGGACGCGGATGGCGTACTGCTCGGTGACGCGGTCTCGCCCGGCGTCTGGCTCACCGACGGCCCTGGGGACGGCTCGTCACTGGTGGTCGGCTCGGCGGTCGCGGTGGCGCTCTGCTCCGGCTCCGCGGTATCCGACGTCGGCGAGGGCTGCTCGCTCTCCTCGACGTCGAACGCCGCGGGCTCCATGGCCGTCACGCCGCCCTTGCCGGGGTCGATCATGTCCAGGCGCAGCCCCGCGGGCAGTCCGGCGGACGTAGCCCCGCCCGAACTGACGCGTACCTCGACCCCGTTGGACGGTCCTACCCACGCCGGCTCGGTTCCGCCACGGGCGGCCCCGCTCTCGCCCTGGCCGCTGTCACCGTCCAGCCGCAGCCACGCCGACCACCGTCCGGACTCCACAGCACGGGTCCGGACCTGGACCGTGCCCAGCGCGCGGGCGCCCGGATCCGTCCAGGTCACCCCCAGCATGCTGAACGGCTTCACGTCCTCCTGCTGCAGTGATGCGCTGCGGCCGTCGCCACTCGCCCGCAACGCGACCGTACGCGTATCGGCCTTCACCGGCCCGGACTTGGCGCCCGTGCCAGTGCTTGCCGCGGGGCTGCCGGACACCGACTGGAACACCAGCACCCCGGATATCCCCGCCGCCACGGCAGCTGCCGCGCCCCCCACGATTCGTCGCCGCCGCACGCAGCCCCCACCCCTTCAACCGATCTGTCCGCACGCAGAGGCAGCCAGCCTCCTGCCCGCCCACTACGCATGCCTGAAGGGAACGTACAACCTCTCCACAACTTCCCCTCACGCAGGGCCGCGACAGGCTGAGACACCTCTTGCCCGGGCTCGTCTGGGATCCAGCCGACGAGAAGCGTTCACCGATCCAGCACAGGAGAGAGAAGGATCACGTCGTAATTGCGAACTGTGCGGACGATCTTGTCCTCCTTGCCAGAGTTTCCGATCTTTTATTTCTCGATACCGTCACATCGGCATCACACAGGTGATGTCCATGTGCACATGTGAGACCGAGGAATGACGATGATTCACATACCCGCGCCGGGGGAGCGCGGGCGGCCTTGGTCCGGGGGGAGTCTGCGCTACATAGCGGGGAGTCTTGTCCTGGCCTTGTCCGTCACGCTGCTCGACGGCACCGTCGCGATGGCCACGCCATCCCAGGCGCCTGCCGCGCCGAAGAAGCCGGCCGTCACGCAAGCGGCGGACATCCCGTCCGCGCGTGTGGCCGCCCGCTTGTCGGGCAAGCGGGTGGAGGCGCTGTCGGAGCGCACGGAGACCTCCACGACCTGGGCGAACAAGGATGGTTCGCTCACCACCGAGCTGACCGCCGGTCCCATTCGCTTCGAGGACGAGGCCACCGGTGACTGGCGTGACGTCGACCTCGACCTCGTCACATCGGATGACGGGGGTGTCGAGCCGAAGGCCCACCCCCGCGGTCTGGAACTGGCCGGCAAGACCGGTGCCCCGGCAGCGTCGTTGAAGGCGGCGCAGTCGGCCAAGGCCACTGATCTGGTGACGCTCGGCGAGGGCGACGAGCAAGTCACCTTGCAGTGGAAGGGCGGTCTGCCCGCACCGAAACTGGACGGCAACCGGGCCGAGTACGTCAACGCGGTGCCCGGCGCGGACGTGGTCGTGGAAGCGACCCGTACCGGGTTCGAGCAGTTCGTCGAGATCAAGCAGAGGCCCGCCACCGACGGCTACAGCTACACGCTGCCGCTGAAGACCAAGGGTCTGAAGGCGAAGCAGCAAGCCGACGGCAGCGTGCTGTTCACCGACAAGAAGTCCAAGAAGACCGCGGTCATGCCCGCCCCGGTGATGTGGGACGCGACCGTCGACCCGGTCTCCGGCAAGCACACGCGTCAAGTCAAGGTCGGCATGAAGGTCGTCAAGACCAAGGGCGGCGCGGACCTGGTCCTCACCCCGGACGCGAAGTTCCTCGCCGATCCGGAGACGAAGTACCCGGTGACGGTCGACCCGTCGACCTCGTCCATGTCGAACGTGTTCGACACCTATGTGCAGCAGGGCACGACGGTCGACTGGTCCACGGACACCGAGCTGGACCTGGGCAACCCGGGCACGAAGAACGCCGACGGCACCTTCCGCACAGCGCGTTCGTTCATCTCGTGGAACACCGCTCCGATCGCGGACGCGCTGGTGATGGACGCCAAGCTGTCGCTGTGGAACTTCCACTCCGGGAACTACACGGGCTCCTCCTGCCCCACCCAGCCGTGGGAGGTCTGGTCGACCGGCGCAGCGTCGACGTCGTCGCGGTGGACGGCCCAGCCGTCGTGGACCGCGAAGAAGGCCACCTCATCGGAAACCCGCGGTAATCCATCCTGCTCGACCCAGCCGGACGGCTGGATCAACGCCGACGTCACGACGCTGGTGCAGGAGTGGGCCTCCGCGAAGGCGGCCCGGTCGCACATGGGCCTGCGTGCCTCTGACGAGGACGTCACAGGTCAGTGGAAGCGGGTCAACTCCGCCAACGCCGCCACCAACCCGCCCAAGCTGGTCGTCACCTACAACTACCGGCCGCGTACCGGGACCAAGCAGGAAGCCGGCCCACCGTACTTCTCCTACGGCGGCGCCTACACCGTCAACACCCTCACCCCGACACTGCGCGACACGTTCGTCGACGCCGACGGCGACAAGGTCAACGGCACCTTCCAGGTCTTCGACAACGCCACCAACACCCAGGTCGGAAACGTCCTCGTCTCGAAGTACGTGCCCTCCGGGCAGGTCGCCTCGGTGACCCTCCCCGCCGGCATGCTCACGGACGGCAAGACGTACAAGTTTCGCACCTCGCCTTACGACGGCAACCACTACAACGTGGGCTGGTCCGCGTGGAAGACGTTCACGGTCGACACCAAGGCACCCTCCGCGCCCACGAAGATTGCCTCGACGGACTATCCGTCGGACAAGTGGGTCAAGGGCACAGGGCAGGCCGGCACGTTCACCGTCACACCGCCCGCCGGCAGCGACCACAACTGGCTCGAATGGTCCCTCGACGGTGTGACCTGGACCAAGGTCGCCACCAATGGCGCCAGCGCCGACAAGGGCATCAGCATCGCTCCGCCGAAGGACGGCACCCACACCCTTCAGGTTCGGGCCGTCGACAAGGCCGACAACAAGTCGGAAGCCATCGACTACACCTTCCACGCGGGCCCCGGCGGGTTCATCCAGCCCGGCGAGGGCGAGCGCACAGCACGCCGCTTGCCTCTGGTCGCCGAAGCGGACGCCGGCAAGTACAACTCGGTGTCGTTCTCCTGGCGTCGCTCCGAGGCCGACCCCTGGGTGAGGATTCCCGCTGCCGACGTCACCTCCGGCGGCACCCCTCTGGCCGCGTGGCCCGTACCGATGACCAACGGCAGGAACGCCGCCCTGGTCTGGAATGCCACCAGCACCGTTGACCCTGACGGCAGCGTGCAGATCAAGGCCGACTTCACCGGGCCCAACTCCGCATCGGGCAGCACCGAGCCGCTGACCGTCGTCGTGGACCGCAGCGCGACCGGAGCATCCTCGGAGAACGTCGGCCCCGGATCGGTGAACCTGCTCACCGGCGACTACACCCTCTCCGCCACCGACGCCTCCGCCTTCGACCTCTCGGTGTCGCGTACGGCTTCGTCACGGACACCGGACAAGGGTGTGAAGCAGGAAGGCCAGGCGCCGATCTTCGGTAAGGAGTGGGTGACCGGCACCGCCGCGGAGATGACGGATTCGGACTTCTCCCACATCCGCAGAGTGTCCGACACGGCCGTGGCCGTTGTCGACTCCGAGGGCGAGGAGACCCACTTCACTGCCAACGCGGGCAAGACCAGCTGGATCGCCGAGCCAGGATCGGAGGACCTCACCCTCAAGGGCAGCGTGACCGGCTCGTTCACACTCTCCGACACCGAGGGCACGGTGACCGAGTTCACCAAGCCCGACGCGGCGGCCACCACCTGGCAGGTCTCCAGCACCCTGCTGGACGGGTTGTCCAACTCCACCACCACCGTTATTTCCGAGACGGTCACGGTGGACGGCAAGAAGCTGGCCCGCCCCAAGCGGATCATCGGCGCTACGTCGGCCACGACCGCCGCCGCCTGCACCACTGATCCGGCCACCAAGGGCTGCCGCGTGGTGGAGTTCCTCTACGCCACCTCCACCACCGCCACCGACTCGGTGTTCGGCGACTACAGCGGGCAGGTCAAGGAGATCCGTCTGTGGTCCACAGCCCCCGGCGCGGCAGCAGCGACCTCCAAGTCCGTCCAGTCGTACGCGTACGACGGCTCGGGCCGCCTGCGTCAGGCGTGGAACCCGCAGATCAGCCCTGCGCAGAAGTCCGAGTACGGCTACGACAGTGCCGGACGGGTCACCAAGTTCACGCCGCCCGGTGAACTGCCCTGGACGTTCACCTACGGCAAGGCCGGCAACGCCGCGACCGCCGGTGACGGCATGCTCCTCAAGGCATCCCGCCCGGGGCTGAAGCAGGGCACCGTCGACACCATCGAGGGCGAGGCCCACTCGAGCGTCGTCTACGACGTGCCACTGACCGGCGCCGCCGCTCCGTACAAGATGGGCGCGGCGGATGTGAAGGCATGGGGCCAGCTGGACACGCCCACCGATGCCGCCGCTGTCTTCCCCGCCGACGCCGTCCCCTCGTCTCACACCGGCAGCTCGCTCACCCCGGGCGATTACAAGCGGGCCGATGTGCACTACCTCGGCGTGTCCGGCCGTGAGATCAACTCCGCCACCCCCGGTGGACACATCTCCACCACTGAATACGACCAGTTCGGAAACACCGTCCGTGAACTGACGGCCGCCAACCGGGCACTCGCCCTCGGGCTCACCGCGGACGACAGGGCCGTCCAGGCCGACCTGGGCATCGCCCAGCTCACCGCGGGCGAACGCGCCGACCTGCTGGCCACCCGCTCGGTCTACAACAAGGCCGGTACCCGGGAACTCGAAGAGTTCGGGCCGCTGCGCCGGATCGACCTCACCACGGACCTGAAGTCCGGCACCACCACCCTCGTCCCGGCCGGCACCTCCGTGACCGCCCGGGCCTGGACGGTCAACGAGTACGACGCCGGGCGCCCGACCGACGGCACCGCCAAGGTCAAGGACCAGGTCACCAAGGTCACCACGGGCGCACAGGTGCGTGAACACCCCGGTGTGCAGGGTGAGCCCCGCGTGTCACAGACGATCTACGACTGGGCCAAGGGCCTGCCCACTCAGAGCATTCAGGACCCGGGCGGACTGGCGATCACCACCACAACCGAGTACGACGCCCAGGGTCGCACGATCAAGCAGCTCCTGCCCGGTGCGAGCGGTACGGACGCCGCCACCAGGGTGACCACGTACTGGTCCGCCACCGGCACCGGCGCCTGCGCCGGGCGTCCGGAGTGGGCCGACCTGGTCTGCTCCACCGGCCCGGCCGGCGCCATCACGGGCGGCGGCAGCAACCCGACAGGACTGCCGACCATCGTCACCGAGTACGACTGGTGGGGCAACCCGGGCAAGGTCACCGAAACCGCCAACGGCGTCACCCGCACCACCACGACCACCTACGACGATGCGGGCCGTCAGACCAAGGTCGCCATCACCGGCGGCATCGGGCAGGCGGTCCCCGAGTCCACCACCGACTACGACCCGGCCACCGGCCAGGCCGTGAAGACCACCTCGCCGACCGGCGGCACCATCACCAAGGCGTACGACAAGCTCGGCCGCCAGATCTCCTACACCGACGCCGACGGGGGCACCACCACCACCGAGTACGACCTGCTCGGACGGCCGGTCAAGGTCACCGACAACGTTCCCTCCACCGTCACCTTCACCTACGACACGGCCATCGAGCCGCGGGGCCTGGCCACGAAGACCACCGACTCCGTCGCCGGCACCTTCCAGGCCACCTACGATGCCGACGGCTCGGTGTCGAGCGAGAAACTGCCCGGCGGCTACACCCTCAAGCAGACCGAGGACACCACCGGCGCGGCCATCGACCGCACCTACACCCGCGACAGCGACGGCACTCTCGTCTACTCCGACACCGTGACCGAGTCCATCCACGGCCAGGTCACATCCCACGCGGGCTGGTCCGGCCAGACCTACCGCTATGACGCCACCGGCCGGCTCACCACGGTCGAGGACACCTGGAACACCGAGTGCACGCGCCGCACCTACACCTTCGACGCGCGCACCAACCGCAAGTCCCTCACCTCCGCTACCGGCACCCCCGGCACCGACTGCCCCACCACAGGAGGCTCCACCACCAGCCACACCTACGACAGCGCCGACCGCATCGTCGACACCGGTTACAGCTACGACGCGTTCGGCCGTACCACCGCCGTTCCGGGCCACGGCACCATCGGCTACTACGCCAACGACCTCGTCCACCAGCAGACCGCCGACGGCAGACGCCAGACCTGGCAGCTCGACGCCGGCCTGCGCTTCCGCTCATGGAAGGTCGAAGCCGGCAGCGGAAGCACCTGGACGCAGGAACAGTCAAAGATCAACCACTACGACAGCGACGGCGACAACCCCCGCTGGGTCACCGAGGACACCACCACCGGTGCACTGACGCGCAACGTCGACTCCGCCTCCGGAGACCTCGCCGCCACCACCAGCAAGACCGGCGGAACCGTTCTGCAGCTCACCACGATCCACGGTGACGTGGCCCTCCAGCTCCCGCTGGACACCTCCAAGGCTCCCGTCGCCCTGGACAGCGACGAGTACGGCAACCCTCGCACCGGCCAGGCAGCCACCCGTTACAACTGGCTGGGAGGCAAGCAGCGTTCCACCGAGACGCTCACCGGGCTCACCCTCATGGGCGTGCGCCTCTACAACCCCGCCACCGGACGGTTCCTGTCCACCGACCCCGTCTACGGCGGCGGAGCCAACGCCTACGAGTACGTCAACGGAGACCCGCTCAACCGCTATGACCTGGACGGCAAGTGGTGGAGCTGGAAGAAGGTCAAGCGCGGGTTCAACAAGGTGCGCCGCAATGTCCGCAGGAACTGGCGCACCTACGCCGGCTACGGCGCCACCGCCGCCTGCATCGTCGCATCAGCCGGAGCGTGTGCCGTCGCCAGCGTGGCCGTCTTCGCCGCCACGTCCTACGCAGACGTCCGTCGGCACGGCTGGCGCAAGTCGCGCAGGTCGATCCTCAAGAACGCAGCGTGGACAGCAGTCGGCGTCGGAGCCGGCCGCTTCGCTGCGGGCTCCTGGTGGAAATCCAGCCGGGGATTCACGCGCGGCGGCCGTCACGCGAGGGGGCGCAGCTCTCACGCGAAGCGGGTTTCCTACCGGCGCACCGCGTGGAGCTACGCTGGCAACGCCTGGACCGGAACGCTCACCTGCGGGATGAGCTGGAAGATGCGCTACTGCTGATCCGCACACGCTCAAAGCACGGTGCGCCGCACCGGATCCAGACCGGTCGGCGCACCGCGCTACAGTCAAAGGAGTCACATGAAGTACCGGAACAGGCTCACCTTTTCCGCAGCGATCCTGGGAATAGTCACGCAGCCGTGCGTCTTTCTGTACTTCGCCCTCTTCGATCAGACCTTCTCTGGAGACACTCTGGACTTGATCGCGGTGGCTTCGATCGGATCGCTGGCGGTTTGGCTCTTCGCCAGGGTCGGCATTCAGCCGATGATCCGCAGCGATGGGAGAACCCTGTTGATCCGTAACCCGCTTCTCTCGTACGAAGCCCCGATGGAGAGCGTGGCGCTGGTGGCGAGGGACGGGGCGGCAGCCTTCCGCATAGAGGGAGTCGGCGTCGTCCACCCGTGGGTTCTTTCACGCTCTGTCTTCGACGGCAAGCGCGTCCGTGCCGCGAAAGATGTACTGCGTGACCAGGTCCGGTCAGCGGCGGGCGCAAGCGCCGGGCCGTCCGGCCGCACTGCGAGAAAGTTCCTCAGGGTCGGCGTACTTGAGGTGTTTCTTCTTCTCCCGGTCGCGTTCCTCATCTGGAACGTCTTCGACATCGCGATGGGGAACTGATCGGGGCTTCACGCGCGGCGGCCGTCATGCGAGAGGACGCAGGGCTCACGCGAAGCGCGTTTCCTACCGCCGTACCGCGTGGAGCTACGTCGGCAACGCCTGGACCGGGACGCTCACGTGCAGAATGAGCTGGAAGAAAAGGAAGAACGCCTCTCGGCAGGCAATCCGGGCATGCCCACTTGAGGAATGCGCAATGCGCGACAGGAACAGGGTCGTCTTCTCGACCTCCATCGCAATGATCGCGGCAATGGCGGCTGTATCCGTCTATTTCCTCTTCTTCGATTCCGGTGCACCAGAGGGCGTCTGGGAGGTATCCCTTGCCCTCTCTCTGCCGTGCGGGGTCAGCTGGATACTTGTCCGGCTCGGTATCATGCCATTCACTGAATGGAATGATACCGAAGTAAAGGTCTGCAACCCCTTCTTCTGCGGTGCATTCGAGCTGGACGGAATCGGGATGGTAATGCCGTGGTCCATGACGCGCTCCATCTTCGACGGCAAGAGGGCAAACGGAGCACGGCGGGATCTCAGGCATGCAGTGCTTCGGGCACAGAAGACCGTGGAAACGGATGCAGCAACACCGACGACCAGAATTCTCCGCTACGGCTGGTTCGATGTACTTATCATCCCGCTGCTGTTGGCTTTTGTCTGGACACACTCCGGACCTGATCGCGGTGGTTTCGATCGGATCGCTGGCGATTTGGCTCTTCGCCAGGGTCGGCGTCCAGCCGGCGATCCGCAGCGATGGCAAGACCCTGTTCATCCGTAACCCCCTTCTCTGTGCGAAGCCGCTGGTGGCTAGGAATGGGGCGACAGACCTTCAGGCATTTTCGCAGGTTAGAGCCTTATTGAGGAATTCCGCTTCAACGTGTGACCGGTGACGGGTGGCGCGGGAGTCTGGGATGGCGCCCACCACCGAGCCGCCGAGGGCGCTCGCACCCTATGCGGCCATGGCTGAGCTCTTCGTCTCCGGGCAGATCGACGCGCTGGAGTTCAAGTCGAGGTTCTGGTCCGAGTTCCGGGGGCTGCGGGATGTTTCCGAGGAGGACGCCGCCATCCTGAACAAACTGCTCCGCGTCATGGAGGACTTCGTGGCGGATGAGACCGCGCGGGACCCCGGAGACGTGACGGAAGTCGAACTGCTGGCCGGAGCGAAGCATTGCCTCGACGCGTGCCGGCGGTGGTGAAACGCCAGGTCGCTCTGAACATGTGGCCCCCTGCTCACGTCTCGCTCGAGTCTTCTGCTCTCGATGGGCTGGTGGGCAGACGGCATTCGGCCTCGGAGCGCGCAGACGTGTCGGGCTCGGTTCGGGTTACTGGCACGTAAGGCAGCGAGGCTCTTGAGCAGCGCGTTGTGCCAAACGTCGACGCCGGGAGCAGCGCGTGGTGGTGACGGCGGCGGCTGTCGCGAGGGTCAGCAGGGCGAGGAGGGCGCGCTTCCGGCGGTCCGGGGTTCGTCGGGGGCGTTCGGGTGGCGCCGGTTCTGCGGACAGGTCCCGGGTGATGCGGTGCCAGACGTGTGCCGGGGGTGTGGTCGGGAGGTCGATCAGCTCCGCCGTGCGGGCCGCCTCGATCACGCGGGTCATCGCGTGGAGGTCGTCGCGGCAGCGGGCGCAGTGGTCGACGTGGTGGAGCGCCTCGGTGTCCGCGGCGGTGCGGGGGGCGCTGCCCAGGGCCAGTTCGACCAGGTGTGACGGGTCCACGTGGGTCACTGCGGCCTCCCGGACGCGGTGGGCTCCGCCGTGACGACCAGGTTGGACAGGTAGCCGCCCCGGTCGGGGACGTACGGGGGCGCGCAGGTGATGAGGGTGAGGACGGGCGCGCCCGAGCGGCGGAAGGCCGAGGAGGGCAGGTCGTCCTTCGGGACCGTGGTGCGGGAGACGATCCGGTAGTGCACCGGGTCCGTGCCCGCTCGGCGTACCTCCACCCGTTGGCCTCGCCGCACCTCGTACAGGGCGGCGAACTCTCCCAGGTCGCCGGAGTCCGTGTCGGCGTGACCGACGAGCACGGCCGAACCTTCGGCGCTGCCCGGGGACGGGCCGTAGCGGTACCAGCCGGCCTTGGCCGGGTCGTCGGGGACGGTCATGTCGCCCTGCTTCGTGACGCCCACGGGGGTGACGCGGGCGTCGAGGTCCACGTCGTCGATCAGGATCCGTCGCGGGGGGCGTTCGTCCGCCCCTGGCTGTTGCGGTGCGGCGGCCGTGGGGACCGCGGGTTCCGCCGGGGCCGCCGCGAAGTCCTTGGGCGCTGTGGGCCGTTCGGGCGGCGGGGCCGTGAGGCCGAGGGCGGCTGCCAGTGCGGCAGCCGCCATGATCCGACCCGGGCGCCGTCCCCTGCCGTCACCCACGCCGGCCGGCGAAGCGGCGGGCCGTCAGGACGCCCGTGACCGTGACCACTCCGGCCGCGGCGGCCCAGGCGGGCCACGTGCCGGAGGAGTTCGGGGTGACGGCGGCGCCGCTGCCGCCCGCGTGGACGGCCTTGGGGGTCGAGGCCATGCCGCTGAACGACTGGGTCGCCAACGCCAGGTTCTTGTCGTTCGCGCTGCCCCAGGCGTAGACGACGTTGCTGGTGCCCTCCTTCAGAGGCAGGTCGGCCGGGCCTATGGCCACGGTGTCCGTGCCGGCCAGGACCACATCGGCGTTGACCGTGCCGGCGTCGACCTCGGCGGTGTCCTCCTTCGGGTTGGTCAGGCCGGTGAAGACGGGCTGACCGCCGGCCCGGACGTCCACCGCGGGAGCGGCCGCGACATGGCGGACCGTCAGGCGCGTCGTGCCCGCGTCGACCGCGGCGATGTCCTCGGTGAAGGCCGTCAGCCGGGGCTTGCCGTCGGCGGTCAGGTGCGCGGCGACCGTGGCGTTGCCGCCCTCGGGCACCTCGACCTTCTTCTCCAGGGCGGGGGTGCCCTCGGGGCCCTTGCCCGCTTCGAAGATCTTGATGTCGTAGGTGCCGGCGTCGAGGGACTGCGGGTCCGTCACCGTGCCGGGCTCGAAGTCGCTGAGCAGTTCGTCGCCGTTGGCGTACACGTCCACGGTCAGTCCGGGGATGCCGTGGAAGACGGACACCATCGCCTTGTCCTGCTGGTCGGCCAGGGCCGGAGCGGCCGCCCCGAGGGCCAGGGCGCAGGCGCCGGCGGAGGCTGCGAGGGCGAGGGGGAATCGGGAGTTCATGGGGATCGTCCCTTCGAAAGGAGTCTCCGTACGGTGCGGAGTCTCGGTCCCGTTTCGGGGGTGGGGGCCGCCTTGGATGCGCGGCCGGGCGGGCCGGTGCGCGGCGGTCACGCGCCCCGGGCGGGGGCCGCGGACTGCTCGATCGCCGCGCGCAGGCGGTGCAGGCCGCGGCGGGCGTGGCTCTTGACCGTGCCCAGGGGCAGACCGGTCCGTTCTGCTATCTGCGCCTGCGTCAGGTCCTCGTAGAACGCCATGCAGAGCACCTCGCGCTGCGGTCGCGGCAGGCGGGCCAGGGCGTCGACGAGCAGCACCCGGTCCAGGACGCGGTCCGGAGCGGCGTCGGCGTCCCCCCGGTCGGAGGCGTGGGCGGCCGAGTCGATGAGCGTCAGGCGCCTCGTACGGGCCGCCAGCGCGTCGACGATCTTGCGGCGGGTGATGCCGACCAACCAGGCGCCGAGCGGCCCCCGTTCCGGGCGGAAGCCGGCCCGGCCGTGCCAGGCGCCGAGGAAGACCTGCTGGGTGACGTCCTCCGCCTCGTGAGTGTCGCCGAGCAACCGGGTGGCCATGGTGTGGACGAGTGAGCCCCAACGGCGGTAGATCGCGGCGAAGGCTTCCTCGTCGGCGGCGAGGAGGCCACGGGCCAGCTCCTCCTCGTACCGCGTCTCCTCCACGGGCGGGGCGAGGTCCGTGCGTCGCGTGTTGGTGATCATGGCCTGGTTCCTCCTGCCGGGCGTCGTGCGGGACGGGAGACCGTCTGTCTGCCGGACCGCACCGGTCGCTGTGCGAAGCGGCGACCCTGCGCTCGACGCCAGTGTTCGGCGCACAAACGACGCGCGACAACATGCGTCGTTTGTGCGTCGTACAGTGAGTGGTATGGCTGGACAGGGACGAAACGACGAGGACCTGCCGAGGGGCGGCGGTGGGCCGGCTGGCGGTGAGTCGGCCGATGGTGGGGCGGCCGGTGGCGGCTCGGTCGGTGGTGGGGCGGTCGGTGGTGGTCTCACCACCGGCGAAGTGGCCAGGCGGCTGGGCGTCGCGCCCACCACCGTCCGCACCTGGGACCGCCGCTACGGCCTCGGGCCCGACGCGCACACCGGCGGCCGGCACCGGCGCTGGACCGCCGGGGACGTGGCACGCCTGGAGCGGATGTGCGCCCTGACGGCGACCGGGATACCGCCCGCCGAGGCGGCGCGCATGGTGCGGGAGGAAGTGCCGCCGGACGTGGGCCCGGCCCCGGCCGGACGCGCCGCCGGAGCCGCGCCGGGAGCGGGCGAAGCCGGGCCTCCCCGCGGAGCCGTGCCGGAGGTGCACCCGGCCGGGCGTCCCGCCGGCGCCGTGCCGGATCTGGCTCCGGCCGGCCCCGGCCCCGGCCCCGGCTCCGGGCCCGGAGCCGGCACGTCGCCGCCTCGCTCCGCGTCCGGGGCGACCCCCACGCCCGTCCCCACCCGCACCCGTGCCCGAAGCCGCGCCGGCAGCGGGCTGCGTCTGGGCGACGTACGCCAGGAGTGCAAGGGCATCGCCCGTGCCGCCCTGCGCCTCGACGCCGCCGCCCTGGACGAACTGCTCCAGTCCGCCATCGACGAGCACGGGCTGGTCACCGCCTGGACCGAAGTGATCACGCCGACGCTCCAGGCGGTCGGCCGCAAGTGGGAGAGCTCCGGCGAGAAGTACGTCGAGGTCGAGCACTTCCTGTCCTGGCACGTCTCCGGCGCGCTGCGGCGCAGCGCCTCCGCCCCGGTCGCCGACCGCCCGGGCGCCCTCACGGTGCTCGCCTGCGTCCCGGGGGAGAACCACACGCTGCCGTTGGAGGTCCTGGCCGCCGCCCTGGCCGAACGGGGCCTGCCGGTACGGATGTTCGGCGGCGCACTGCCCGTCGAGTCGCTCGTCACGGCCGTACGCCGAACGGGACCGGCCGCTGTGGCGCTGTGGGCGCAGTCCCGCGGCACGGCCAGTCGTCCGCTGGCTCAGCACGTGGCCGCGATGGAATGGGGGGTACGCGGTGCCCGGCGCAAGCCGGCCGTCCTGACGATCGGGCCCGGCTGGGCCGGCGGCCGGGCGGTGCCGGGCCTGCCGCGTCCGACGGGGCTGGCCGAGGCGGTCGCGGTGTTGGAGTCGGTCGTGTCGCGGTAGTGCGGAGGTGGTGGTGCGGGGTGGTGGCGCGGGGGTGGTACGGAAGGGCGCCGGTGCATCCAGCCCCGCCCCTCGGCCCGAAGCGGTGACGGAGCAGAACGGAGCGCGGTGGTGTCGTCGACGCAGTGGTGGGAGCGGAGAGTGGACGTGATCGGCGCGCGGGCCGCGGTCGGCACAGAGCGAGGGGCCCGGTGAGCCGCGCCGCCGATGCCACCTCGGACGGGGACCCCACCCCGAGCGGGGACCCCACCCCGAGCGGGGACCCCACCCCGAGCGGGGACCCCACCCCGAGCGGGGACCCCACCCCGAATGGGGACCCCGCACCGAACGGGGACCCCGCACCGAACGGGGACGTCACCCCGCCCGGGGACCCCACCTCGGACGACGACCTCACCTCCGACGTGGTCGTCGTCGGCGGCGGTGCCGCCGGGCTCGGTCTGGCGTACCGGCTGATCCGCACCCGCACCGCGACCGTGACCGTGGTCGAGCCGCCGGACGGCCCCGTACGACCGGCCGAACGGACCTGGTGTTACTGGGACTGGGACGAGGGCCCCGGCGACTTCGCCGAGGCCGTCACCGCCACCTGGCCCCTGCTGCGCGTGCACGCCCCCGACGGCGAGGCGCTCACCCTCGACCCGGCCCCGGCGCGCTACCGCATGGTGCGGTCCACGGCGTTCGAACGGCTGGTGCACGCGCGGCTGGCCGAGGCGCCCGGCGGGCGGCTGCTGCGGGCGACCGCGGACACCGTGCGCGAGGTGCCCGGAGGCGCCGAGGTGCGGTGTACGGACCCCGACGGCCGGACCCTGACCCTGCGCGCCCGGCACGTCTTCGACTCGCGGCCCCTGCCCGCGCTGCCGCCCGCCAGGACACGGTTGCTGCAGCACTTCCGCGGCTGGTTCGTCCGTACGGCCGCCGACCGGTTCGACCCCGCCGTCGCCGACCTCATGGACTTCCGCGTGCCCCAGCCCCGGCACGGTCTCGCCTTCGGCTACGTCCTCCCGCTGGCCCCGGACCGGGCGCTCGTCGAGTACACCGAGTTCTCCCGGGCCCCGCTCACCACCGAGGCGTACGAGGCCGCCCTCGGGCACTACGTCCGCGAGGTGCTGGGCCTGGGCGCGTTCGCCGTGGAGGCGGCGGAACAGGGCGTCATCCCCATGACCGACGCGCGCTTCCCCCGGCGGAGCGGCAGGTCCGTCTTCCGGATCGGGACCGCGGGCGGCGCGACCCGCCCCGCCACCGGGTACACCTTCGCCGCCGCCCAGCGGCACAGCCGGGCCATCGCCGCCGCCCTGCGCGAGGGCCGCGACCCGGTCCCGCCCCCGCACGGGCGGCGGGCGCTCGCCATGGACGCGGTGCTGCTGCGGGCCCTGGACACCGGGCGCGTCGACGGACCCGCGTTCTTCACCGGCTTGTTCCGTAAAACCCCGACCCACCGTCTGCTGCGCTTCCTCGACGGCGCCACCTCGTTGCGGGAGGAGTGGGGCATCGGACTGCGCACCCCGGTGGGCCCGATGCTCCGCACCGCGGTCGAACTGCCCTTCCTGCCCCGCCGAACCCACCCCGCCCCCGGAACCGGAGAGAGCCCGCGATGACCCTGCTGCGCGACCACGACCTGGCACGCGCCTTCGACCACGCGTCCCGCACCTACGACCGGCTCACCGCCCTCAACCCCGGATACCGCACCGACCTGCTGCGCTCGGCCCGCCGGCTGCGGCTGCCCCGGGACGGAGCCGGGCTGCACGTCCTGGACCTCGGGTGCGGCACCGGCGCCTCCACCCGGGCCCTGCTGCGGGCCGCGCCCCGGGCGCGCGTCACCGCGGTGGACGCCTCGGCGGGCATGCTGCGGCGGGCGCTGTCCAAGCCGTGGCCGGAGTCCGTGCGGTTCCTGCACCTGAGCGCAGAGGAGCTGACGACGACCGGTGAAGGCCCGTTCGACGCGGTCTTCGCGGCCTACTTGTTCCGCAACGTCTCCGACCCGGACGCGCTCCTGCGCTCGGTGCGGACGCTGCTGCGGCCGGGCGGACGCCTGGCCGTGCACGAGTACAGCCTCGGCGGTTCCCCGGCGCACCGGGCGCTGTGGACGGCCGTGTGCGGGGGAGTGGTCGTCCCGGCGGGCACGCTCACCGGCGACCGGGCCCTGTACCGGCACCTGTACCGCAGCGTCCTCGCCTTCGACACCGCGTCCGCCTTCACCGCCCGGCTGGCCCGCGCCGGGTTCACGGACGCGCGAACCCTGCCCCTCGCCGGGTGGCAGACCGGCATCACCCACACCTTCGTCGCCCGCAACGGCGCCGCCGCGGCGGGGGAGGGCGCCCGATGAGCACCCGCACCCCCGGCACCGCCCGTCACGGCACCGCCCGCCACAGCACCGCCCGTCGCGGCGCCGCCCGTCGCGGCCGCGACCGCAAGGCCGAGGTGCTGACGCCCGCCCCCGGCCGTGACCGGTTCGACCCCGCCGACGCGCCCGCCGTCGCGGTGGTCGGGGGCGGGATCGCCGGTCTCGCCGCGGCCACCGGACTGGCCGAACGCGGCGCCCGCGTCACCCTCTACGAACGCGGGGAGTCCCTCGGTGGACGCCTCGCCGGTCACCGCACCCTGCTGGCCGACGGCTCCGAGGTCACCATGAGCCGCGGCTTCCACGCCTTCTTCCGCCAGTACTACAACCTGCGCGGCCTGCTGCGGCGCACCGACCCCGCCCTCGCCCGCCTCACCCCCCTGCCCGACTACCCCCTGCGGCACAGCGGCGGACTGACCGACAGCTTCGCCCGCGTCCCGCGCACCCCGCCCCTGAGCGCCCTCGGCTTCGTCGCGCTCAGCCCCACCTTCGGCTGGCGCGACCTCACCGCGATGGACGCCCGGGCGGCGCTGCCGTTGCTGGACGTGCGGGTGCCGGAGGTGTACGAGCGCTTCGACGGGGTCGGCGCGACGGACTTCCTGCACCGCGTCCGCTTCCCCGAGGCCGCGCACCACCTGGCCTTCGAGGTGTTCTCGCGCAGCTTCTTCGCCGACCCGCGCGAACTGTCCGCCGCCGAGCTGATGCTGATGTTCCACATCTACTTCCTCGGCTCGGCGGAAGGCCTGCTCTTCGACGTGCCCGACGAGCCCTTCCCGCAGGCCCTGTGGGACCCGCTCGGTGCCTACCTGCGGCGCCTCGGCGCGAACCTGCGCACCGGCACGCCCGTCGACGCGGTGGAACCCGCCGGCACCGGCGGGGCCGAGGTGCGCAGCGGCACCGGAACCGACCGGTACGACGCGGTGGTGCTCGCCCTCGACACCGCCGGACTGCAACGGCTCGTCGCCGCCTCGCCGGCCCTGGGCACCGGCCCCTGGCGCGACGGCATCGCCGCCCTGCGCACCGCCCCGCCCTTCCTGGTCTCCCGGTTCTGGCTCGACCGCCCGGTCCGCGACGACCGGCCCGGCTTCCTCGGCACCAGCGGCTACGGCGGCCTGGACAACATCAGCGTCCTGGAGCGCTACGAGGGCGAGGCCGCCCGCTGGGCCGGGAAGAACGGCGGCTCCGTCGTCGAACTGCACGCCTACGCCGTGGCCGCCGGGGCGGACCCGCGGACCGCGCAGGACGACCTGCTCGGGCAACTGCGGCGGGTGTACCCGGAGACCCGCGAGGCGCGGGTCGTCGACGCCCGGCACGAGTGGCGGGAGGACTGCCCACTGTTCCGGGCCGGCACGTACGGGAGCAGGCCCACCGTGCGCTCCCCGCACCCCTGGCTGACGCTGGCCGGCGACGGGATCCGCTGCGACCTGCCCGTGGCCCTGATGGAACGCGCCGCCACCACCGGTTTCCTGGCCTCCAACGCCCTGCTCGCCGGGTGGGGTGTGCGCGGCCAGGTGCTGTGGACGGTGCCCCGGGCGGGCCGTTCCCGGGCGCTGCGGGCCCTCAACGCCCTGGCGGGACACCCGGCCCATCGCTGAAACGGACCCGCCGGGGACGGGCCGGGGGCGCCCCGCACAGGCCCGTCCGGCGAAGCAACCCCGACCGGGCCCCCCGGCCCACCCGGGCCGGGCCCCCAGACTCACGTCACCCCGGGAAGCGCCCAGTGCTCCGGAGCGTCCAGCGCCGCTCCGCGTACGCCAGGTCGTCGCGCCACAGGCGCCCGGCCGTGTGCCGCATCAGCGGCCGCAGTACGGGCGCGGCGGCCCGGGCCAGGGCGAAACCGCGGCGGTCCGAGGCGGCCACGACCGCCTCGATCACGGCCGTGCGGGGCCGTGCGTCGCCTTCGGCGGTCAGCGGCGTGGCGTGGGTCTCCACGACGGACGTGGCACCCTCCCCGTCGACGATGCGCATGACGACCGTGCGCGGCTCCGGCGCGGTGAACTCCGCCCGCACCGGCACGACCAGACGCCCCGCCACCCGGAAGGAGACGTCGACCGCGAAGGCGTCGTCGTCCTCGCCCCGCGGCTCCCGGACGACCGTCAGGTCGACGAACGAGTAGGGGTGGAACCAGGACCCGTGCCACGGATCGAGCCGGTTGGCCACCACGTCCTGCGGCTCGCACCGCCCGACCGCCGAGAACACCGCGTCCACCCCGCTGCCCGCCGCGGGCCGCGCCGGGACCACGGGCAGCTCCGTGGGCTCCTCGCCGCCGACCGCGTCCAGCCGCACCCACACCAGCACCCCGTCGTCGTGGACGGGATACGGCTGCCAGCCGGCGAACGGGGAGCCGTCCAGGGCCAGTCCGTGCCAGTGGCACACCAGCGTGCCGCACACCACCCGGCTGTCCCGCAGCGGGGCGCCGAGGTGCGGGCAGACGCCGGCGCCGCCGCGCAGCTCACCCGAGTCCGAGCGCCACAGCACCACCTCCACACCGCCGACGGTCCGGCCGCAGGGGCCGCCCGGGCGGACGTCCCGGGAGGAGCCGACCACGAACCAGTTGCCGGAGGGCCGGGCTGAGGCCCGCTTGAGCGCGTCGGCGATCAGGCCCGGCCGGGCCGCGCGCCAGGTCGGCTCCTGCTGCGCCCAGCCGGGTCCGCGGCGCCGCCGCAGCGGTGAGGTCCAGCGCGTCTTCTCAGGTCGGTCAGCCACGGCCCGTCTCCTTCCCTTCCAGCCCTTCCAGCCCTTCCAGCCCTTCCAGCCCTTCCAGGCCTTCCAGCGGCGCGGCACCCGGCGCGGGCGCCGCGTGCGGCAGCCGGGCGCGCCACCGCGCGCCGGCCACCCGCGCCACCCCGGCCGCCGCGGTGGCCGCCCGGCGGCGGCGCGGCACCACCGCGCGGCGGTGCAGCACGGTGTAGTCGTGCCGCGCGATCGCGTCGAGGATGCCGCCGTACAGCGTGAACGCGGCGCGGATGCAGGGCCGTACCCGCGGGTCGAGCATCGCGATGCCGGGCTCCGCCGCCCGGTACACGTCCCGGGTCAAGGCCTCGGCCGCGACCAACGCCGCCCGGATCCGCGGATCGGTGCGCCCGGTGCGCCTGCTCCACTCCAGCAGCGCGCGGTCGACGCCGTGCGCGGCGAGCAGGTCGGCGGGCAGGTAGACGCGGCCCCGGTCGAGGTCCTCGCCCACGTCCCGCAGGAAGTTGGTGAGCTGGAACGCCACGCCGAGGGCCGCCGCGTGCGGTGCGGCCTCCTCGCGTGGGACGACCGTGCCGAGCACGGGCAGCATCTGCAGGCCGATCACCGCGGCCGAGCCGTGCATGTAGGCCCGCAGGTCGGCGTAGGTCGGGTAGTCCGTGACGGTCAGGTCGGCCCGCATGGAGGCCAGGAAGTCGGCGAACAGGGTGACGTCGATGGCGTACCGCTCGGCGGTGTCGGACACGGCCCGCACCACCGGCTCCGCACCGCCCCCGCTGCGCAGCGCGTGCGCGAGGTCGCCCTCCAGCCGCTTCAGCAACAGGTCGCGTTCGTCGGGCGTGCGGTCGCGGTCCAGGTCGTCGACGATGTCGTCGGCCCAGCGGGCGAAGCCGTACAGCGCGTGCACGGCCGAGCGGCGCTCCAGCGGCAGCAGGCGCGTGGCCAGGAAGTAGGTCCGGCCGTGCCGGGCGTTGAGCCGCCGGCACCGGGCGTAGGCGGCACGCAGGTCCGGGCCGGTGATCCCGGCGGCGTCCAGTTCACGACGGGTCATGGGCACCTGCGCTGGTCGGGGCGGTGGTCGGGGCGTTGGCCGGGGTGGTCGGGTGGCGGTCCGCGGCACGGGCCGGCCGGGGCGTCCGGCCGCGGGCGCCGGTGACGCGGGCGGCGGCGAGCTTCCCGCTGATGAGCACGGTCGGCACGCCCACGCCCGGTGTGGTCCCGCAGCCGGCCAGCACGACGTTGTCCAGCCCGCGCACGAGGTTGCGCGGCCGGAACGGACCGGTCTGGGCGAAGGTGTGGGAGACGGAGAACGGCGTGCCCGCCGCGTGGCCCTGGGCCGTCCAGTCCAGCGGGGTCACCAGGGCCTCCTCCTCGACGCTGTCCGCGAAGCCGTCGAGACCGCGCCGCTCCAGCTCGGCGACCAGGCTGTCGCGGTAGCGCGGGCCCAGCTGCCGCCAGGCGGCGGCGGAGGGGCCCACCTCCGTGTTGGGGCAGGGCGCCAGGACGTAGTGGAGGTGGCGGCCCGGCGGCGCCAGGGAGGGGTCGTGCGCCGTCGGCCGGGTGATCAGCAGCGACGGGTCGCTCATCAGCGCTCCCGTGCGGGTCAGTTCGTCGAAGGTCCGCTCCCAGGCGGCGCCGAACGACAGCGTGTGGTGGGCGAGGTGGGGCCAGGTCCGGTCGGTGCCCGCGTGCAGGATCACCGCGGACGGGGAGTGCCGCAGCGGGACCGGGCGCGCCGGTGCCCGGCCCAGGAGCCGGTGCGCGGTGGACAGTTCGCAGCTGAGGACCACCGCGTCGCACGGGATGCGCTCGCCCGAGGCGAGGTGCACGGCCCGTACCCGGCCCGCCGCGCGTTCCAGCCCGCTCACCTCGGACGACCAGCGCAGCTCGGCACCGGCGGCGGCCGCCGCGCCGGCCATCGCGCGGGGCAGCGCGTGCATGCCGCCCTTGGGGAACCAGACGCCGGCCACCGTGTCCATGTAGGCGATCACCGCGTAGGCGGCCAGCGCCCGGGCCGGGGCGACCCCGGCGTACAGGGCCTGGAAGGAGAAGACCCGGCGCAGACGGGCGTCGGAGAGGAAGCGGCCGATCCGGGCGTCCAGCCGCCCGAAGCCGCCGAGCGCCGCCAGCCGGGCCAGGTCCGGGTGCGCGAGCTGGAACGGCGAGTCGAAGTTGGTGTCGATGAACCGGCGCATCTGGGCCCGGTAGAGCCGTTCCAGCCAGTGCCGCAGCCTGCGGTAGCCCGCCGCCTCGGCCGGTCCGGCGAAGCGGCGCACCTCGGCCTCCATGGCGTCGCCGTCGGTGTGCACGTCGAGCCGGGTCCCGTCGGCGAAGCCGGCCCGGTAGGCCGGGTGCAGGGGCACCAGCTCCACCCGGCGGGCGAGGCTGTCGCCGACGGCCGCGAACGCCTCGTCGGCCAGGTGCGGCATCGTCAGCACGGTGGGCCCGGTGTCCACCAGGAAGTCCCCGAGCCGCAGCCGGCCCGCCCGGCCGCCGGGGCCGGCGTCGCGTTCGACGAGCGTGACCCGGCGCCCGGCGCCCAGCAGGTGCAACGCGCAGGCCAGTCCCGACAGCCCCGCCCCCACCACCACGACGTGGTCGGTCGGCCCGGTCACGGTCCTCATACGAGTTCCCCGGCGGGGCGCGGGGCGACGCCCGCGGCCCGCTCCACCAGGGCGGCGAACTCCCGCCGCACGCCGGGTCCCGCGCCGGTCGCCTCGAAGTGCCGCAGGGCGGCGGCCGCGAGCTGCCGGGTCCGCGCCTCCAGCTCGGCCCGGGCGCCCGTCCGCTCCAGCGCCGCCCGCATCCGCTCCACGGTGTGGTCCGGCCGGGCGTGCGCGCCCGGGGCGAGCACCTCGGCGGCCTCGCGGTCCCCGGTGGCGTCGGCGAGCCGGACGGCGGCGGCGAGCAGCGGGGTGAGCTTGCGGGACCGCAGGTCGTCGTCGGCCGGTTTCCCCGTCAGGGCCGGGTCGCCGAAGGCGCCGAGGAGGTCGTCGCGCAGCTGGAAGGCCAGGCCCGCGCAGTGGCCGGCGGACCGCAGCGCCTGCGTCGTACCGGTGTCGGCGCCGGCCAGGCACGCGCCCAGGGCCAGGGGACGCGCGACCGTGTACCGGGCGCTCTTCAGCACGGCGATGGCCTGCGCCTCCTCGCCGTCGGACGAACCGCTCGCCTGGGCGAGCAGGTCGCGGTACTGCCCGGCGACCATCTCGGTGCGCGTCGCCCGCCACTCGTGGTGCAGCCGGGCGCCCTGCGGCGATCCGAGCGCCGTCTCCGTCAGCAGGTCGTCCGCCCACGCCAGCGCCAGATCACCCGCGAGCACGGCGGCCGACGCTCCGAACGACCCGGCGGACGCGCTGAACGACCCGGAAGACTCTGCGCCCGATGCGCCGAGCGGCCCGGCGGGCGCCGCGCCCGGCGCGCCGAACGCCGCGGCGGGCCCGGCCGGGTGCCTCCCGGCGAACTCCACGTGCAGGGCCGGGCCTCCGCGCCGCACGGGGGATCCGTCCATCACGTCGTCGTGGACGAGGGCGCAGGCCTGGAGCAGTTCGAGTGCAGCGCCCGTGCGCAGCACCGCCGTGGCGTCGCCCGAGCCGCCCGCGGCCCGCCAGCCGCACCAGGCGAACGCCGTCCGCAGCCGCTTGCCGCCCCGCAGGACGAACGCGGCGACGCGCTCGGCCACGTCGCGGGCGAACACCGCGTCGACACCGCGGGCCTGCCGCAGCCGTGCGTCGAGCACCTGTTCCAGGACGGTCTCCACGGCGCCCGTGGCCCAGCGAGCGGTGAGCGTCGCGTCGTCTCCGTCCGCCGGTCCGGCCACCATCGGCCGCGGTCCAAGCATGCGCAACCCCTTCTCGTCCGTTCATCCGCACCTGTGTGCTTCCACCGCCGGCGGCGCACTGGATGCGCCCGCCACCGGCCGTCCGCGCCCGCGCGCCCGCCGAGGCGGGCCGGCCGCCCGTCCCCCAGGCCGATGAGCGGCCCCGGGTACCCCGGTCGGGCGCGCTGCTGCGCCGCAAGCCGCCCGGGTTCGTGCACCGCCGCGCCGCCGACGTCCGCTCCGCGCGGTCGCCGCCGCCTGCGGTGCCACGCAGGTGCGCCTGGCCGCCGGGGTGCGGCTGCGCGTCGACCCGGACGGCACGTACGTACGCCGCTGGGTGCCCGATCCCCGCCCGGGCGACCGGGCCCGAGCGCACGACCAGCCGCCCGCCGCGGCTGCGCGGCGAGGAGTCCGGGTCGGCCAGGCAGTCGGCCAGGCAGTCGGCGGGGAAGGCGGCGCGGTCGGGCGCGTCGAAGCCGGCCGCGGGGACGGCGGGGTCGCGCGCACAGCGGCACCCCCACGTCCGCCACGTCCGCCACGTCCGCCACGTCCGCCACGTACGGCTCGTACGGCGCGGCGCGCGGCGGTGGACGGTCGTGCGGGCGCAGATCCGCGGTGCACAGGACGACCCCGACGGTCATGGCGTCACTCCTGGTGCGGTGGTGCGGAGGGCGTCCGCCGCCGGGCTCCCCGCCCGGCGCGGACGCGTGGGGCGCGCGGGCTCCGCGCGGCGCTCCGGCTCCCGCCCGGGCCCGCGGCCGCGGCCCGGGCGATGTTGCGGGCCATGCCGCCGAAGACGACGGCGTGGAACGGGGCGACGCTCCACCAGTAGGCGTGGCCCAGCAGCCCGCGCGGATGGAACAGGGCCCGCTGCCGGTAGACGGTGCCGCCCCGGTCGTCGGTCTCGGCGTACATCTCCAGCCAGGCCAGGCCCGGCAGCCGCATCTCGGCGCGCAGCCGCAGCAGCCGGCCCGGCTCGATCTCCTCCACGCGCCAGAAGTCCAGCGAGTCGCCGACCCGCAGGCGCTGGGTGTCCCGCCGCCCCCGGCGCAGCCCGACCCCGCCGGCGAACCGGTCGAGCCAGCCGCGGGCCGCCCAGGCCAGCGGGGAGGAGTACCAGCCGTTGTCGCCGCCGATGCCCTCGACCACCTGCCACAGCGCCGCCCGGGAGGCGTCGACCGGCCGCCGCCGCTCGTCCTGGTAGAGGCTGCCGCCCGCCCAGTCCGGGTCGGTGGGCAGCGGGTCGCTGGGGGCACCGGGCACCGAGGCGGAGGACCAGCGGGTGGCGACCTGCGCCTCCCGCACCCGGCGCAGCGCCAGGGCCAGCGCCTCGTCGAACGGCAGCGGACGGCCCGGGCCGTCCGGCACGTACCGGGCGATGTCGTGCTCCTGGCACACGACTTCGTGGCGCAGCGACTCGGTCAGCGGCCGGGCCAGGGACGCGGGCACCGGCGTGACCAGGCCGACCCAGTGGCTGGACAGCCGGGGGGTCAGGAAGGGGACCGGCAGGATGAACCGCCGTGGCAGACCGGCGACGGCGGCGTACCGCAGCATCATGTCCCGGTAGGTGAGGACGTCGGGACCGCCGATGTCGAAGGCCCGGTCGACGTCGTCCGGCATGGCCGCCGAGCCGACGAGGTAGCGCAGCACGTCCCGGACCCCGATGGGCTGGGTGCGGGTGTGCACCCAGCTGGGGGTGACCATGACGGGCAGGCGTTCGGTGAGGTAGCGCAGCATCTCGAAGGAGGCCGAGCCCGAGCCGATGACGACGGCCGCCCGCAGCACCGTGGCGGGCACGGGGCAGGCGAGGAAGATCTCCCCCACCTCGGCGCGCGACCGCAGGTGCGGCGAGAGCGACCGCTCGGGCACGTTCCGGGGTGTGAGCCCGCCGAGGTAGACGATCCGCCGTACGCCGGCGGCGCGCGCCTGCTCGGCGAAGATCCGGGCGGCGTCCCGGTCGGTGTCCTCGAACCGGGAGCCGCTGTTCAGGGCGTGCACCAGGTAGTAGGCGACGTCGACACCGCGCATCGCGGCGGCGACCGACGCCGCGTCCGTGACGTCTCCGCGGACCGTCTCGGCGTGCGGCGCCCAGGGGTGGTCGCGCAGCTTGCCGGGGGAGCGGGCCAGGCACCGGACGCGGTGCCCGGCCTGGAGCAGCTCCGGCACCAGGCGCCCGCCGACGTACCCGGACGCCCCGGTGACCAGGCAGTGCAGCCGCTGCCCGTCCTCGGTCATGCTCCTGCCTCCCGTCTCCGGCCGCGCTCACGGCCGGCCCCTACAGGAGACTTCGCGTCCGGCCCCCGCGGCGGATGCGCGGCACGGCGCCCGCGGCCGTTCAGCCGGACGGAGCATCGGCCCCGGCCGCCCGAGGCGCCGCCGCGTCCCGGCCGGCCGGCACGCTCGGCCACCACGCGCGCGGCCCGAGGTCGATCACCAGTGCGGGCACCAGCAGCGAGCGCACCACGAGCGTGTCCAGCAGCACGCCGAAGGAGACGATGAACGCGATCTGCACCAGGAACGCCAGGGGGATCACCATCAGGGCCGCGAACGTCGCGGCGAGCACCACGCCCGCCGAGGTGATCACCCCTCCGGTGGTGGTCAGTCCGCGCAGCACGCCCCGGCGGTTGCCGTGGACCAGCGCCTCCTCCCGCACCCGGGACATCAGGAAGATGTTGTAGTCGACGCCGAGCGCCACCAGGAACACGAAGCCGTACAACGGCACCGACGCGTCCGTGCCGCCGAAGCCGAGCAGGTGCTCGAAGACGAGCGCCGAGACGCCCAGTGTGGCCAGGAAGTTGAGCCCGACGGTCGCGACCAGCAGGACCGGCACGAGCAGGGAGCGCAGCAGCGCCACCAGGATCAGCAGGATGACGGCGAGCACGATCGGCACGATGACCGTGCGGTCCCGGGCGGCGGTGCGCTGGGTGTCGTACTGCTGCGCCGTGTACCCGCCGACCAGCGCGTCGGCCCCCGGGACCGCGTGCACCCGCGCGCGCAGCCGCTCGACCGTCGCCTTGGCCGCGTCGCTGTCGGCGGCGGCCTCCAGGGTGGCGTCGACGCGTACCCGCCCGTCCACCACGAGCGGCTCGCCCGCCCCGGGCCGTCCGGAGGCGGAGACGGCACCGGCCGACGCGACGCCCTCGGTGGCGCGCGCGGCGGCCGTCACCTCGGCGGTGCGGTCGGCGTCGGCGATGATGACGGCCGGGTTGCCGGAGCCGCCGGGGAAGTGCTCCCCGAGCGTGCGCTGCGCGGCGACGGAGGGCGCGTCGTTGACGAAGATCTCGTCGAGCGGCACGCCCCGGGACGACAGGGAGGGCGCGAAAGCCGCGCAGGCGGTCAGGACGAGCGCCGTGACCACCCAGGTCCGCCGCGGCCGGCCGTCCACCGTCGCCGCGACCCGCCGCCACACCCCGCTGCCCTCGGCGGACTCCTGGGGCGGCTTCGGCCTGGACGGCCAGTAGGCGGTACGGCCCAGCAGCGCCAGAACGGCCGGCAGGAACGTCAGGGTGGTGAGCACGGCACAGGCGATGCCGATGGCGCCGACCGGCCCGAGGGCGCGGTTGTTGGTGAGGTCGCTCGCCAGCAGGGCCAGCAGCCCGAGCGCCACGGTCGCGGCGCTGGCGGTGATCGCCCCGGACGACCGGCGCACCGCGGCCACGGCGGCCGCGCAGCGGTCCCCGCGCACGGCCAGTTCCTCACGGAAGCGCGCGGCCAGCAGCAGGGCGTAGTCGGTGGCGGCGCCGATCACCAGGATGGACAGGATGCCCTGCACCTGCCCGTCGACCCGGACCACGTCCCGCTCCGCCAGCGCGTACACCACGGCACAGGCGACGCCCAGGGCGAAGACCGATCCCAGGATGATCACGAAGGGCAGCAGCACGCTGCGGTAGACGAGCAGCAGGATCAGCAGCACCGCGCCGAGCGCCACGCCGAGCAGCAGTCCGTCGATGCCCGCGAAGGCGTCCGAGAGGTCGGCCTGGCTGGCCGCCGGTCCGGCGATCCGCGCCGTGGTGCCCGGCACGTCCCGGGCGGCCTCGCGCACCTCGCCGAGGACGGTGGGCAGGTCGTCGCCCAGGTCGGGTTCCAGCTGGACGACCGCCTGCAGCGCTTCCCGGTCGTCGGAGAGCAGGGCCGGGGAGGGACGGCCCACGACCCCGGGCTTCCCGGCGAGCGCGGCGACGGCGCGGGTGGCCTCGGCCTGCCGCTCCGCCGTGAACCGCCGCCCGTCCGCCGTCCAGACCACGACGGCCGGCACCGTCTCGGACCGGTCGAACGCCGCCCGGGCGTCGAGCACCCGGGTCGACTCGGCGCTGCGCGGCAGGAAGGCCGCCTGGTCGTTGGTGGCCACCTCGCCGAGCTTGCCCGCGTAGGGGCCGAGGGCGCCGCCCACCCCCAGCCAGACGAGCAGCAGGACGAGCGGGACGAGCCACCTGGCCCGTCGCGGTGCGGTACTCATGCGCATCCCCAGCCTAGAGACGACGGCTCACTCACAAAGTGACTCGATGATAAAGTATCTCAATCATCGAGAAATACTAGGGTGGGGACATGAGCGGTTCCGGCGTGCCCACGGCATCTCTTCCGGCGGACGACCCCATCGGGTTGCAGACCTTCGCCGTTCTGCTGCGCCGGATGAACAGCGAGTTCAACCGCATCGCCCAGGAGTTCGCCCAGGCGCAGGGCCTGCACCTGACCGACATGCAGGCGCTGATCGCGATTCTCGACGCCGACGCGGACCCCGAGGCGGAGGGCGAGCCGATGACGCCCGGGCGGCTGCGCAAGCAGCTCAACCTCACGTCCGGCGCGGTCACCGCCTGCCTGGACCGGCTGGAACGGGCCGGGCACATCCGCCGGGTGCGGGACGCCGGCGACCGGCGCGTGGTCCACCTGCACTACGCGGACGCGGCCCGGGGGCTGGCCAGGGACTACTTCCGCCCGCTGGCCCGGAGTACCGAAGCCGCCCGCGGCCGGTTCAGCACCGAGGAACTGGCGGTGGTGGTCCGCTTCCTCGCCGAGATGAACGCGGAGCTGGCGCTGCTGCGCCGCGGCTCGGGCTGAGGCCTCCGGGCACCCAGCGTCCGCCGCCGTCCGAGGCGGGGGAGCCCGCGGGAGACCGGGCCGTACGCGCCGGACGTCGCGATGACCCTCCCCATGACGAAGCCGCCCGGGACGAAAGAAGCGGCGACGGTCATGCCGAGGGCCGAGGAGAAGGTGGTCGCGCACGGGCGGCCAAACCGGGGGCGCCGGCCGGCACCCCCGGTGGGGTGCCGGCCGGCGGTGGGTCCCGGACCGGCCCCGCGGGCCGGGCGGACGTGCGGGGGCCGGGCCGCCGACGGCCCGGCCCCCGGCGCTCCGTCAGAACTGGAGCGCCCAGGCGTCGATCCGCCCGGTGTCGAAGTTCGCGTTGTCGCTGACGCGGAGCTTCCACGTGCCGTTCGCGGGCTCCGAGGAGGCGTTCACGGTGTACGTGGTGTCGATGTTGTCGGCGCTGCCGCCGGTGCCGTAGCCCTTCAGCGTGTAGGCCGTGCCGTCGGGCGCGACCAGCTGGACCTGGAGGTCACCGATGTAGGTGTGGACGATGTGCACCTCGACGGCCAGGGCCGACGGGGCGTTGCCGGAGACGCCGGAGACCGTCACCGGGGACTCGACGGTGGCGTTGTCCGCGATGGTGTGGTCGGCGGTGTTCTCGAAGCGCGGCCCGGGCGGGGTGGTCGTGCCGCCGCCGACGTACAGCAGCCGGTTGGGTGAACCGGTGCCCGGGCTGGTGACGACGCCGGTGGTGGCGGCGGCCGTCAGCGCGGCGGATACCTGCGCGGGCGTGGCCGTGGGGTTGGCGGCCAGGTGCAGGGCGGCGGCCCCGGCGACGTGCGGGCTCGCCATCGACGTACCGGAGATGGTGCTGGTCGCCGAGTCGCCCGTGCTCCACGCCGAGGTGATCGACGAGCCGGGCGCGAACAGGTCGAGCACCGAACCGTAGTTGGAGTAGCTCGCCTTGGCGTCGCTCGACGTCGTGGCGCCGACCGTGACGGCCTCGGTGACGCGTGCGGGGGACCGGGTGGAGGCGTTGGTGGACTCGTTGCCGGCCGCGACCACGAAGGTGACGCCCGAGGTGATGGCGTTGCGCACGGCCGTGTCGATGGCCGTGTCGCCCGGGCCGCCGAGGGACATGTTCGCCACGGCCGGCTTGACCGCGTTGCGGGCGACCCAGTCGATGCCGGCGACGACCTGCGCGGTGGTGCCCTGGCCGGAGTTGTTCAGCACCCGGACGCCGACGACCCTGGCCTTCTTCGCGACGCCGTAGGCGCTGCCGGCGACCGTGCCGGCGACGTGCGTGCCGTGGCCGTGACCGTCCTGGGCGGTGTTGTCGTTGTCGACGGCGTCGTAGCCGTAGGAGGCCCGGCCGCCGAAGTCGCCGTGCGTGATGCGGACGCCGGTGTCGATGACGTACGCCGTGACGCCCTGGCCCGCCGAGTCGGGGTAGGTGTACGAGCTGTTGAGCGGCAGGCTCTTCTGGTCGATGCGGTCCAGGCCCCAGGAGGGCGGGGAGGGCTGCGTCGCGGTGATGGAGAAGGTCCGGTTCTGCACGACGGACGCGACGGCCGGGTCGGCGGCGAGACGTTTCGCCTCGGACGCGGAGGCCTCGACCTCGTAGCCGTTGAGGGCCTTGGTGTAGGTCCGCTCGATGGCGGCGCCGTACTTGTGCGCGAGGGCGCGGCCCTCGGCGGAACCGGCCTTCGCGGTCTTCAGGGTGACGATGTAGCTGTCGGCGACGGCGTTGGCGGCGCCCTCGTACTGGACGCGCCCCTCGGCGGCGGCCGGAGCCGCGCCGGCGGGGAGGGCGGAGACCAGGCTCGCGACGAGCGCCGCGGTGGCCGTCGCGCCGAGCGCGGCCAGTCTTCGCCGGGTGGATCTGTGGGGAGTACGCATCACTGCCATCTGAGGGGTCCTCCTCATCGGTGGTGCGCTGTGGGGTGTGGTGCACGCCCGTTGGAGCACCCGGAAGTCATGGTCATGTCAACCAAGGGGTGACTCCGGTGCGTCAGCCGAAAGATTGAGGCCTCCACAGGAATTGCACAAGGGCCCTGCACGGGCCGCGGGATACTGGTGACGGACCGTCGGTCACGGAATCCCGTGCTCCGGCTCCCCTTCTCCCAGGCCGGGGGGACGACGGAAGGGCGTAGCCCGGGGGCTTCCGGCCCGGCACGGCGGCAACGCGGGAACCCCGCCCCGTACCGCCGTGGTGAACGGGCGTCCGCCCACCCGCCCGGTACGCGAGGCCACGCACGAGCGGCCCTCAGTGCCGGTCAAGCGGCCGCCGGATGGCGGGAGTCCACCCGGCACGGCCGCCACACGGGTCTCCTGCGCGGCCCGCCCCGGAGGCGGTCGCGGGCACGCCCGTGCCGGCCGCCCGGCCGCCCGCGTTCCGCGCCCGGGCGCCGCCGCTTACGATGCGCCGAGCCGTACCGCCCGACCCCGCCGCCTCACCCAGGAGCACCGTCCCCGTGTCGATACCCCCGCCCCCCGGGGCCCCGCAGCCCCGGGACCCGTACGCTCCGCCCCCCGCCGGCCCGTCGCGGGCCCACGGTCCGTACGGCGGCGCCGGGCGCCCGTACGGCGCACCGGTCTCCGTCAACGCCCTGGCCGTCGCCTCCCTCGTGCTCGGTGTGCTCTGCTTCGTCCCCGCCCTGGGAGCGGTGCTGGGGCTGATCGCGCTGCGTCAGGTCAAGAGGTCCGGCCAGAGCGGGCGGGGACTGGCGATCGCGGGGATGGCGCTGTCGTCCGCCGGGGTCCTGCTGTGGGCGGTGGTGCTGTCCACGGGGGCCGCGTCCAAGGCGTGGGAGGGGTTCAAGGACGGCGCGCGGGGCAACGAGAGCCTGACGCTGGACGAGGGCGACTGCTTCGACGCGCCCGGCGGCCTGGAGGGCGACACCTACGACGTCGACCCGGTCTCCTGCACGGGCCGCCACGACGGCGAGGTCTTCGGGGTCGTCACGCTGCCGGGCGGTGCCTTCCCGGGCGACGGGGCGATCACCGACATCGCCGACGAGCGGTGCTACGCGCTCCAGGACCAGTACGCCATGGATTCCTGGGCGGTGCCGGTCCACGTGGACGTGTACTACCTGCTGCCCTCCCGGGAGAGCTGGCGCTACGGCGACCGCGTGATCACCTGCGTCTTCGGCAACACCGAGGCCGGGGCCCAGCTGACCGGCTCGCTGCGCGGGGACCCCACCACGCTCGACGCCGACCAGGTCGTCTTCCTCTCCACGGCCAACGCCTTCGACACGGCGCTGTACGAGGAGCCCGAGGCCGCCCCCGAGGACGACCTCGCCGGCCACCGGGCCTGGGCCGCCCAGGTGCACGACGTGCTCGGCGAGCAGATCGAGGCGCTGCGCGGCCACTCCTGGCCGTCCGGGGCCCGGCAGCCCGTCGCCCGCCTGGTCGAGGACCTGGAGGACGCGCGCGAGGAGTGGGCCCGGGCGGGCGAGGCCCCCGACGCGGACACCTACTTCACGCACTACGACAAGGCCTACGCCTTCGTGGACGGCCCGGCGACCGTCACGGCGCGCAAGGCCCTCGGGCTGGCCGCGACCCCGCCGGTCCCCGACGAGGACGAGGGCGGTGCCTCCGCAGCGCAGGTGTGAGGGCGGCTATAGCGGGGAGAAAGTGCCTGCGTAAAGCCCTCGGGGCCACCATGTCATCACATCGAGTGATTCTCTGGCCTTTGCTTGCACGACACAACGTACGGTTGCCACGCTGTTGCTGTCTGTACAACCTGATGGGAGCGGCCAGTGACATTCGGTGAGCAGCCGGCGTACTTGCGTGTCGCGGGTGATCTCCGCAGGAAGATCGTCGACGGTCAGCTCCCCCCGCACACCCGCCTCCCCTCCCAGGCCAGGATCCGCCAGGAGTACGGCGTCTCGGACACCGTCGCCCTGGAGGCCCGCAAGGTCCTGATGGCCGAAGGGCTGGTCGAGGGCCGCTCCGGATCGGGGACGTACGTGCGCGAGCGGCCCGTGCCCCGGCGCATCTCCCGCTCCGGCTACCGCCCGACCGGCGGGGCGACGCCGTTCCGCCAGGAGCAGGCCGACGGCGAGGGGCGCGGCACCTGGGAGTCCAGCAGCGAGCAGTCCGAGGCGAGCGTCGCGGTCGCCGAGCGGCTGGGCATCGAGCCGGGCGACCGGGTGATGTGCACGAAGTACCTGTACCGCGAGAGCGGCGAGGCGATGATGCTCTCCACGTCCTGGGAGCCGCTCGCCGTGACGGGCCGTACGCCGGTGATGCTGCCGGAGGAGGGACCGCTCGGCGGCATGGGGGTCGTCGAGCGCATGCGCGCGATCGACGTGATCGTGGACAACGTCACCGAGGAGCTCGGCGCCCGCCCCGGCCTCGCGGAGGAGCTGCTGCTGCTCGGCGGCGTCCCGGGCCACGTGGTCCTGGTCATCCAGCGCACGTTCTACGCCTCGGGCCGTCCCGTCGAGACGGCCGACGTGGTCATCCCGGCCGACCGGTACCGGGTCGCCTACCACCTTCCGGTCAAGTAGCGCGCGCTCCCATCCGCCCCGTGGCGCGCTCCCCGCGCGCCCCGCTCACCCGATCACCGGCACGGCCACCGCCGCCCGGGGTCGTGCGCGACCCCGAGCCGGCCCCCGTCTGCCCAGGTCGCCCGCCGTCCCCGCGGCATGCCTCCGAACAGGTGCGCCGAGGTACCCGGACGGCGCGTTCGCCGACGTGCGCCCCCTGAGTCCTGGCTGGTTGCATACCTCTTGGTGAAAAGCCGTATTCGCTGCGTGAAGGTTAGGCGTACGCTCGGGCATATGCGCATTGCGGTTTCCTTAGCGGGTGGGGCTCGGCACAGGCCGCGGGCGGGAAGTGGAGGGGCGCGATGAACGACAGCACGGTCACTCTTCCCTGGCTCGTGATTCGTCAGGACGACAACGGCAATCGCTACCGCGTCGGTCGGTACGCGACCCGGGCCGAGGCCCAGAAGATCGCCGACAGCCTCGACGGCCGCGGCCACAAGCAGCTGTACTGGGTCGAACGACTGGGCCAGAGCGGGCCGGCCACGCACGACTGACTCGCTGCCGGGCGTCTCGCGCCCGGCCGGCTCGCTGCCGGGCCCTCGCATGCCCGGATGACTCCGCACCGGGCCGTCTCCTGCCCGGCATTCAGCGGGGCTGGCTCTGGCTCCGCGGCAGGGTCGGCTCGGTGCGGGTGGACTTCGTGGCAGGGCAGGCGCGGTGCGGGGGTGGACTTCGTGCCGGGCTGGTCCCATGCAGGGCCGACTCCGTGCCAGGCCGACTCCCGTGCCAGGCCGACTCCGTGCCAGGCCGACACCCTGCACGATCGGCCCGGGCAGGGCCGGCTCCGGGCAGGGCTGGTTCCATGCAGGGCCGGCTCCGGGCAGGCCGGCTCGGTGCGGGGTCGACTCCGTGCGGGGCCGACTCCGTGCAAGACCGACTCCGTGCGGGGCCGACTCCGTGCAAGACCGACTCCGTGTACGACTGGCTCGTGCAGGGCTGGCTCCGGTCAGGGCTGGTTCCATGCGGGCCGACTCGTCCCCGGCTGATCCCTGCCCAGTCACTCAGATCGGCTGATCCGGTGTCAGCAGGGTCGACCCTGTCTGCCCGGGGCTCGGGCCCGGGCCCGGCCGGTCCGCCCGCGGCGCCCGCCCCGCGGGTGGGCCGCGGCGCTCCCGTAGGCTCCCGGCATGACTCAGCACATCGTCGTCGTGGGGGCCGCGCTGATCGACGACGGGCGGCTGCTGGCCGCCCGGCGCAGTGCGCCCGCCGACCTGGCCGGGCGCTGGGAGCTGCCCGGAGGGAAGGTGGAGCCAGGGGAGAGGGCCGAGGCGGCGCTCGTGCGCGAGCTGCGCGAGGAACTCGGCGTCGACGCCGAGACCGGCGAGCGGATCCCGGGCGAGTGGCCCCTGCGGCCGCCCTACGTCCTGCGCGTGTGGACCGCGCGGCTGCGGCCCGGCTCGGCCGCCCCCGAGCCCCTGCAGGACCACGACGAACTGCGCTGGCTCGGCCCCGGCGAGATCTGGGACGTCGACTGGCTCGAGCAGGACGTCCCGGCCGTCCGGCAGACCCTCGCCCACCTGGGGAGCCTCCGCACGGGCGTACGGGAAGAGCCCGGCGCCTGAGACCCGCAAGGGGCGTGCGCCGCGGGGCGCCTGCCGTACGGGCGCCCCGTACGCCTTTCGTGCCACAGTGCGCCGCATCGTGCGGTACTCCGCCCCGGATATCGGGTATGTGCCCATTAACCCCACGAAACCGGACATGGGTGGGTCTGCTGGCTGGGAAGTGATCGGCGTGATCGACACCGAGGGTGACCGCGCCGACTGGACCTTCCCCGCCGAACCGGACGCCGTGCGCGCCGCACGCCAGGCCGTCCGCGGCCGGCTGCGCGGCTGGGACCTGGACAGTCTCGCCGACCTCGCGGCCCTGCTGGTCAGCGAGTTGGTCACCAACGCCCTGCGGTACGCCACCGGCCCCATCGGCGTCCGCCTGGTCCGCCCCTCCGGCCTGGACGGCGTGCTGCTGGTCGAGGTCTCCGACCCGCTGCCGGACCCGCCCCGCGAGCGGACCGCCCGGCCCGAGGACGAGAGCGGCCGCGGCCTGCAACTGGTGGCCTCGTCCTCCCGCCGCTGGGGCACCCGGCCCGGCGGCGCGGGCAAGACGGTGTGGTTCGAACTGGCGGTGCCGGAGTGAAAAAACGGTGTACGTACCCGGTACCGCTGTAGAGCGATTGGTTCAGGCCAGTGGCGGTTGCCGGCGCGAGGGATTCGACGACGTGTCCCCTGGTTAGAAGACTGGAAGTGTTCTCACGGTCCGGACCGAAAACCATCGGGACCGTGCTGTGATCGTGAACACCGTGTCGTGCGGCACCGTAGTGCTGGATACTGCGGGCAGCCGCCCCTGGTGACCGGTACCGGGCGCGGTGAGCTGGAGGGGACGGTTCGCGTGAGCGAGATACCAGCGAAGGCCACGGAGTCCGAGGACCCGTCGGAGGGCGCGAGGGCGAGGGCCGCGGACGGCCCGGCCTCCGCGGTCCCTGGTGCGCTCGCGGCCGACGCGGTGCGGCCCGGGGACGCCATGTGGCAGAGCAGTCCCCCCGGATCCATCTACGACTACATCAAGGTCGCGTCCTTCTCCATCGGCCCGGACGGGCTGGTCGACCAGTGGAGCCTGCGCGCCGAGCACCTCTTCGGCATCCCCGCCGCACGCGCCGTCGGCATGGACCCCATCGAGGCGTTCATCGACCCGCGCCACCGCGAGCGCGGCCTGCGCAAGATGGCCGAGATCCTCGACGGCCGCGAGTGGACCGGCGTGGTGCCCTTCCGGATGCCGAAGGGCGCCGAGGGGGAGTGCGGCCATGAGGGACTCGCCGAGGTGTACGTCATGCCGACGCGCACCGAGGACGGTGAGAAGGCCGCCGTGTGCATCGTCGTCGACGTGCGCACGCTGCGCACCATCGAGACCGACCTCGCCGCCTCGCAGGCCATTTTCAGTCAATCCCCGTTCGGCTTCCTGCTGATCGACACCGACCTGCGGGTGCGCCGCGTCAACCAGCGCTTCGCGTCCATCTTCGGCGGCGCGCCCGACGACCACCGCGGCAAGGGCGTCCACGACTACCTCCCGCGCGGCGAGGCCGAACGGGTCGCCGCCACGCTGCGCCGGGTCCTGGAGACCGGCAGCTCCATCACCGACATGCACGTCACGGGGTTCGTGCCGGGCTCCGACGAGCGCCGCCACTGGTCCGTCAACCTCTACCGCGTGCACAGCGGTTCGGGCCGTCCGATCGGCGTCGCCTGGCTCGGGATCGACATCACCGCCCGCCGCGCCGCCGCCCGCGAGGCCGCCGCCGCCCGGCGCAACCTGGCCCTGCTGAACGAGGCCGGCGCCCGCATCGGCAACTCCCTCGACCTGGAGACCACGGCCCGCCAGCTCCTCGACGTCGTCGTCCCCGGCTTCTGCGACCTGGCCACCGTCGACCTCTACCAGGGTCTGCTGGCCGGCGACGAGACCCCGCCCGGGCTCGCCGACGGCAGCGCCGAGCTGCGCCGCGTGGCCTTCGCGAGCGCCGTGTCCGACGCGCCGTTCGCCGGTACGGGCGCGCCCGTCACGGTCGGCGCCGTCCACCACTACCCGTTCAACTCGCCCTGCGCGGACGCCCTGCGCACGGCCCGCCCGCAGGTCGTCCCCCCCGAGGACGGCGGGCTCGTGCAGTCCACGCTCGCCGTGCCGATGGTCGCCCACGACACCGTCGTCGGACTGGTGCAGTTCGCCCGGGCCAAGGGCAGCGAGCCCTTCGGCGACCGCGACCGCGACCTGGCCGTCGAACTCGCCGCGCGCGCCGCCGTCTGCATCGACAACGCCCGCCTCTACCGGCGCGAGCACGAACGCGCGTTGATACTGCAACGGTCCCTGCTCCCGCCCGGCGACCCGGAGGCCTCCGGCCTGGACATCGCCTGCCGCTACCTGCCCGGCAACGCCAACACGGGCCGGCCCAGCGAGGTCGGCGGCGACTGGTTCGACGTCATCGAGCTGCCCGGGCACCGCACCGCCCTGGTCGTCGGCGACGTCATGGGCCGCGGCCTGCGCGCCGCCGTCGCCATGGGCGAACTGCGCACGGCCGTACGGACCCTGGCCCAGCTCGACCTCGAACCGGCCGAGGTGCTCTCGCAGCTCGACGAGATCGCCCGCAACCTCGGTGCTCCCGGGGGCCCCTCCCAGGCTTTCGGCACGGGGGGAGGCGTGCAGCAGGCGACCCGGGCGGCCCGCCGCCCCAGGGAGGCGGACCTGTCCGAGGTCTACCTCGCCACCTGCGTGTACGCCGTCTACGACTCCGTCACCCGGCGCTGCACGTTCGCCAACGCGGGCCATCTGCCGCCCGTCCTGGTCGAACCGGGCGAGGCGGCGCTGATGCTGGACGTGCCGCCGGGCATGCCGCTCGGCGTGGGCGGCGAGCCCTTCGAGGAGGTGGAGGTGGAACTGCCCGAGGGCGCCCTGCTCGCGCTCTACACGGACGGCCTGGTCGAGAGCCGCGACCATCCGCTGGACGAGGGCCTGCAGGCCTTCGTCAGCGCCCTCGCCGACCCCACCCAGCCGCTGGAGGACGTCTGCGACCACGTCCTCAACACCCTCGACACGCACCACGGCGAGGACGACATCGCGCTGCTGATGGCACGTGTCCAGGGCCTGCCCACCGAGTCCGTCGGCGACTGGACCCTGCCGCGCGAACCGCGCAGCGTGGGCCGGGCCCGGGAGTACGCGCGCGCCCAGCTGCTCAGCTGGGACATGGAGCCCCTCGTCGACACCACCGAACTGCTCGTCAGCGAACTGGTCACCAACGCCCTGCGCTATGGCGAGGGCGAGATCCGGCTCCGCCTGCTGCTGGACCGCACCCTGGTCTGCGAGGTGTGGGACTCCGGCCTGGTCCAGCCGCGCCGCCGCCGGGCCCGCGACACGGACGAGGGCGGCCGCGGCCTCCAGCTCGTCGGCCTCCTCAGCGCCGCCTGGGGCTCACGCCGCACGCCCCGCGGCAAGACGGTCTGGTTCGAACTCCCGCTGCCGGACGGCGGGAACGGCCTGCCGGACCCGGCGGAGGCGCTGCTGAGCCTGTTCTGAGCCGCGGCGAGCGGCCACCGCCGGTCCCCCCCCCCCCCCGGGGAGCGCTTCGCCGCGACGGAGGCGGACCGGCGGGCGTACGAGGAGGAGTGGGGTGAGCCGGTGATCAGCCCGCCGAGGAACGTCTCCGGATCTTGGAGCCGAGCCAGACCAGAGGGTCGTACTTGCGGTCGATCGCCCGTTCCTTCAGGGGGATCAACGCGTTGTCCGTGATCTTGATGCCCTCGGGGCAGACCTCCGTGCAGCACTTGGTGATGTTGCAGTAGCCCAGGCCGTGTTCGTCCTGGGCGGTGGACTTGCGGTCCAGGCCCGCCTCCGCCGCCGCGTCCAGCGGATGCATGTCCAGCTCCGCGACCCGCATGAGGAACCTCGGCCCGGCGAACGCCTGCTTGTTCTCCTCGTGGTCGCGCACCACGTGGCAGGTGTCCTGGCACAGGAAGCACTCGATGCACTTGCGGAACTCCTGCGGCCGGTCCACGTCCTGCTGCATCATGCGGTACTCGCCCGGGGCGAGCCCGGCCGGCGGGACGAAGGCCGGGACCTCCCTGGCCTTCTGGTAGTTGAAGCCGACGTCCGTGACCAGGTCGCGGATCACCGGGAAGGCACGCAGGGGCGTGACCGTGATCGTCTCCTCCCGGCCGAACACCGACATGCGCGTCATGCACATCAGCCGCGGCCGCCCGTTGATCTCCGCCGAGCAGGAACCGCACTTGCCGGCCTTGCAGTTCCAGCGCACGGCGAGGTCGGGCGCCTGGGTGGCCTGGAGCCGGTGGATGATGTCGAGCACCACCTCGCCCTCGTTGACCTCGACCTCGAAGTCCTCCAGGCCGCCGCCGCTCACGTCCCCGCGCCACACCTTGAAGTGGGCCGCATAGCCGCTCATTCGTACAGCTCCTCTTCGGCGAGGTACTTGACCAGCTCTTCCTTGTCGAACAGGGCGAGCAGGTCGGCACGGACGGGTTCGGTGGTCTCACGGGTGAGCGTGATCCGGCCGCGGGCCGGGTCCGTCGCCGCGGGTTCGCCCGCCGGGTCGGCGAGCGCGCACAGCAGGTTGATCCGCCGCCACTTGCGGTCCATCGACGGGTGGTCCTCGCGCGTGTGCCCGCCGCGCGACTCGGTGCGCTCCAGGGCGGCCCGCGCCACGCACTCGCTGACCAGCAGCATGTTCCGCAGGTCCAGGGCGAGGTGCCAGCCCGGATTGAACTGCCGGTGCCCCTCGACCCCGGCCCGCCGCGCCCGCACCCGCAACTCGGCCAGCTTCTCCAGGGCCTGCTTCATCTCCGTCTCGCGGCGGATGATGCCGACCAGGTCGTTCATGGTCTGCTGCAACTCCTGGTGCAGCGTGTACGGGTTCTCCGGCGGGCGCCCGGCCGCGTCCCCGGTCTCCGTCTCGGCCGAGAAGGGCCGCAGGGCCTCGGCCGCGGCGGCGTCGACCTGCTCGTCGTCGACGGCCGGGCGCGCCCCGGCCAGTCCCGCCGCGTACTCGGCCGCGTGCCGGCCTGCCCGGCGGCCGAACACCAGCAGGTCGGACAGCGAGTTGCCGCCGAGCCGGTTGGAGCCGTGCATGCCGCCGGCCACTTCACCGGCCGCGTACAGCCCGGGCACCCCGCGCGCCGCCGCCGTGTCGGACTCGACGGCGATCCCGCCCATCACGTAGTGGCAGGTGGGCCCGACCTCCATCGCCTCCGCGGTGATGTCGACGTCCGCCAGCTCCTTGAACTGGTGGTACATCGACGGCAGCCGCCGCTTGATCACCTCGGCGGGCATCCGCGTCGACACGTCGAGGAACACGCCCCCATGCGGGGAGCCGCGCCCCTCCTTCACCTCGGAGTTGATCGCCCGGGCGACCTCGTCGCGGGGGAGCAGCTCGGGGGGACGCCGGTTGTGGTCCGGGTCGTCGTACCAGCGGTCGGCCTCCTCCTCCGTCTCGGCGTACTTGTCCTTGAAGACGTCCGGGACGTAGTCGAACATGAACCGCTTGCCGTCGGAGTTGCGCAGCACGCCGCCGTCGCCGCGCACCGACTCGGTGACGAGGATGCCCTTCACCGACGGCGGCCAGACCATGCCGGTCGGATGGAACTGCACGAACTCCATGTTCAGCAGGGGAGCGCCCGCGAGGAGGGCCAGCGCGTGGCCGTCGCCGGTGTACTCCCAGGAGTTCGACGTCACCTTGAAGGACTTGCCGATGCCGCCCGTGGCGATCACCACGGCCGGTGCCTCCAGGACGAAGAAGCGGCCCGACTCGCGCTCGTAGCCGAAGACGCCGCCGACCCGTCCGTCCTCCTTGAGCACCCGCGTGACCGTGCACTCCTGGAAGACCTTCAGCCGGGACTCGTAGTCGCCGGTCTCCTCGAAGTCCTCCTGCTGGAGGGAGACGATCTTCTGCTGGAGGGTGCGGATCAGCTCCAGGCCCGTGCGGTCGCCGACGTGGGCCAGCCGCGGGTACTCGTGGCCGCCGAAGTTGCGCTGGGAGATCCGGCCGTCCCTGGTGCGGTCGAACAGCGCCCCCCAGGTCTCCAGCTCCCACACCCGCTGCGGCGCCTCCTGCGCGTGCAGCTCGGCCATCCGCCACTGGTTGAGGAACTTGCCGCCGCGCATGGTGTCGCGGAAGTGGACCCGCCAGTTGTCGTTCTCGTTCGCGTTTCCCATCGCCGCCGCGATGCCGCCCTCGGCCATCACCGTGTGCGCCTTGCCGAACAGCGACTTGCAGATCACGGCCGTGCGGGCGCCCCGCTCACGGGCCTCGATGGCGGCGCGCAGCCCGGCACCGCCCGCGCCCACCACGACGACGTCCCACTCCTGCCGGTCGACCACGGACATCAAAGCGCCTCACTCATCAGAAGAACCGCGGATCGTCGAAGACCCCGGACGCGACCAGGTAGACGTAGAGATCGGCGAGCGCCACGCTCACCAGGGACGCCCAGGCGAGCTGCATGTGCCGGGCGTTGAGCTTGCCCGCCCACTGCCACATCCGGTAGCGCACGGGGTGCTTGGAGAAGTGCTTGAGCTTGCCGCCGACGATGTGCCGGCAGGAGTGGCAGGAGATCGTGTACGCCCAGATCAGCACGATGTTGACCAGGAACACGAGCGTGCCGAGACCCATGTGGCCCCACGCGTAGTGCTCGTCGCGGAAGGCGAGCACCGTGTCGTAGGTGAGGATCCCGGCGACGAGGAGCGCGGCGTAGAAGAAGTACCGGTGGACGTTCTGCAGGATCAGCGGGAAGCGGGTCTCGCCGGTGTACTTCTTGTGCGGCTCGGCCACCGCGCAGGCCGGCGGGGACGCCCAGAAACCCCGGTAGTAGGCCTTGCGGTAGTAGTAGCAGGTCAGCCGGAAGCCCAGCGGGAAGATCAGGATGATGATCGCGGGCGAGATGCCCCACCAGCTGCCGAAGACCTCCCAGTTCGGGCCGGCCCTCATCGGCTCGCACCGCTCCGCCAGGCACGGGGAGTAGAAGGGCGAGACGTACGGCGCCGCGTAGTAGTCGGCGTCGGCGAAGGCCCGCCAGGTCGAGTAGACGATGAAGGCCAGCAGGCCCGCGGCCGTGCCGGCCGGGGCCAGCCACCAGCGGTCGGTGCGCAGGTGCGGGGCGGCGATCGCGGCGCGCGTACCCGCCCGTACGCCGCCGCTGCTGGGAAGGGGTTCGGTGGCGGGGGGTTCCGTACCAGTGGCCACGTGACGACTCCGGTCGGGTTCGGGGGAGGTGCCGGTCGCTCGACGCCCTCCCGGTCAGGGAGCGCGCCGGTCCCGGGCGCCCAGCCCCTCGTCGTCCGAGTCGATCCAGAGCGACGGGTCGTACGGCGCGTCCGAGATGGTGACGAGCTCGGGGCGCTTGGGTGCGGTCGGTGACGCGGCGGCCTCACGCAGCAGGGCGAGGCTCTCGCGCAGGTGGTTGGCGTCGGCCCGGACGCGGCGCATCTCCAGGCCGCCGGTGCCGAGCTGCTTCTCCAGGCGTCCCAGCGACCGGAGCAGGTCGTCGAGGGAGCGCTGGACCGAGGTCAGATCGTCGTGAACGGACATGACTTGCCCTCACTTCCACGGGTCCTTCGAGGCCCAAGGCGGCAACGTTCATGCGCCTGCGAGTGTTGCGCGTCACACCTTGTGCTGTGAAGGGGATGTGCATCGATTGGCCGAGGCGTGTGGGTGCATCGCGCGGTGCGTTGGGCCGCACGGGTGGCTTCCCGTCCGTGACCGCCGTGTCGCCCTGTGTTGCCGAACCCTTTCCTCTTCAGTGGCCGCGTACATCAGATGAACTCCAAATACCGCCAAATGTGATCGTAACGCCCGTGGCTCCCCGGAGGTAGCACAGATGTCCCAGCACGGTGTCGGCCCGCGTGCGGTCACGCGCTCGGTCGCCTTCCTCACCGCGGGCGTGCTCGCGGTGCCCGCGCTCGCCGGGTGCGGTTCCGAGGACCCGGCCGGCAAGCCGCTCGCCGCCCCGGACATCCGGCCCGCCGCCCGCGACAAGATCGCCGACGGCGGCACCCTGCGCTGGGCCGTCGACTCCGTGCCGGACACGCTGAACACCTTCCAGTCGGACGCCGACGCCACCACCACCCGCGTCGCCCAGGCCGTCCTGCCGTCGATGTTCCGGATGGACGCCTCCGGCCGCCCCGAGCGCAACCCCGCCTACCTGGAGTCCGCGAAGGTCGTCGAGACCGAGCCCAAGCAGGTCGTGCTGTACAAGCTCAACCAGCAGGCCGTCTGGAGCGACGGCCGGGAGATCGGCGCCGCCGACTTCGCCGCCCAGTGGCGCGCCCTGTCCGGCAAGGACACCGCCTACTGGACCGCCCGCAACGCCGGCTACGACCGCATCCAGAAGGTCGAGCGCGGCGACAGCGCCCTGGAGGTCCGGGTCACCTTCAGCCGCCCCTACGCCGACTGGCGCTCGCTGTTCTCCCCGCTGTACCCGAAGGACGTCATGGGCACCCCGGACTCCTTCAACGACGGCGCCCGCGAGAAGCTCAAGGTCACCGCCGGCCCCTTCACGGTGCGGAAGGTCGACACCGACAACGACAGGATCACCCTGGCCCGCAACCCGCGCTGGTGGGGCGAGCCCGCCAAGCTCTCCGCGATCGAGCTGCGCACCGTCCCGCGCGCCAAGCGGGCCGCCGAGCTGGCCGCCGGCACCCTCGACCTGGCCGAAATCGACCCCACCGCGGCCCGTCGCATCACCGTCGCCGCCCGCCCGCACAGCTCCAGCAGCCCGCTGATGGGCCCGGGCGCCGACCGGTCCGCAGCGGACGCCCTGCGTTCCTGGGCCGTCGCCCACGGCAGCGACGAGGACGCCGCCGACGAGGAGACCGTCGCCCGCAAGAAGCTGCGCAAGGCGGCCGCCAAGTACGCCCGGCAGCAGCAGGCCCTGCGCGGCTTCGAGGTGCGCAAGTCCCTGGAGCCGGCCTTCACCCAGCTCGCCCTGAACGGCGCCGAGGGCCCCCTGGCCGACGAACGGGTCCGCCGGGCCGTCGCCCGCGCCCTGGACCGCGAGGAACTCGCCGAGGCCGTCCTCGAACCCCTGGGCCTGCCCGCCGTCCCGGTCGGCAGCCACCTGGCCCTGTCCGGCCAGGCCGCCTACGCCGACAACAGCGGCGCCCTCGGCGACCAGGACACCGAAGAGGCCCAGGCCCTGCTCGCGGACGCCGGCTGGGTACGCGGCGGCCCGGTCAAGGAGCAGAAGAAGGACAAGGACAAGGACAAGGACACGGAGGCGGAGAAGGCGGCCGGGGCCGAGGGCGAGGAGGCCGACGGCTCCTCCGACGCCGAGGACGGCAAGGCACCCGCACAGGACCCGGCCGGCCACCTCGCCCAGGACGGCAAGCAGTACAAGCACCCGCACCCGGGCGGCGCCCCCGGCGCGTACGCCCCGCGGGGCACCGCCGCCCCGGCGAACCAGGAGGCCGCCCCGTTCGCCAAGAACGGCAAGGCCCTCACGCTCCGGTTCGTGCTCCCCTCCGGGCCCGGCTCCCAGACGCTGCGCACGGTCGCCGACCGCATCACGCGCATGCTGCGGCGCGTCGGCATCGGCACGGAGATCTCGAAGGTCTCCGACGAGTCCTACTTCAAGGACCACATCGCCTCCGGCCAGTACGACCTGGCCCTCTACTCCTGGCCCGCCACGGCCTACCCCGCCACCGACGCCCGCCCCGTCTACGCCAAGCCCGTCCCGGCCGCCGACGGCTCCCTGAGCGTCGAGCAGAACTACACCCGCGTCGGCACCGACCAGGTCGACCAGCTCTTCGACGAGGCCGTGGCCACGCTCGACGAGGACAAGTCCCGCTCCCTCATCCGCAAGGCCGACTCCCGCATCTGGGCGGCGGCCGGTTCCATCCCCCTGTTCCAGCGCCCCCAGCTCCTCGCGGCCCGCAAGAACCTCGCCAACGCCGGCGCCTTCGGCCTCGGCACACCGATCTACGAGGACATGGGCTTCCTGAAGAAGGGCGCGAAGCCGGCCCCGGGCCCGTCCGTGAAGGGCTCGACCGCCCGTTAGCTCCGGAAACGCTCAAATGCCTTGCCGCCGCCCGCCCGGCGTCCCCACCATGAGGCCGGCAGTGATCATGGTGCGGGCGCCGGGCGTCCGCGTACGGGGGGGGGCGGACATGGACGGAACGGTACGGCGGGCCTGCGCGGCCGGCCTGGCCATCGGGGCGCTGGTGGCCGCGCTGACGGCGTGCACCGGGGAACCGGGGGCTCGCGCCACCCCGCGTGAGAGCGGCACGTCCCGGGCGCGGGCCTGCGCAGCGGGCACCTTCACCTGGTCCCCGGTCACCACGCGCGACCGGCTGACCGGCGTCTCGCGTCCGGAGCGGCTGGACGAGGGAGGCGGCGCGCTGCGCAACCCGGTACGGCGCGTGTACACGCCCGTCCCCTCGGTCCGCGCCGACGGACCGGCACCACCCGCCGCTGAGGTCCTGTTCTCCCTCGGCAAGGAGACCGGGGAGATCGACTCCGACGCGCCCACCCTGGCGGAGGCGGGCGACACCTGGGCGTTCACCGACCCCGGGCAGCGGGCCCCGGCGCTCGGCGAGGGCCGCCTCACCCCGCGTGAGGCGGGCACGTACTACCAGTACGCCGGTGTCCGGGAAGTCTCGGCGGACTTCCGCCACACCTGCCCGGACGGCAGGACCGCCTCCGGCCGGGCCCGTACCTGGACGGTCGACATCGCCGGCGTCACCGGCTGCGCCGAGCGCCCGGACACCGCTCTGGCCCGGGAGGCCGCCCGGCACGCCTGCGGACCGGGCGAACCCCGCACGACAAGGCCCTGACCTGCACCGACGCAACCCGGCTCACCCCTACGGTGGCGGACCCGTACCATGGGGTGAGGCCGTGGCATGTTGAGCCCGGCAGGGCCCGCGCACCACCGACGTACGCGCAGGGCATTCCTCACCACTCCGGGAGTACGCCTTTTATGGCCACGCGCCACGACATCCGCAACGTCGCCATCGTCGCCCACGTCGACCACGGCAAGACCACCATCGTCGACGGCATGCTGAAGCAGGCCGGTGCCTTCGCCGCCCACCAGCTCGACTCGGTCGACGACCGCATGATGGACTCGAACGACCTGGAGCGTGAGAAGGGCATCACGATCCTCGCCAAGAACACGGCGGTGAAGTACCACCCCAAGGACGGCGGGGAGCCCATCACCATCAACATCATCGACACCCCCGGCCACGCCGACTTCGGCGGCGAGGTCGAGCGCGGTCTGTCGATGGTCGACGGCGTCGTCCTGCTCGTGGACGCCTCCGAGGGCCCGCTGCCGCAGACGCGCTTCGTGCTGCGCAAGGCGCTCCAGCAGCGGCTGCCCGTCATCCTGTGCATCAACAAGACGGACCGCCCCGACTCCCGGATCGACGAGGTCGTCAACGAGACGTACGACCTGTTCCTGGACCTGGACGCCGACGAGGACCAGATCGAGTTCCCGATCGTCTACGCCTGCGGCCGCGACGGCATCGCCTCCCTCACCAAGCCGGACGACGGCACCGTCCCGGGCGACTCCACCAGCCTGGAGCCGTTCTTCTCGACGATCCTGGAGCACATCCCGGCCCCGACCTACGACGAGTCGGCCCCGCTCCAGGCGCACGTGACGAACCTGGACGCCGACAACTTCCTCGGCCGCATCGCGCTGCTGCGCGTCCAGCAGGGCGAGCTGAAGAAGGGCCAGACGGTCGCGTGGATGAAGCGCGACGGGTCCGTCCAGAACGTGCGCATCTCCGAGCTGATGATGACCGAGGCGCTCACCCGCAAGCCCGCCGAGAAGGCCGGCCCCGGTGACATCTGCGCCGTCGCCGGTATCCCGGACATCATGATCGGCGAAACGCTGGCCGACCCGGAGAACCCGGTCGCGCTGCCGCTGATCACCGTCGACGAGCCGGCGATCTCCATGGTCATCGGCACCAACACCTCCCCGCTGGTCGGCCGCGGCGCCACCGGCAAGGGCGCCGACAACAAGGCGGCCGTCAAGGACCGCAAGGTCACCGCCCGCCAGGTCAAGGACCGCCTGGACCGCGAGCTGATCGGCAACGTGTCGCTGCGCGTCCTGGAGACCGAGCGCCCGGACGCCTGGGAGGTGCAGGGCCGCGGCGAGCTGGCGCTGGCCATCCTGGTCGAGACCATGCGCCGCGAGGGCTACGAGCTGACCGTCGGCAAGCCCCAGGTGGTCACCCGGGAGATCGACGGCAAGACGTACGAGCCCGTCGAGCGCATGACCGTCGACGTGCCCGAGGAGCACATGGGCGCCGTCACGCAGCTCATGGGCGTCCGCAAGGGCCGCATGGACAACATGTCGAACCACGGCTCCGGCTGGGTCCGCATGGAGTTCGTCGTGCCCTCCCGCGGCCTGATCGGCTTCCGGACCGAGTTCCTGACGCAGACCCGCGGCACGGGCATCGCCCACTCCATCCACGAGGGCTTCGAGCCCTGGTTCGGCACGCTCCAGACCCGCAACAACGGCTCCCTGGTCGCCGACCGTGCCGGTGCGGTCACCGCGTTCGCGATGACCAACCTCCAGGAGCGCGGCGTGCTGTTCGTGGAGCCGGGCACCGAGGTGTACGAGGGCATGATCGTCGGTGAGAACTCCCGCGCCGACGACATGGACGTCAACATCACCAAGGAGAAGAAGCTCACGAACATGCGGTCCTCGACGGCCGATGTGACCGAGTCGATCGTCCCGCCCCGCAAGCTGTCGCTGGAGCAGTCCCTGGAGTTCTGCCGGGACGACGAGTGCGTCGAGGTCACCCCGGAGGCCGTGCGCATCCGCAAGGTGAACCTGGACGCCCGCGAGCGCGCCCGCGCCGCCAGCCGCGCCAAGCACGGCTGACGCCTCCCCCCAACGACAGCACCGGGCACCCCGCTCCCGTGGGGTGCCCGGTGCTGTTCGTCAAAGGGAGAACGACGCGAAGGAAGGGTTGAGGAAGGGTTAGGGAAAACCCTCGATTTGCCCGGCGTCGCCGTCCGGAACGGCCCGCTCCCACTACCCTGCTGCGGAAGTGCCGCGCCTCGCCGGCCACGGGGCCGCACAACGGCCTTGCCGCACAAGCCTCTTGAGCGCGCGACAACCACCGGTGGCACCCTGCACGGGAGCCACGGTAGTCGCAAGCGGTTTATCTCACTCTCGCGTCCGGAATGCGGACAGTGACCACCGATAGATGTGTAACAAGTCCGTTTCGCAGGGATCTTTCACCAAACCCTTTGTCCGGATTTTGGAAGATGTAGGCGAGAGCTGTGATCGAACCGAGACCTCGAGAGTGTGGTTCGGTCCTGGCGTTTGGCAGATAGTTAGGCGCGTAGAGCTCGGATGAACGGGTCACCCGCCGGCAGCGGCGCCGACTCACGAGCGCGGGGGCACTTGACGATTTCCGGCACCGGCGACGGGCGGTGGCGGTGGTCTGTCTGTGCTCCCTTTGCGGTGAACCAATGACTTCATAGGAGGAACCCATGCGCGGTGCCAAGAGCGCCAAGTGGGTCGCGGGGGCGATTGTCGTCGCCCTGGCCGCCACTGCCTGCGGTGGCGGCGACGGTGAGGGTAAGAGCAAGGGTTCCGGCCCTGCGGGGTACGTCTCGATCGACGTCGGCGAGCCGCAGAAGCCGCTGATCCCGGCCGACACCAACGAGAACAACGGCTCGTACGTCATCCAGGCTCTTTTCACCCAGCTGCTGGACTTCGACGCCAAGGGCAACATCGTCTACACCAACGCCGAGTCGGTCGACACCAAGGACTCGAAGACGTGGACGGTCAAGCTCAAGAAGGGCTGGAAGTTCCACAACGGTGAGGAAGTCACCTCCAAGTCGTACATCGACGCTTGGAACTGGTACGCCAACATCAAGAACAACCAGCAGAACTCCTTCTGGTTCCAGGACATCAAGGGTTACGACGATGTCCACCCGGAGAAGGGTGACCCGAAGGCCGACGCCATGTCCGGTCTGAAGGCGGTGGACGACCACACCTTCACCATCGAGCTGAAGTACACGATGCCGTACTTCAACTACAAGCTCGGCTACTACACCTTCGCCCCGCTGCCGAAGGCCTTCTACGACGACCCGAAGGCCTTCGGTCAGAAGCCGGTCGGCAACGGTCCCTACAAGTTCGAGAAGTGGGACCACAAGAAGCTCATCCAGGTCAAGGCCTGGGACGAGTACCAGGGCCCGAACAAGGCGAAGAACAAGGGCGTCCAGTTCAAGAACTACACGACGGTCGAGGCCGCCTACAAGGACGTCGTCTCCGGCAACCTGGACATGATCCGCCAGGTCGGCCCGACGGACCTGCCGAAGTACAAGCAGGACCTGGGCGACGGCGCCATCGAGCAGCCGTACGCGGCCGTCCAGTCGCTGACTCCTGCGTTCTACTCCAAGACCTTCAAGGACATCGACCCGAAGGTCCTGCAGGGCCTGTCGATGGCGATCGACCGTGACACGATCACCAAGACGGTTCTGAACAACACCCGCACGCCCGCCAAGGGCTTCACGCCGCCGGGCGTCAAGGGCTACCAGAACCTGGACACCGACGTGTTCACGTACAACCCGGCGAAGGCCAAGAAGCTCGTCCAGGAGGGCGGCGGCGTTCCGGGTAACAAGTTCACCATCCAGTACAACGCCGACGGTGGACACAAGGAGTGGGTGACCGCGGTCTGCGAGTCCATCCGCAAGGTCACCGGTGTCGAGTGCGTGGGCGACCCCAAGCCGGACTTCCCCACGGACCTCGAGGCGCGTGACAACAACCAGGTGAAGGGCATGTACCGCGGTGGCTGGGTCGCCGACTACCCGGTCAACGCCAACTTCATGAAGGAGCTGTACCACACCACCGCCGAGGCCAACAACGGCCGCTTCTCCAACAAGGAGATCGACGGGCTCATGAACAAGGCCGACCAGGCCAAGTCCCTCGACGAGTCGGTGAAGGCCTTCCAGGAGGTCGAGAAGAAGCTGGTCGAGCACATGCCGGCCATCCCGCTCTGGTACTACCGCATCAACGGCGGCCACGGTAAGAACGTCGACAATGTCAACGTCGACTTCCACGGTGACCTCGAAGTGTGGGGCGTCACCACCAAGTAAGAGGGACTTCTCGAACCTCTTCCCCTCGGCCGTAAACCCGCCGCCGTTCAGGTGGCGGTGGGAGGTGCATGGGGGTCGTCTCCTCGCCAGGAGGCGACCCCCGCACCTGCGTTAACCCCTCACGGAGGCACCTATGGGGCGTTATGTCGCACGGCGACTGCTCCAGATGATCCCGGTGTTCATCGGGTCAACCTTGATCATCTTCTGCATGATGTACGCCCTGCCCGGCGATCCCGTCCGGGCGATGATGGGGGATCAGGCGTACGACCCGGCGGTGGTGGCGAGCATCAAGAAGGATCTCGGCCTTGATCAGCCGCTCCTTCAGCAGTACATGAACTACATGATCGGGTTGGTTCAGGGCGACTTCGGTACCCAGGTCGCCAGTAAGCAGCCCATCGCGGACATCATCGCCGGTGCGTTCCCGGTGACCCTCCGGCTGACGCTCTTCGCCTTCACCTTCGTCACGCTCGTGGGTGTCGGCCTCGGTGTCGTCGCCGGCCTGCGCCCCGACACGCTGCGGGACCGCGGACTGCTGACGCTGACGCTGGTCCTGGTCTCGATGCCGTCCTTCGTGCTGGGCTTCCTGCTGCAGTACCTGTTCGCGTTCAAGTGGCAGGTCACCACGCCCACCGTGACCGACACGACGGACTTCGGCCAGCTCGCGCTGCCGGCCATCGTGCTGGCGTCGCTGTCCCTCGCCTACGTCGCCCGGTTGACCCGCACGTCGATCGCGGAGAACCTGCGTTCCGACTACATTCGCACCGCCGTGGCCAAGGGGCTGCCGCGCCGCCGTGTCATCGGTGTCCACCTGATGCGCAACTCGCTGATCCCCGTGGTCACCTTCCTCGGTATCGAGATCGGCAGCCTGATGACCGGAGCCATCGTGACCGAGGGCATCTTCAACGTGCGGGGTGTCGGCTTCGAGGTCTACGAGGCGCTCACCCGGCGGGAGGGCGCCACGGTCGTGGGCATCGCCTCGCTGCTGGTGCTCATCTACCTCGCCGCCAGCCTGATCGTCGACCTGCTCTACGCGGTCCTGGACCCGAGGATCCGGTATGCCTGACAAGACCGTTGAGAAGAAGGTCGACGCCCTTCCCGGCGACACCGTGAGCACCGCGGCCGTTGTCGTGGCCGACGCCGGCCCCGCTCCCGAGAAGGCCCGCAGCCTGTGGTCCGACGCCTGGCACGACCTGCGGCGCAACCCGCTGTTCCTGGTCTCGGGCGTGCTGATCGTGTTCCTGCTGGTGATGGCGGTCTGGCCGGGACTGTTCACCAGCGCCTCCCCGCGCGACGCCGACCTGGCCAAGCACTACCTGGGCAAGCCGAACTGGGGACACGTCTTCGCCGCCGACTGGTTCGGCTACGACGTCCAGGGCCGTTCGATCTACGCCCGCGTCGTCTACGGCGCCCGCGCCTCGATCAGCGTCGGTGTGGGCGTCACCGTCGCCGTCACCATCCTCGGCACGGTCATCGGCATGATCGCCGGCTACTTCGGCGGCTGGACCGACACCCTGCTCTCGCGGATGACGGACGTCTTCCTCGGCATCCCGTTCCTGCTCGGCGCCCTGGTGGTCCTCAACTCCTTCGACGACCGCACCGTGCCGGTCGTCATCATGGCTCTCGCCTTCCTCGGCTGGACCCAGATCGCCCGAGTCGCCCGTGGTGCCGTGATCACCATCAAGCAGTCGGACTACGTGGTGGCCGCGAAGGCGCTCGGCGCATCGACAAGCCGGATCCTGCTCCGGCACATCCTGCCCAACGCGCTCGCGCCCATCATCGTCGTGGCGACCATCGCGCTCGGCGGCTACATCGCGGCCGAGGCCACCCTGTCCTTCCTGGGCGTGGGTCTCGGCGACACGGCGGTGTCCTGGGGCGGCGACGTGGCGCGAGGACGTGAGCAGCTGCGCATCGCCCCGCACACCCTGATCATCCCGTCGGTGATGGTCTCGATTACGGTGCTCTCGTTCCTGATGTTCGGCGATGCGGTGCGCAACGCCCTCGATCCCAAGATGCGCTGAGGGAGGCGTACGTGACCATCATCGATGAAACGGCCGAGTCTCCGGCGCCGGACGGCTCGGGAGATCCGGGCCGCCCGCTGCTCGAGGTCCGCGACCTGCACGTGGAGTTCCACACCCGTGACGGGGTCGCCAAGGCCGTCAACGGCGTCAACTACTCCGTCGCCGCCGGTGAGACGCTCGCCGTGCTCGGCGAGTCCGGCTCCGGCAAGTCCGTGACCGCGCAGGCGATCATGGGCATCCTCGACATGCCACCCGGTCGTATCCCCAAGGGGGAGATCCTCTTCCGCGGCCAGGACATGCTGAAGATGTCCAACGAGGAGCGCCGCAGGATCCGCGGCAGCAAGATCGCGATGATCTTCCAGGACGCGCTGTCCTCGCTGAACCCGGTGCTCTCCGTGGGCTACCAGCTCGGCGAGATGTTCCGCGTCCACCAGGGCCTGAGCAAGAAGGACGCCAAGGCCAAGGCCATCGAGCTGATGGACCGCGTGAAGATCCCGGCAGCCAAGGAGCGCGTCAACGACTACCCGCACCAGTTCTCCGGCGGCATGCGCCAGCGCATCATGATCGCGATGGCGCTCGCCCTGGAGCCGGACCTGATCATCGCCGACGAGCCGACCACGGCCCTCGACGTGACGGTCCAGGCCCAGGTGATGGACCTGCTCGCGGAGCTGCAGCGCGAGTACAACATGGGCCTGATCCTGATCACCCACGACCTCGGCGTGGTCGCCGACGTCGCGGACAAGATCGCCGTGATGTACGCGGGGCGGATCGTGGAGACCGCCCCCGTGCACGAGCTGTACAAGAGGCCCGCGCACCCGTACACCAAGGGGTTGCTGGACTCGATCCCACGCCTGGACCAGAAGGGCCAGGAGTTGTACGCGATCAAGGGCCTGCCGCCCAACCTGCTGCGCATCCCGCCCGGTTGCGCCTTCAACCCGCGTTGCCCCCAGGCCCAGGACGTCTGCCGTACCGACATCCCGCCCCTGCACCCTGTCACCGAGCGGGACGGCACCGAGCTGGCCGGCCGCGGCTCGGCCTGCCACTTCTGGAAGGAGACGATCCATGGCTGAGCTCAGCAAGACCGACGAGCCGCAGGACGCCACTCCCAACGTCTCCGAGGTCGAGGTCGTCGACGCGCACTCCGAGTCGGAGGCGGTCGCGGCGGTCGAGGCGCCGGTCGAGCGGGGAGAGCCGATCCTGCAAGTGCGGAACCTGGTCAAGCACTTCCCACTCACCCAGGGCATCCTCTTCAAGAAGCAGGTCGGGGCGGTCAAGGCGGTCGACGGCATCTCCTTCGACCTCTACCAGGGCGAGACGCTCGGCATAGTGGGCGAGTCCGGTTGCGGCAAGTCCACGGTCGCCAAGCTCCTGATGATGCTGGAGAAGGCGACCGCCGGCGAGATCTTCTACAAGGGCCAGGACATCACCAAGCTGTCCGGGCGCGCGTTGAAGGCCGTACGCCGCAACATCCAGATGGTCTTCCAGGACCCGTACACCTCGCTCAACCCCCGTATGACGGTGGGCGACATCATCGGGGAGCCCTTCGACATCCACCCCGAGGTGGCCCCGAAGGGCGACCGGCGTCGCAAGGTGCAGGAGCTGCTGGACGTCGTCGGCCTCAACCCGGAGTACATCAACCGCTATCCGCACCAGTTCTCCGGCGGCCAGCGCCAGCGCATCGGCATCGCCCGCGGCCTGGCACTGAACCCCGAGATCATCATCTGCGACGAGCCGGTATCGGCCCTGGACGTCTCCGTCCAGGCCCAGGTCATCAACCTGATGGAACGACTGCAGGACGAGTTCAACCTGTCCTACATGTTCATCGCCCACGACCTGTCGATCGTCCGGCACATCTCGGACCGGGTCGGGGTCATGTACCTCGGCAAGATGGCCGAGATCGGCACCGACGAGCAGATCTACGACCACCCGACGCATCCCTACACCCAGGCGCTGCTGTCGGCCGTCCCGGTCCCCGACCCGGAGTCCCGTGAGGGCCGCGAGCGGATCATCCTCACCGGCGACGTCCCGTCCCCGGCCAACCCGCCCTCGGGCTGCCGCTTCCGCACCCGCTGCTGGAAGGCCCAGGACAAGTGCGCCCAGGAGGTGCCCCTCCTGGCCATCCCGGAGCACTTCCAGGGCGAGGACACCCCGGCGGCCCACGAGTCGGCCTGCCACTTCGCCGAGGAGAAGGACGTGGTCCACGCGGCCTGATCGTCTGCCACAGGGCTGGTCCCCCACGCCGTTCGGTGCTGGAGCCAGCCCTTTCGGCATGGGCGGGAGGGAAAGCCCCACCGCCCTCCGCCGTACACGCGGACGCCGCTCAGTGCTGCGTGGGCACGGGCGATGTAGGACAGCGTGGCGGGAGTCGTCCTGCCGGCGTCCGCCTCCTCGGCCACGGCACTGTGCAAGGCGGACGCCGTCCGAGCGGCGCTACCGGGTTCGCCGGCGGCCGGTGCGCCGAGACGCCCAGGCCGCCCAGGGGTGAGGCCAGTACGGCGGTCCCCACCCGGGGGACCTCAAGCGACCGTGCCAGACGGTTGACCGGGCCTCCTGCTTCGACCAGCGTCTCCAGCACGCTCGAAACCCCCTTGCCCGCCACCACCGCCGCCGCCTGGGAGAGTCGGTAGTCGTGGTGGACACGACCACGTCGTCTGACAGGGACGTCACAGACGCGGGCGTGGCGTCGTCTGCCCGCCCCAGGCGTCAGCACCCCGGCGACCCGAACATCAAGCAAGCGCATCGCAGACGCGCCCGACATGCTCAGCTCCAGTGCGACGACCGATCGCTCCTGGGCAAGGGTGCTTCCGCCGGGAATAATTCCGGGTCCGGTCGGGCGATCTGCAAAAGGGCCCGGAGAGCCTCGTCCGCGGCGACGGGCACGGCCTCCGTGCGGAAGACCGTGCTGCGGCTGAGCGTCACGGCGCAGATGATCGGCGAGTCGGGGGAGTCGAGGCGCGCGGCGGGCAGCGCCAGGTGCTCACACAGATGGTCCGCGCCGGGCGCTTGGGCAGGGTCGTCGGCGGAGCCGACGGGTGCGACCAGCCCGAGGGCGACGTACTCCGCGTCCGGTATCTCGGCCGCCCGCAGCCGGCTTTCGGGCCAGGCTGTCCCCCGGCTGCCGCCGTTCACCACGCCTCCCGCACGTTCGGTCCCCACACATCCTCCCGAGGCCCGTGCACAGCCCACTGCGGTCGTACGCCTTCCGGCACCTCGGCCTGCGCCTCCTCGACCGGAAGATCGGCCGTGGTGCCTGCCCCCGGCCGGCAGCGCTGGACGGCAGTGAGTGGTAGTGCCGATTCGAGTCGGGCGGTGGCCACCGCTGCCAGCCGTGCCGCCGCAGTATGCGCCCTGAGCAGGGCTTCTGGATCCAGGGGCGAGGACAGGAAGGTTTGGATCTCGTCCGCCAGCCGCTTCGCACACGCGACAGCCCGTGACGTGGTGGTACTCACGACTGACAGAAGGGCCGCCCAGAGGCGCCCGCTGTGAGGAGAGCCCAGGAGTATGGACGCCGTGACGGCCGAGAGGCCGGGGCGAGGCCCCACCAGCGGAACAGTCACGGCGATCTCGGCCCGCTCGTGTTCCGGTCGTGGGCTCGCGGCACCGGTCGCTTCCGCACTGTCCACGCCGTGAGGACGACACGCTGGTCCCGCCCGTCGGCGGCGACGGCACGACTGAGGGGTGAGCCGGTGAGCGGAGCGGTCATCAGGGTTACGGCCAGAGAGGCCGGGCCGTCGGCCGATCCACGAAGCCGCCCGCGGGGCACAGCCGGTGCGTTGACGTGTCGGCCACGCCGGGTTCAGTTGGGCGGCGCAGCTAGAGGCCGAGAGTGTGGGTGCGCGGATGCCGCCGGGGAGGCGGTGGCTGTTGTGCGGGGCGTAAGCACACACATGCGCATCAACTGCGTTAACACCCAGGCAACTTCACCGACCCGGTCCCGATATACGGACGCGCCAGGCTGGTCGCCGTACGGCCGTGCGGGTGCCGTAGACGGGCCGGGGCGCGCCATGTTGCCCCGGCCCGTCGCCGTGTGCTCAGCGGGTCGTGATGCCGAGGGAGCGCTTGAGGAAGTCCACCTGGAGCAGCAGCAGGTTCTCCGCGACCTGTTCCTGCGGGGTCATGTGCGTGACGCCCGACAGGGGCAGCACCTCGTGGGGCCGGCCGGCGGCCAGCAGGGCCGAGGACAGGCGCAGGGCGTGGGCGACCACGACGTTGTCGTCGGCGAGGCCGTGCACGACCATCAGGGGGCGGTGCGGCTCGGCGGGGGAGGCGAGGCCGTCCTCCGTGACCAGGGAGCTCCTGGCGTAGGCGTCCGGCTGCTCCTGCGGCGTGCCGAGGTAGCGCTCCGTGTAGTGGGTGTCGTACAGGCGCCAGTCGGTGACCGGCGCGCCCGCGATCCCCGCGTGGAAGACGTCCGGGCGGCGCAGCACCGCGAGTCCCGCCAGCCAGCCGCCGTAGGACCAGCCGCGGATCGCCACCCGGCCCAGGTCCAGCGGGTAGCGCTTGGCCAGGTCCTCCAGCGCCGTCACCTGGTCGTCCAGCGAGACGGTGAAGTCCCTGTGGATCGCCTTCTCCCAGGCGGGGGAGCGGCCCGGCGTGCCGCGTCCGTCCGCGACCACCACCGCGAAGCCCTGGTCCGCGAACCACTGCGAGGTGAGGTGCGCGTTGTGGGCGGCGACGACCCGCTGCCCGTGCGGGCCACCGTACGGGTCCATGAGCACCGGCAGGGGGGTGTCACCGGCGTAGTCCCGAGGCATAAGCACGGCGCACGGGATGCGGTGTGCGCCCCCCTCGGTCAGCGCCACGCGGGGGGACATACCGGGATCTTCCGCATGACAACGGATCGTCAGGGTCGGTTTTCCGTCGCGCAGGACCTGTGCACGCGTGCCCGGCCGGTCGAGCACCGCCGACACCAGCACGGTCACGCCCCCGGCGCGCACCGCCGCGTGCACGCCCGGCTCGCGCGACACCCGCTCCAGGCCGAGTTCGTTCACCCGGTACACGTGCACCTGACCCGTCTCCGGCTCCGCCGCCTCCTGGCCGGCCGACGCCGAGACCAGCACGTCGTCGCCGGTGACGTCCAGCACCGCCCTGACGTGCAACTGCGCTCCCGTCAGCGGCCGTTCACCGACCGCCAGCACCCGCGCACCGCCCTCGTCCGCGATCCGGACCAGCTGTCCGGAGGGACTCCAGCACGGCACCCCGGGGAAAAGATCCAGCCATGTTCGATCTTCATCGGCGTGCACCATCCGGGTCGCGCCCGACTCCGGGTCCACGGCCAGGATCAGCTGGCTGCGCTGGTCGCGCGCCTGGACCAGCAGCAGCGGGGCGCCCGCCGCTGACCAGTGCACATGCGCCAGATACGGGTAGCGCGCCCGGTCCCAGGCGACCTCCGTGCGCACCCCGTCCAGCCCGATCACGAACAGCCGGACCTCCGCGTTGCCGGTGCCCGCCGCCGGGTACGGCACCCGCTGCGGCTCCCGGTCCGGATGCGCCGGGTCGGAGATCCACCAGCGCCCCACCGGCGTGTCGTCCACGCGCGCCACGAGCAGCCGGTCCGACTCCGGAGCCCACCAGAACCCCCGCGAGCGCCCCATCTCCTCGGCGGCGACGAACTCGGCGAGACCGAATGAGACATTCTCCGACTCCGGCTCCGCGAGCGCCCGGTCACCGTCCCCCTCCGCCTCCACCACGCGCAGGGCGCCCCCGGCGACGTAGGCGAGGTACCGCCCGTCGGGCGACGGGCGCGGGTCGATCACCGGCCCGGGCACCGCCACCTCGCGCGCCGTCCCGGCCCGCAGTTCCGCCGTGAAGAGCCGTCCTGACAAGGCGAAAGAGGCCAGCTCCACGGCCGCGTCCGTGGCGTACCCGACGATGCCGGCGCCGCCCTCGCGACTGCGCTCGCGCCGCGCCCGCTCCTCGGCGGAGAGGTCCTCCGAGGCACCTCCCAGCAGAGCGCGCGGGTCGGCGGCCAGGCGTTCGCCGCCCTCCTGCGGGTCGAGGACCCACAGCGAACTCGCCCGGTCCGTACCGGAACCGGAGCGCAGGAACACGACACGGGAACCGTCGGGCGCCACACTGAACGAACGCGGCGCGCCGAGCGTGAAGCGCTGGGTGCGGGCGTGCCGTCGGGGGAAGGAGTCAGCCTCGGTCGTCATGCCCTGACCATATTGGCCATGCGCCCCCTTGTGCGGCCGTGCGCCGATCGATGCGCACGGACGGATAGTTATGATCAATGTCGCATAGTGGGTATGAACCTGCTGGCCGCTGTACGGATTTGATGCCCCCATAGTCCGACCCCCCGCGCCCTCGTGGATCTTTGGAGGTGAGCCGCCGTGGCACTCTCGATTTCGGCGGTGGTGCTGCTGGCGATCATCGTCTTCCTGCTGATCAAGAAGTCAGGGTTGAAGGCGGGGCATGCGATCGTCTGCATGCTGCTGGGCTTCTATCTCGCCTCGTCGACCGTCGCTCCCACGATCAACGAGCTGACGACGAACATCGCGGGCATGATCGGCAGCATCAAGTTCTGACCGTCGCCGGACCTCGTAGGGTGGGGTCCATGACGGAACAGCCCGGCCGTCGTCTGCTGCTGGTGCACGCGCACCCGGACGACGAGTCGATCAACAACGGCGCGACCATGGCCAGGTACGCGGCCGAGGGTGCCCACGTCACCCTGGTCACCTGCACCCTCGGTGAACGCGGCGAGGTCATCCCGCCCGAGCTCGCGCACCTGAGCGGCGCCGCCCTGGGCCAGCACCGCCGCAACGAGCTGGCGGCCGCCATGGCCCTGCTCGGCGTCCGCGACGTCCGCCTGCTCGGCGGCGCCGGGCGCTACAGCGACTCCGGAATGATGGGCCTGCCCGACAACGGCGATCCGGCGTGCTTCTGGCAGGCCGACGTCGACGAGGCCGCCGCCCACCTCGTCGCGGTGATCCACGAGGTACGCCCCCACGTCCTCGTCACCTACGACGACAACGGCGGCTACGGCCACCCCGACCACATCCAGGCCCACCGCGTCGCCATGCGCGCCGCCGAACTGGCCGCCGAGACCGGCTGGCGCATCCCGAAGGTCTACTGGAACCGGGTTCCCCGGCCTGTTGTGGAGGACGCCTTCGCCCGGCTCCGGGAGGACCTGCCCGGCACCCCCTTCACCAAGGCCGCCGCCGTCGACGACGTCCCGGGCGTGGTGCCCGAGGAGCGCATCACCACCGTGATCGACGGCACCGCGCACGCCGCCGCCAAGGCCGCGGCGATGCGCGCCCACGCCACCCAGATCACCGTGGCCGAGCCCTACTTCGTCCTGTCCAACGAACTCGCCCAGCCGATCCTCACCACCGAGTACTACGAGCTGGTGCGCGGCGAGCGGGGCGCCGGTGAGCGGGAGACGGACCTGTTCGCAGGGATCGGGGCGGACCTCCTCGCCGGCGTCGAGGAGGCGTCATGAGCGACCGCGGCCCGCTGCTCGCCCAGCCGGTGCGGCCCCCGTCCGCCGGACGGGCCGCCGCCCTCCTGGGGTTCTTCGTGCTCGGAGCCGTCGTCGGCACGGCCGGGGCGCTCGTGCAGCCCGGGTGGTTCCCGGTCGGCCCGATCCTCGCGCTCGCCGGCGAGGCCGGGCTCGTCCTGGGCGCCGCGCGCCTCACCCGCAGCCGCTCCGGGGGCGTCGCGGCCGCCGTCGGCTGGATGCTCTCCGTCGTCCTGCTCAACCCCAGCCGCCCCGAGGGCGACTTCCTCTTCGCCGCGGTCAAGGGCTCGTACCTCTTCCTCGTCGGCGGCTTCATCGTGGCTGTGATCTGCGCCACCCTCCACCCGGGACGGCAACCGGACGGCGGCCCCGTCCGACTTGGCAAGTGACGTACCGGTTCGCCGGGACGCGCCCCTGGGGGTCCGGTGTGAGTTTCCCCAGCGGTCCCGAGATACCGGTGAGAAGTGGCCAGTATGGTGGTGGCGCCGCCGAGCTGCCCGCGTGAGGTTGTGACGGGCGGCGGAGCCAACCGGGAGAACCTGCCTTGAGTCGTGAAACTGACACTCCGTCCTCCGGGCCCAACGGGCGCGGCGGAGCCGCCTACCCGTCGGGCACGCCGCCCTACGGCACCCCGGCGGTCTCCAGTGACGGCACGGACGCGGGCCGTTCGGCCCCGCGGCCGGAGGAACGCAAGACCGAGACCACGCTGACGACCCGGATCCGGATCAACATCCCCGGATCACGGCCCATTCCGCCGGTGGTCATGCGCAAGCCCGTCGCGGAGGCGGACGCTCCCGCCGGTACGGACGCGCAGGGGCAGTCGCCCTCGGCGCCCGGCGCCGCGGCTCCCCGGGGCGCGGGCGCGCCCCAGGGCTCTGGCTCTGGCTCTGGCTCTGGAGAGTCTCCCGCCGAGGACAGGCCGACCAGTGACTGGTTCGCGCCGCGCAAGTCCGGCGCCGGTGCGGGCGGTCAGGGCGGCGGCTCCGCCAACGGGGCGGGTCTGCCGGGCGGTTCCGCTCCGGCGGCCGGCGGTTCCGGTACGGGCGGCCCCGGTTCGGGTGCGTCCGGCCCGTCCGCGTCCGGTGGGGCGCGCCCGGGTGCCGCGCGGCCGGGCGGCGTGGTCGGCTCCATGAGCGCGCCGGGCGGCTCCCGGTCCGGCGGCACGAACGGCGCGGGCCTCCCGGGCGGCGCGACCGGCGGCCCCGTCGCACCTGGGCACGGCGGCGGCACCGGCTCCTTCGACGTCACCGAGGCGCTGGCGGCGGGTCCGCTCGGCAACGGCTCACGCGCCACGCCGGGCAGCGGCGGCGGCGAACCGCGCCGTGACGACCTGCCGTACCTCTCCGACCACGGCGGCGGCCCGAACACGGCCAACGGCTTCCACGAGCCGGGCACGCCCGGCACCGGCGCGCAGGGACCGGCCGGCCCCACGGGCGGGCCGGTGACCGGAGACGGACCGATGGTGCCGCCGGCGGGCGGTCCCGGCGGGACCGGGGCCTACAGCGAGCCCGGCGGGCCCGGTGGCCCGGGTGGTTCCGGCGGGCCGGGTGGATTCGGTGGCGAGCAGGGCGGTCCCGGCGCGCCGAACGGGCCGGGCGGCCCCGGTGCGTTCCATGAGCCGAGCGCTCCGGGAGGTCCCGGTGGCCCTGGCGCGTCCGGTGTCCCCGGTGGCTTCCACGCGCCCGGTGGCCCTGGCACGCCGGGTGGCCCCGGTGGCTTCCACGCGTCCGGTGGTCCCGGTGCCCAGGGCGGCCCCGGCGCCTTCGACGAATCCGGCGGCCCCGGCTCCGCCAGCGGCTTCGGCCACCCCGGCGGCCCCGAGGCGTTCGACGACCCCGGTCGCCCGGCCGGCCCCGGAGCCCCGGGCGCCTTCGACGACCCCGGTCGCCCGGCCGGCCCCGGAGCCCCGGGCGCCTTCGACGACCCCGGCCGATCCGGCGGCCCCGGTGGCATAGGCGGCGGCCCCGCCGGCCCCGGTGCACCCGGCGGCACCGCCGGTCCCGCGGGCCCGGGCGCCGCGGGCCCGGGGAGCGGCCTGAGCGACGACACCGCCATCCTCACCCCGCAGAAGCCCGCCCCCGAGCCCTCGGACGGCCCCGGCTACGGCCCCCGGCACGACAACGTCTCCGGGCACACCGTCACCAGCGGCATGCCCGTCGTACAGCCCGGCGCGGCCTCCCCGTTCGGCCCGGGCGCGCCCGGCGACGGACCGGCGCCGCACACGGCCCCGAAGCTGCCCGAGCCGGTCTCGCCGCCCCCGGCGAGCTCCGCCAAGGCGCCCAGGAAGAAGGGCCGCAACAAGCTCGTGCTGCTCGCCGCGGGCCTGGTCGTCGCCGCCGGCGGCCTCTACGGCGCCGGCCTGCTGATGAACCGCACCGACGTGCCCAAGGGCACCACCGTGCTCGGCGTCGACATCGGCGGCACCACCCGCGACGGCGCGGTCAAGAAGCTCGACGAGGCCTTCGACGACCGCGTCGGCAAGGAGCTGAAGCTGTCGGTGGGCGGCAGGACGGTCGCCCTGGACCCGGACAACGCGGGCCTGCAGTTCGACATGGACGCCACGGTCGACGCGGCGGCCAGGAGCGACTACAACCCGGTCTCCGTGATCGGCTCGCTGTTCGGCAACCACCGGGTCGTCGCCCCGGACATGCCCGTCGACGAGGAGAAGCTGCACGCCGCCCTGGAGAGCGCGGCGGGCGGCTCGGGCGCGTCCACCGACGGGACGATCGAGTTCAAGGGCGGCAAGGCCGTCCCCGTCTACGGCAAGCCGGGCACGGGCGTCGACCTGGCCAGGTCGACGAAGGCGGTGGAGGAGGCGTACCGCGCCCAGGTGGAGACCGGCGCGGCCGGCACGGTGAACCTGCCGACCACCACACGGCAGCCGACGGTCTCGAACGCCGAGGTGGACCGGGTGCTCAAGGAGATCGCGCAGCCCGCGATGTCCGACCTGGTCACCGTCCGCACCGACGCGGCCCACAGCATCGACTTCGGCCCGGTCTCCCTGCCGAAGATCCTCAGCTTCAAGGCCGTCGACGGCAAACTCGTGGACACGTACAACCTCGAGGCGCTCCAGGAGGCCTACGGCCAGACCTTCGAGGGCGTGCAGATCGAGGGCGCGAGCGGCAAGCGGGACGTCACGCCGCAGGACGTCGTCGCCGCGCTGCGCACAGCCCTGCGCGGCAAGACGCCCGAGGAGCGGATCGGAGTCATCGACACCAACCCGAACTGACCTCCGGCCGCCCGCCGTACGGGAGAGCCCCCGCCCGAGCCGCGCGGGGGCTCTCCCGTCCCCGGTCGCCCCACGGGCATGCCGACACCTGTCACGCGCCGTCGCGGACGCCCGGCCTGCCCGCGCCACCCCGCCCGCGGCCGCGCTGTCCGCAGGGCGGTCCGGCGGTGGGCCACCCGCGCGGAAGCGGCCCGCGTGGCCCGGGACGCGGACCGGCCGCAGGACGCGCCCAGGGGCGTCAGTTCAGCATCGCCCGGGCCACCGACGCCTCCCCCCGCACCCGCTCCGCGGCCGCCTCGTCCACGGCCCCCACCACCTCCGCGTAGGCCTCCAGCTCCGACGCCCCACCCAGGAAGTCCCCCCGCCGCACCAGCAACTGCGCCCGCTCGTACCGCAACCGCGCCGGATGCGACGGCAGCAGCAGCGACAACTCCACGGCCCACAACGCCACGTCCGACCGCTCGGGCCGGGCCGCGGCCCACGCCCGCACGTTGTTCAGGATCCGCAGCACCACGTCCAGCGGGTCCGCGGGGCGCAGCATCGCCGGCTCCAGCCCCGCCCCGGTCGCCCCGGCCACCAGCAACTCCGCGTCCGCCCCGCTCAGCACCCGCCCCCCGTCGAACGGATCGGCCAGCACCTGCCCCTCCTCGGGCCCGAACCCGACCACGAAGTGCCCCGGCAGAGCCACCCCGTACACCGGCGCCCCCGCCCGCCGCGCCACCTCCATCCACACCACGGACAGCAGGATCGGCAGCCCTCTGCGCCGCCGGAGCACCTCGTGCAGCAGCGAGGACTCCAGGCGCCGGTAATCGGCCGGGGTGCCGTGGAAGCCCAGCCGCTCACCGAGCAGCTCCCGCAGCGCCACCGCCCACGCCCGCGGCCCCCCGGGCCGGAACGGCAGCAGCCCGGCGAGCCGGTCCAGCTCGACCTGCGCGGCGTCCAGGCCCGCCTCGTCCAGCTCCCGGTCGGCCTCCGCCCCCACCAGCAGGCACAGGGTCGACAGGTCGGGCCGCTCGGACCGGGCCTCTTCGGCGAACCGCCGCCGCAGCTCGGCGGAACGCCCGGGGGAGGGGGGATACGGGGGTCGCATGGCTGGCTCGTGCCCTCTCACGCCGCTCGGTCGCCGGCCGGTGCGCCGCCGGCGTCCGGCGCCCGGTAGTGGTGGTAGGCGTGGTGCGCGGCGAACCCCATCCCGGCGTACAGTGCCCGCGCTCCCGCGTTGTCGGCCTCGACCTGGAGCCAGGCGGCGGACGCGCCCTCGTCGAGCGCCCGCCGGGCCAGCGCGGCCATCACGGCCGTTGCGAGCCCCCGGCGCCGCAGCGCCGGATCGACCTCGACGGCGGCGAACCCGGCCCACCGCCCGTCGACCACGCACCGCCCGATGGCGGCCGGCTCCACCCGCCCGGGCACGGTCGCGAACCACACCGACGGCCCGCTCCCCAGCACCCGCAGCGCCACCTCGCCCGCACCCTTGCGCCGGTACCGGGAAAGCCACGCCTCGTCGACCTGCCTCGACAGCTCGACCCCGGCCGGGTCGCCCAGGTCGGCGATCGGCGCCAGCGGTCCCACCCACAGCTCGGCGGTCACCTCCCGCACCCAGCCCCGTGCCTCCAGCTCGGCGCAGAGCACCTCCTGCGCGCCCTCGGCGCCGGTCGCCGTCTGCACGTAGGCGGGCAGCCCGCGCTCGCCGTACCAGCGGCGCACGGCGGCGAGGGCCTCGTCCAGAGGGACGCCGGGATCACCGAGCGGCAGCACCGAGTTGGCCCGCCGGGTGAACCCGGAGGCGGCCCGCAGCTCCCAGTCGCCGAGCCGCTCGCGCTCCACGGGCCGCCAGGCCCGCGCGGCGACCCGGGCCAGTTCCTCGCAGGAGGCGGCCGGACCGCGGCGACGCGCCGGAGCGGCGGGTACGACCTTGCCCGCGACCAGCGCGGATTCCGCTATGCGGACGCTCTGGCCACTCTTCTGTGTGATCAGCAGCACACCGTTGTCCCATGATGTGAGAACACCGACCGTATCGGTGAACTTCTCTCCCGGGGCACCATGTTCGATCAAGCTCCGGACGGAGACCCGTTTGCCCACGTCAGCAGCGGTGATACGGACCTCCAGTCGCCCGGCGGCAGAGATTTCCACAGGTCAGTTCACCCCTCCTGTTCGGATCATGCCCAAGAACGGAGATACTAGGGGCGGGCATCGACGACGCCGCGCTCCCGCGCGCCAGGCGGCGGAGCCTGAGGAGGCCCGCCAGCGCCCTATCGAGGAGGAACGACAGCGTGACCTACGTCATCGCGCAGCCTTGTGTCGACGTCAAGGACAAGGCGTGCATCGAGGAGTGCCCGGTCGACTGCATCTACGAGGGCCAGCGGTCCTTGTACATCCACCCGGACGAATGCGTCGACTGCGGGGCCTGCGAGCCGGTCTGCCCGGTCGAGGCCATCTTCTACGAGGACGACACTCCCGAGGAGTGGAAGGACTACTACAAGGCGAACGTCGAGTTCTTCGACGAGCTCGGTTCGCCCGGCGGCGCCAGCAAGCTGGGGCTGATCGAGCGGGACCACCCGTTCGTCGCCGCGCTGCCGCCGCAGAACCAGTAAGAGCGGTCCGCGCCAGCGCCGCCTCGGTCCCGTACGGCCCGATCACCCGTTGATCGCCGTACGGGACCGAGGCGTTCGCCGTCACCCGGCTCGTACGGACCAGAAAGTGAGCCAGAACCCGTGTCCGCAGTCTCCGACCGCCTCCCGGCCTTCCCCTGGGACAAGCTGACCCCGTACAAGGCCACGGCCGCCGCCCACCCGGACGGCATCGTGGACCTGTCCGTCGGCACCCCGGTCGACCCGGTGCCCGAGCTGATCCAGAAAGCGCTGGTCGCGGCCGCGGACTCGCCGGGCTATCCGACCGTCTGGGGCACGCCCGAGCTGCGCGACGCGATCACCGGCTGGGTCGAGCGGCGCCTCGGCGCCCGGGACGTCACCCACCGCCACGTCCTGCCGATCGTCGGCTCCAAGGAGCTCGTCGCCTGGCTCCCCACCCAGCTCGGGCTCGGGCCGGGCGACCGGGTGGCCTTCCCGCGCCTGGCCTACCCGACCTACGAGGTGGGCGCCCGCCTGGCCCGGGCCGCGTACGAGGTCTACGACGACCCGACCGAGCTCGACCCCGAGGGCCTGAAGCTCCTGTGGCTGAACTCGCCGTCCAACCCCACGGGCAAGGTCCTGGACAAGCAGGAGCTGACCCGGATCGTCGCGTGGGCCCGCTCGCACGACGTCCTGGTCTTCTCCGACGAGTGCTACCTGGAGCTGGGCTGGGAGGCCGACCCGGTCTCGGTGCTGCATCCGGACGTCAACGGCGGCTCCTACGACGGCGTCGTCTCCGTCCACAGCCTGTCCAAGCGCTCCAACCTGGCCGGCTACCGCGCGGCCTTCCTGGCCGGCGACCCGGCGGTGCTCGGCCCGCTCCTGGAGATCCGCAAGCACGGCGGCATGATGACGTCCGCGCCGACCCAGGCCGCGGTCGTGGCGGCCCTCGGCGACGACGAGCACGTGCGCGTGCAGCGCGAGCGCTACGCCGCCCGCCGCACGCTGCTGCGCGAGGCTCTGCTGGACCACGGCTTCCGCATCGAGCACAGCGAGGCGAGTCTGTACCTGTGGGCGACGCGCGGCGAGTCCTGCTGGGACACGGTGGCCCACCTCGCCGAGCGGGGGATCCTCGTCGCCCCGGGCGACTTCTACGGCCCCGCGGGCGCGCGGTTCGTCCGCGTGGCCCTGACGGCGACGGACGAGCGGGTGGCGGCGGCCGTACGGCGTCTGTGACCGCTGCCCCGGTCCATGACGAAGGGGTCCGGGGAATTTTCCCCGGACCCCTTCGCGTGCGCGCCGCGGTGTCAGCCGACCGGCAGGCTCTTCACCGGCAGCGAGTCCGCGGACGGCACGCCGCCCTTGGCGAGGGAGTCCGTCGGCAGACCGCCCTTGGCGGAACCGGCGGTCTCACCGACGAGCTGCCCGGCGGAGCCCGCCGTGTCACCGGCCGCCTTCTGCGCCGCCGGCGTAGCCTTCTTGACCGCCTTGCCGCCGGTCTTGCCCGCGGCCGGCACCGCCTTCTTCACGGTCTTGCCGCCGGTGTCACCCGCGGTCTCGGTGACGTTCTGAGCCGCGCCGTCGACGGTGTTGCCGACGTTCGCCCCGTCCAGGGCGGTCAGCCCACCGAGGTTCGGGGTGGCCGGCAGTTCGGGCGCCGCACTGGCGGAGCCGGCCGCACCGACCCCGGCAGCCGCTCCCGCAGCGACGATCAGCGCGGCACGGGCGATCCGGCGGGTCAGGGGGAGGGACATGGTGCTCCTTCGACGGAGAGAACAGTGAGGTTCGTGAAGTGTCCGACCCGGTCCGGTAGTTGATCGACTGGCTGTTGATCGCCCCGGCTCGGACGCAGTGACTACCGCTCGAAGCCCGCGAAGGTTGCGGCACCGCAACGTAAAGAGTTGGTAATGCGTCGCATTATCGGCTGCGGATAAAAACGGGCAAAGAGGCTCCTGCGCGAAAGCCCGCCGAATCCTTCCCCCCTGTGTTTCCAAGGGATTCCCCCGAGTGAGGGACGACGGGTCGAAAGCCCGCGCACACCGTCGCCGCGCGATGCCCGGGTAATCCCCTGGGGTGATTCCCCGTACCCCTGCGCGATCTAGCGCATCGTGACGATCCGGACCGCGTCCGCGGTCCGCTCGGCTCCCGCCGTGCCCTTGGCCGAGGCGGTGCGCCACTCGCTCGCGGTGTTCCCGGCGACCCACTCCCGGCCCGCGTACGTCACCCGCGCGATGTGCAGCTCGGAGGCGTTGGCCACCGCCCAGTGCGCCAGCTGCCAGCCGCGCCGCTCCGGATCCCGCCCGCCCGCGGCACTCGTGTCGCCGCCGGCCACCGGCAGCGTCACCGTCCGCCCGCCGGAGCCACCCGTGGCGCTCGGGGACGGCGCGGCCGGGGCCGCGGACGAGCCGTCCACCTCCGCACCGGCCGGTGCCAGCACGTCGCGGCCGAAGTCGCGCACCAGCGCGGCACGCACCCCGTCCGGGCCCGACGCCCGGGTCGCGGCGGGCCGTCCCTTGCAGGTCAGCGTGGCCGCGGACTGACCGGTCAGGGCCGCGGCGAGCAGCGCGGCGTCCGGCTCGTGCTTGGCGTAGGCCTGCGGGAAGCCGCTGCGCTGCACGCGCTGCGCGGCGACGGTCAGCGGCAGCCGCGTGTACCCCGGGACCTTGACCAGGTGGTCGTAGAACTCGCCCGCCGAGTACGTCGGGTCCATGATCTCCTTCGGCGTGCCCCAGCCCTGCGAGGGCCGCTGCTGGAACAGGCCGAGCGAGTCACGGTCACCGTGGTCGATGTTGCGCAGGGCGGACTCCTGCAGGGCGGTCGCCAGCGCGATGGTCACGGCCCGCTCGGGCAGACCGCGCGCGGTGCCGACGGCGGTGATCGTCGCCGCGTTCACGGCCTGCTCGGGGGTGAACTCGTACGAGGCCCCGTCGCCCTTGCCGGAGACGACTTTGCAGCCGGGACCGCTCGCGCCCCCGGTGATGTACTGCACGACGAGGTAGCCGGCGACCGCGAGCAGGGCCACGAAGGCGGCCCCGCATCGGAAGAGGCGGCCACGACGCTTGGGAGAGGACGGCTCTGGCACGCCGTACAAGGTACTGGAGAGTACGCGGTGGTAGGAGCCGGGTGGGGAAGGTGCGCGCGGGGCCCGGCACGTTAGGGTCGACGGCATGGCCGACACCTCCCTTGACCTCACGCTGGACGCCGCGGAGCTGACCGCCCGGCTCGTCGACTTCCGTTCCGAGAGCGGCACCGAGAAGCCGCTCGCGGACGCGATCGAGACCGCGCTGCGCTCGCTGCCCCACCTGACGGTCGACCGGTACGGCAACAACGTCGTCGCCCGCACGGACCTGGGCCGCGCCGAGCGGGTCGTCCTGGCCGGCCACATCGACACCGTCCCGATCGCGGACAACGTGCCCTCCCGGCTCGACGAGGACGGCGTGCTGTGGGGCTGCGGCACCTGCGACATGAAGTCGGGCGTCGCGGTGCAGCTGCGCATCGCGGCCACCGTCCCGTCACCCAACCGCGACCTGACCTTCGTCTTCTACGACAACGAGGAGGTCGCCGCCGAGCTCAACGGTCTCAGGCACGTCGCCGAGGCCCACCCCGAGTGGCTGGCGGGCGACTTCGCGGTCCTGCTGGAACCCTCCGACGGCCAGGTCGAGGGCGGCTGCCAGGGAACGCTGCGGGTACTGCTGAGGACCACCGGCGAGCGGGCCCACTCGGCGCGCGGCTGGATGGGCTCCAACGCGATCCACGCGGCGGCCCCGATCCTCGCCCGCCTGGCGGCCTACGAGCCGCGGTGGCCGGTCATCGACGGCCTGGAGTACCGCGAGGGCCTGAACGCGGTCGGCATCGCCGGGGGAGTGGCCGGCAACGTCATCCCCGACGAGTGCGTGGTCACCGTCAACTTCCGCTACGCGCCCGACCGCACCCCCGAGGAGGCCGTGGCGCACGTCCGGGAGGTTTTCGCGGACTGCGGGGTGGCGGAGTTCGAGGTCGTCGACCACAGCCCCGCCGCGATGCCCGGGCTGTCCCACCCGGCCGCGAAGGCGTTCATCGAGGCCGTCGGCGGCACCCCGATGCCGAAGTACGGCTGGACCGACGTCTCCCGCTTCTCGGCCCTGGGCGTCCCGGCGGTCAACTACGGCCCGGGCAACCCCCACTTGGCGCACAAGCGGGACGAGCGCGTGGAGGTCGCGAAGATCCTCGCGGGCGAGGAGCGCCTGCGGCGCTGGCTGACCGCCTGATCGCGCCCCGGGCCGTTCGTGTTTACGGCGCTCCAACGCGGACATGCTCACGTCCCTCGTTCGTAACCCGCGTGGATCTACGCTGAGGTGGAAAGACAGGCACGACGGAGGGAGCGCACATGGCGACCGGCAACCCCGAGGGGAAGAAGCAGCCGCCCCAGGAGAAGCGCCAGGGGCCGGTCCTCCGGCGGCGGGACCAGGCGCAGGGCAGCACCTCCGACCAGCGGCTGCTGGACGAGCGAGCCCCTTCCGACTGGGTCCACACCGACCCCTGGCGTGTGCTGCGCATCCAGTCGGAGTTCATCGAGGGCTTCGGAGCGCTCGCCGAACTCCCGCCCGCGATCAGTGTGTTCGGCTCGGCCCGGACCCCCGCGGACTCGCCCGAATACGACGCGGGCGTACGGCTGGGCCGAGGGCTGGTGGAGGCGGGCTTCGCGGTCATCACGGGCGGCGGCCCGGGCGCGATGGAGGCGGCCAACAAGGGCGCCCTGGAGGCCAAGGGCATCTCGGTCGGCCTCGGCATCGAGCTGCCGTTCGAGCAGGGCCTGAACCCGTACGTCGACATCGGGCTCAACTTCCGCTACTTCTTCGTCAGAAAAATGATGTTCGTGAAGTACGCGCAAGGCTTCGTGGTCCTGCCCGGCGGCCTCGGCACCCTCGACGAGCTCTTCGAGGCCCTCACCCTCGTCCAGACCCAGAAGGTCACCCGCTTCCCGATCGTCCTGTTCGGCACCCAGTACTGGGGCGGCCTGGTGAACTGGCTGCGGGACACGGTGATCGCGCAGGGGAAGGCGGCGGAGAAGGACCTGCTGCTGTTCCACGTGACGGACGACGTGGACGAGGCGGTGGCACTGGTGTCCAAGGAAGCGGGCCGCTGACGCCGCCCCCGGGGCCAGGGGGCAGCCCTCCTGGTCCCGGCTAGGCCAGCCCGCGCCGGGCGACGGCGGGCACCCGGTGGCCCGCGATCGCCGAGACCATGTCCAGCACCTGCCGCGTCTCGGCGACCTCGTGCACCCGGTACACCTGCGCCCCCAGCCACGCGGACACGGCCGTCGTCGCCAGCGTGCCCACCAGCCGCTCCTTCACGGGCCGGTCCAGCGTCTCCCCGACGAAGTCCTTGTTGGACAGCGACACCAGCACCGGCCACCCCGTGGCGACCATCTCGTCCAGCCGCCGCGTCGCCTCCAGGCTGTGCCGGGTGTTCTTGCCGAAGTCGTGCCCGGGGTCGATCATGATCGACTCACGGGGCACGCCCAGCGCCAGGGCCCGCTCGGCCAGTCCGACCGTCACCCCGAGGATGTCGGCCATGACGTCGTCGTACTCGACCCGGTGCGGCCGGGTGCGCGGCTCGGCGCCCCCGGCGTGCGTGCACACCAGCCCCGCCCCGTAGCGCGCCGCGACCTCCGCGAGCCCCGGGTCGACCCCGCCCCACGCGTCGTTGAGCAGGTCGGCCCCCGCCTCGCACACGGCCTCGCCGACCTCCGCCCGCCACGTGTCCACGCTGATGATCACGTCCGGGAACCGGCGCCGCACCTCCGCCACGAACCCGACCGTGCGGCGGGCCTCCTCCTCGGCCGTGACCTCCTCGCCCGGCCCCGCCTTGACCCCGCCGATGTCGATGATCGCCGCCCCTTCGGCCACGGCCCGCTCCACGCGCGCGAGGGCCGGCTCGTCGCGGAAGGTGGCGCCCTGGTCGTAGAAGGAGTCCGGGGTCCGGTTCACGATCGCCATGATCACCGGCTCGTGCGGCCCGAATTCCCGCCTGCCCAGCCTGAGCATCCCCTGTGACCTCTCCTGGTACGTCCCGTCTTCCGCCGCCTGCGACCCTAACGGTCGCCGTCGCATGGCACGATCGGAGCCTGACAACATCCGACTCGGAGCAGTACGCGACTCCGATCCGTCCGACGTGGGGGCCCCGCGATGGTTATGTTCCTGTTCCTGGTCGTCGCGCTCGCCGTGGTGGTCGGCGCGGTGACCCTCGCGGTGGTCGGCGGCGGCGAGAACGGCCCGCTGCCCGAGGCCCCGCCCGAGCGGCTGCGGGACCCGCTGCCCCCGGACCGCCCGGTCAGCCGGGCCGACGTGGAGGACCTCCGCTTCCCGCTCGCCGCCCGCGGCTACCGCATGGCCGACGTCGACGACGCCCTCAGCCGCCTGGGCGCCGAGCTCGCCGAACGCGACGCCCGCATCGCCGACCTGGAGTCGGCCCTGGCGGGCGCGCGAGCGGTCTCTTCCCACGGGCCGCTGCACCCCTCCGGCGAGCCCCGCGTGTCCATGGACAAGCCCGCCCCGCGGCAGGAGGACCGGCCGTGAGCGACGGTGCCGCCCTGGCGGGCCCCGACGGCGGGCTGCGCTGCCCCTGGGCCCTGTCCGCCCCGGAGTACGTGGCGTACCACGACGAGGAGTGGGGCCGCGTGGTCCACGGCGACGACGCGCTGTTCGAACGGCTCAGCCTGGAGGCCTTCCAGTCCGGCCTGTCCTGGATCACGATCCTGCGCCGCCGCCCGGGCTTCCGCGCCGCCTTCGCCGACTTCGAGATCGCCGCGGTGGCCGGCTTCACCGACGAGGACCGCGCGCGGCTCCTGGCCGACACCGGCATCATCCGCAACCGGGCCAAGATCGACGCGACCCTCGCCAACGCACGCGTGCTCGCCGACTGGGCCCCGGGCGAGCTGGACGCCCTGATCTGGTCCCACGCCCCGGACCCGGCGGGCCGCCCGGCCCCGAAGACCCTCGCGGACGTCCCGCCGGTCACCCCGGAGTCGACGGCCCTGTCCAAGGCGCTCAAGAAGCGCGGCCTGCGCTTCGTGGGCCCGACGACGGCGTACGCGCTGATGCAGGCGTGCGGCCTGGTCAACGATCACTTGGCACCCTGCGTGGCGAGAAGCGCCTCTTCGGCGGGGCGGGGAACCGCGCGGGCGACCGGCTAGCGCCCGCAGCCCCCGGCGGTGCGGCCGCCCCCGGGCTCACCGGCCCGAATACGTCGGCTTCTCCTTGTCGACGAAGGCCCGCACCGCGGTCGCGTGGTCCTCGGAGGACCCGGCCCGCGTCTGCAGCTCGTCCTCCTTCTCCAGCGTCTCCTCCAGCGAGTGCGTCAGCCCGAACGCCACCGACTCCTTCAGCGCCGCGTACGCAAGTGTCGGCCCCTCGGCCAGAGCCCGCGCCACCTTCTCGGCCTCGGCCCGCAGCTCCCCGGCGGGCACCAGCCGGTTCGCGATCCCGAGCTCGTACGCCTCCCGCGCGCTGATGTTCCGGGGGAAGAGCAGCAGGTCGGCGGCGCGCCCCGGACCGACCACCCGGGGCAGGGTCCAGGAGATCCCCGAGTCCGCGGTCAGCGCGACCCCCGCGAACGACGTGTTGAACGCCGCCGTGTCCGCCACGATCCGGTAGTCCGCCGCGAGCGCGAACCCGAAGCCCGCCCCCGCCGCCACCCCGTTCACCGCGGCGACGACCGGCTTCGCCGCCCCCGCCAGCGCCCGCACGATCGGGTTGTAGTGCTCCCGCACCGTGCTCATCGTCTGCCCCGCACCGGTCTCCCGGTCCGCGGTCAGCAGCCCGATGTGCTCCTTGAGGTCCTGTCCGACGCAGAAGGCCCGGTCACCCGCGGCCGTCAGCAGCACCGCCCGCACCGAGGCGTCGCCCGCCGCGGACCGGACCGCCTCCCGCAGGGCGACCTTGGCCGCCACGTTCAGCGCGTTCATCGCCTCCGGGCGGTTCAGCGTGATCGTCGCGAGTCCGTCGCTCACCTCGTAGAGCACGGTGTCGGCCATGGCGTATCCCCTCCGTGTCGCGGCTCGGGGACGTACCCACTGGTACGTCCCGGTCTGCAGGACAGCATGACGGAGATCACCGGCGGGGAACCGGAGCGGACGTGTGACCTGCGTCAAAGAATTCCCGTCCGGATCCGCTCGGCGGACGTGTGTGCGGGGGCGGAGTATCGCAGTCTCATCGCCGAATTGAGTGGTTTTGCTCGCGTGCGTTGCCCAAGCGATGCCGACCGATGTTGGTCATCGGGTCCTGAGATGCGGGATAATGGCTGGGAAGCAATGTGTTCGATGCCGGTGTCGCGTGTCCTGCCACAAGGAACCGCACGTGTGCCCTTCTCAGGGCCGTCGGCTTTGACTGAGCTGGGTTTCAGGAAGGGGTACGAGCATGGCGGCCATGAAGCCGCGGACGGGTGATGGCCCGCTCGAGGTGACCAAGGAGGGGCGGGGCATCGTCATGCGCGTTCCGCTCGAAGGCGGCGGTCGGCTCGTCGTCGAGCTGACCCCGGACGAGGCCGACGCCCTGGGCGACGCCCTCAAGAAGGTCGTCGGCTGACGCGCACGCGACCATACCCTTTCAGCTGCCCCGGCATCTCATGAGGTGCCGGGGCGGTTGTTTTCTCACCGTCGGATCTCGCCTGCCCCGGCTCGCGCTCCGCTAACCTGCCCGTGGGCTACCGCTTCACCGCGCACAGCAGACCGTCGCCCACCGGCAGCAGGGACGTCACCAGCTCCTGGCTCTCGCGCACCGCGCGCAGCAGCTCCCGCAGCCGCAGCACCTCCGTGGGCTGCGGACCGGAGTCCACCGTCCGGCCGTTGGCGAAGGCGCCCTCGAAGACGACGAGCCCACCGGGGCGCAGCAGACGCAACGATTCAGCGAGGTAGTCCATGACCTCCAGCCGGTCGCCGTCGCAGAAGACCAGGTCGTAGCCGGCGTCCGCGAGGCGGGGCAGCACGTCCAGGGCGCGGCCCGGGATGAAGCGCGCCCGGTTGCTGGCGAAGCCGGAGGCGCGGAAGGCCTGGCGGGCGAACTGCTGGTGCTCGGGCTCGGGGTCCACGGTCGTCAGGACGCCGTCGGGCCGCATGCCGTGCAGCAGGTGGATCCCGGATACACCGCAGCCGGTGCCGATCTCGGCGACGGCCTTCGCGTCGACGGACGCGGCCAGCAACCGCAGCGCGGCGCCCGTGCCGGGCGACACCGAGCGCAGCCCTGCCTCGCGGGCCCGGTCCCGGGCCCAGTGCAGCGCTTCGTCCTCGGCGACATAGGCGTCGGCGAACGCCCAGCTCGTCTGCCGGTTGGCGGTAATGACCCTCTCCTGTCCCCGTGGTTGCCTGGGCGTGACTGTATCCGTTGGGCTCGGGAACCCGCAGATGGGACCGGTCGTTTAGAAGCGTGAGGAAGCGGCGGGGGCCGGGACGGGGGGCGAGCGGTGGATCAGGACGCGGAGCAAGGGGCGACGCAGCAGTACGAGGCGTATCAGCCCAGATCAAATTCTCGTAAAACCGCTTATCCGGTCCTAACGGGCGAGGTGGCTATGGTAGGGGCTCCACTGGACACCACCAGAGCTGACAGGGGAGGTGCGGCTGCGCCTGTGGATCGCGGAGGAGTGTTCCGGCGCTTCCTCGGATCGGCGGGCAGGCCGACATCCGTGAACGACACCGCTGACCACAGCCACGCCGCTGGCTCCGCCCAGACCGCGACCTTCACCACCGACGCGGACGGGCAGGCGTGGACTCCGCCCACGTGGGAGGAGATCGTCAGCACACACAGCGGCCGGGTCTACCGGCTCGCGTACCGCCTCACCGGCAACCAGCACGACGCGGAGGACCTCACCCAGGAGGTCTTCGTCCGCGTCTTCCGCTCCCTGTCGACGTACACGCCGGGCACCTTCGAGGGCTGGCTGCACCGCATCACCACGAACCTGTTCCTGGACATGGTCCGCCGCAAGCAGCGCATCCGCTTCGACGCGCTCGGCGAGGACGCGGCCGAGCGGCTGCCCAGCAAGGAGCCCTCCCCCCAGCAGGTCTTCAACGACGCGCACTTCGACGCGGACGTCCAGCAGGCCCTCGACACCCTCGCCCCCGAGTTCCGCGCCGCGGTCGTCCTGTGCGACATCGAAGGACTGTCGTACGAGGAGATCGCCGCGACCCTCGGCGTCAAGCTCGGCACGGTCCGATCGCGGATCCACCGCGGCCGCTCCCAGCTGCGCAAGGCCCTCGCGCACCGCTCGCCGGAGGCGCGCGCCGAGCGCCGCTCCTTCGTGCCCCGTGTCCCCGCCCTGGGAGGAGGGGGCGCGAGCGCGTGAGCGGATCACGGCCGAAGGGCTCCGAGGGACACCTCGCAGAGCAGCACCTGGGAGACCGACTTTCCGCCCTGGTCGACGGAGAGCTCGGTCATGACGCGCGCGAGCGCGTGCTGGCGCACGTGGCCACCTGCCCGAAGTGCAAGGCGGAGGTGGACGCCCAGCGCCGGCTGAAGAACGTCTTCGCGGAGGCGGCCCCGCCGCCCCCGTCCGAGAGCTTCCTGGCCCGCCTGCAGGGACTGCCCGCGGGCGGCGGCCCGGACGGTGACCCGTCGCCGGGCGGGCCGGGGCTGCCCGGCCGGTTCGGCTCGTCCGGGGCCTACCCGGCCAAGCGGGGCGAGCGGTTCGAGTTCGGGTACGCCCCGTCCCGGCCGCATCTCCAGGCCCTGCCGCCCTCCGCGGGCAGAGGGTTCGCGGCGGGTGAGCGCGGCCTTCCCGCCGACCACCGCGGTCTGCCCCCGGGCAGCCGGGGCTTCCGCATCCACGACGTCGGACGGCACGACCCGGACCGTTCCTCCTCGCGGATGCGGTTCGCCTTCGTGGCCGCCGGAGCGGTGTCCCTGGCCGCGATCGCGCTGGGCGGTGTCACCGTGGGCACGCCGGCCGACACGGAGGCCCGCGGCGGCTCGGGCACGGGAAGCAACGTCACGCCGATGCGCACCCAGGGCACGGGAGCCGCGACCGCTCCCGAGTCCCAGCGCCGCCGCGGCGCGGGACCGCTGCTGGGGCAGGTGCACGGCCAGAACGTGCTCGGCCACACCCCGGTCGCCCCGACCGAGGTGTCCGCGCCGCTGCTCCCCGGTGTACCGCCGCCCGCCTCCGCCCGGCACGGCACCGTGCACGCGCTGACCGCGCCGGTGGTGGCCGGCGCGGCCGCGATGTCCCCGCTCATACGTCCGCTTCAGGCGGCCCCGCCGGCCGCCCTGACGTCCTGGTCGGCGCTGCCCGAGCTCACGGGGCCGCTGCTGGCCGTGCCGCTGCCGGACGCCACCTCGTCCCCCTCGGCCCCCACGTCCTCGCGCACGGCCCGCTGACCGTCCCTGCGCGCCGACCGGCGAACCTGATTGAATCCGGGGTGGCGCCCGCGGCCCGCGCGGGTCCGGGTGCCGATTCGACGAACTGCGGCCACCGCCGACGAGCCGTGCCGCGGCTGTGCTGTGGGGAGAGCATGAACGAGGGGAAGCCCACGAAGGCGAAGTGGTGGGGTCGTCCACGGCCCCAGGACCCCGCGGGGGCGGAGCCGGGAACGGACGGGGGGCCGGGCCGGATGACGGACCCGCCGGACTCCACGGACACCGGGGGAGACTTCGAACTGGCCCGGCCCGAAGCCCGGCGGGACGAGGACGCGGGCGACTACGAGCTGCGGCGCCCCGACGACGTGGTGACGTCCGGGGACGGGCCCGGTGTGCTACGCGCAGCGGGTGCCGGGGAGTCCCCCGGCGCACCCTCCACCGGTACGCAGGCCGAGGGCGGCGCCCCCGCCGCCCCCGCCGTTCCCGCCGACTCCGAGGTCCCGGCGGCCGGGCCGGCGCTGCCCGTCCAGGACGCCCCGAAGCCCCTGCACGACCCCGACCCCTACAGCACCCCGCCTTATGGCGAGCCGGGCCCCTGGGCGCCCGCGCCGCCCGTCCAGCACCCGGCGGCGACACCGGCTCACGGCGTGACGACACCGCCGCCGGCCGTGCGGAGCGCGCCGGGCGCGGGCGCACCGGGGGTCCCGGCACCGCACGACTCGCCGATGACCCCGACGACAGGCGTTCCCGCGCCGGGCGTTCCGGCGTCGGGCGTTCCGGCGTCGGGCGTTCCGGCGTCGGGCGTTGCGGCGCCGGGTCCGGCGGCACCCGCCCCGTACGCGCCGTCGCCCGGCGTCCCGGCACAGGCACCGCCATCCGCGCAGGCGCCGCCACCGGCACATGGGCCGGAGCAGACACCGGCACCGGCACAGGCACCGCTTCCCACGCAGGCACCGCCATCCGCGCAGGCATCGCCACCGGCCCAGGCGCCGTCACCGGCCCAGGCGCCGTCACCGGCACACGGGCCGAAGCAGACACCGGCACCGGCACCGGCGCCGCTTCCCGCGCAGGCGCCGCCACCCGCGCAGGCGCCGTCACCGGCCCACGCTCCACTCCCCGCCCAGGTGCCGTCCGAGGGCACCCCCGTGGCCACGGCCCCGGTTCCGGCCGGTCACATAGAGGCAGCGGCTCAGACGCTCGCCTCCGACCCCTGGCGGCGCTACGACCCCTGGGCGCCCCCCGGGCCCCTCCAGCAGACGGGGGCGCCGGTCCCGAGCACCGAGCAGCGGCGCGAGCGGGGCAGGAAGGCGCTCGTGGCCGGGGCGCTGGTGCTGGCGCTCGTGTCCGGGGGCATCGGCGGGCTCGTGGGGACGTATCTGGAGCGCAACGGCGGTGTCGGGACGGTCGAACTACCCCAGGCCGGGAAGGAGGCCGCCGGGCGGGACGCGGACAGTGTCGCGGGGATCGCCGGACGGGCGCTGCCCAGCGTGGTCACGCTGCACGTGAGCGGCGCCGGCGAGCAGGGCACCGGCACGGGCTTCGTGCTCGACACGCGCGGTCACATCCTCACCAACAACCACGTCGTCCGGCCCGCCGGCACCACCGGCGAGATCACCGTCACGTTCAACGGCGGGGAGACCGCCAAGGCCGAGCTCGTGGGCCGGGACAGCGGCTACGACCTCGCCGTCGTGAAGGTGAGGGGCGTCAGCGGCCTCACCCCGCTGCCCCTCGGCAACTCGGACAACGTGCAGGTCGGCGACCCGGTCGTGGCGATCGGCGCGCCCTTCGACCTGGCCGGCACCGTCACCTCCGGCATCATCAGCGCCAAGCAGCGGCCCATCACGGCCGGTGGCGAGAAGGGCGACGGCAGCGACGTGTCGTACGTCGACGCGCTGCAGACCGACGCGCCCATCAACCCCGGCAACTCCGGCGGTCCCCTGCTCGACTCCCGGGCCCGGGTCATCGGCATCAACTCGGCCATCCGCTCGGCGGGCGACGGCTCCGACCCGGACAGCGGCCAGTCGGGCTCGATAGGCCTCGGGTTCGCCATACCGATCAACCAGGGCAAGCGCGTCGCCGAGGAGCTGATCAACAACGGCAAGGCGACCCACCCGGTCATCGGCATCACCCTGGACATGGACTACACGGGCGACGGCGCCCGCGTCGACACGCGGGGCAGCGACGGAGGACCGCCGGTCACCGCGGGCGGCCCGGGAGCCAGGGCCGGCATCAGGGCGGGCGACGTCATCACCGAGGTCGACGGCCGGCGGATCCACAACGGCGAGGAGCTCATCGTCAAGACCCGGGCGCACCGCCCCGGAGACCGGCTGGAGCTGACCGTTCAGCGCGACGGCGAGGAGCGGACGGTCTCCCTGGTCCTCGGGTCGTCCGGCGGCTGAGTGAGGCACGTGAGGTGCGGCACGCGCGAGGACGTCCCGTCGAGCCCTCCGGGGGACCCATCGGGCAAACAATCGGGAAAGCGCTCCCACTCCACCGACTCGGAGGTCTCGGGACGGTACCGGTCGGACGGGATCGCCGGGTACCGTGGAGCCGGCCCGGACCACGGCAAGACCCGCACCGACACCGAGGGCCGAGGACCGAGGACATCGCAAGGAGCTTCAGGTGTTCAATGACATAGGACCGCTCGAGCTGGTGACGCTCATCGTCCTCGCCGTGCTCGTCTTCGGTCCGGACAAGCTCCCCAAGGTCATCCAGGACGTGACGCGCACGATCCGGAAGATCCGTGAGTTCTCGGAGAGCGCGAAGAACGACATCCGCGAGGAACTCGGCCCGGAGTTCAAGGACTTCGAGTTCGAGGACCTGAACCCGAAGACGTTCATCCGCAAGCAGCTCGACAACGAGGACCTGGGTCTCAAGGAGATCCGCAACGGCTTCGACCTGAAGAAGGAGATGGCCGAGGTCACCGACGCCGTCCACGGCCGTGACCCCGACGCGTCCCCCGCGTCGTCCGCCGGTTCCTCCGGCGGACGCATCGACATGACGAAGAAGCCCGAGACCCCGGGCCGGGACGACCGTCCGCCCTTCGACGCGGACGCCACCTGAGCGACCGGCGCCGGGGTGACGCGCCCCGGCGCGCGTGACGCGTTTCATACTCCGGTCGGGCTGTGTACGGCCTGAACGAGGCGCCCGTGCGGCCCACGCGCCGGGCGGTTTCCCTGCTGCTCGCGGCGGTGTGGCTATGCTGCCGAGTTGTTGTGCGGACCGGTCGAGTACGCCCGAAGGGGGGCGGGCCGCTCGGTTCGACGAGAGCGAGGAGGGCTCGGGCACATGGAGACGACGAGTGGGGCAGTCGCGCAGGCGCCGGCCGCGGAGGGCGGACAACAGGTCCCCTCCGCCCGGCGCAACGTCGACGGCTACCTGCGCGCGCCCTTCCCGTGGTACGGCCTCGACGAGGCGTTCACGGGGCCGCGCTGGCTGATGCAGGTCGGCACGACGGCCGACGGGGCCGTCGAACACGGGTCGATCGGGCACGGGGACGAGCCCACGGTGCGCAACGAGCATGCCGCCGGGGGCGACCAGGAGTCCAAGGAGAAGTTCGCGGTCGTGGTGACCGTGGCGGCGAACCCGTCCCGGCGCAGCGCCGACGGTACGGGGCTGCTGGAGGCCACGTCGGTGTCGTCCGCGGCGTGGCTCGCCGGTGTGGGGCTGCTGTCCTTCACGTGGCCCGGGCAGATGGACCACTCGCTGCGGGACGACTGGCTGGAGCAGCAGACCGAGACGGCGTGGGTGCTGGCCGACGACCTCGACGGGCCGCACTGGTCGACGCTGTCGCTCCCCGTGGACGGCGTGCCGACGGCGTTCCACTACCGGGAGTCGGAGTTCGGCTGGGTGCTCGCCGGGTCCACCGCGGCCGGGGTGCACGTCGGGGCGTACGGCAGGGGCATGAGTGCGTACGGGCTCGGCTTCTCCGTGGTGAAGGACATCGCCGCGTACGCGTGAGTTCCGCGGGGCGCCGGGTTCCGGCGCCCCTTCGCGGCGGCCGGTCGCCGCCGCTGCTCGGTCTAGAACTTGTTCCTCGGGGTGATACCGAGCGACAGGCCCGACAGGCCCCGCTGGCGGCCGCCCAGTTTGCCCGCGATCGCGCGCAGGGCCGAGCCCGCCGGGGAGTCCGGGTCCGTCAGGACCACCGGCTTGCCCTCGTCGCCGCCCTCGCGCAGGCGGACGTCGATCGGGATGCTGCCGAGGACCGGGACGTTCGCGCCGGTCGTGCGGGTCAGGCCGTCGGCGACGACCTGGCCGCCGCCCGTGCCGAAGACGTCGACCATCTCGCCGCAGTGCGGGCAGGGCAGGCCGGACATGTTCTCGACCACGCCGACGATCTTCTGGTGGGTCTGGACGGCGATGGAGCCCGCCCGCTCGGCGACCTCGGCGGCCGCCTGCTGCGGGGTCGTGACGACCAGGATCTCGGCGTTCGGGACGAGCTGGGCCACGGAGATCGCGATGTCGCCGGTGCCGGGCGGCAGGTCCAGGAGCAGGACGTCCAGGTCGCCCCAGTACACGTCCGCCAGGAACTGCTGCAGGGCGCGGTGGAGCATCGGGCCGCGCCAGACGACCGGGGCGTTGCCCGGGGTGAACATGCCGATGGAGATGACCTTCACGCCGTTCGCCGACGGCGGCATGATCATGTTCTCCACCTGGGTGGGACGGCCGTCGGCGCCCAGCATGCGCGGCACGGAGTGGCCGTAGATGTCGGCGTCCACGACACCGACCTTGAGGCCGTCGGCCGCCATCGCGGCGGCCAGGTTGACCGTCACGGACGACTTGCCGACGCCGCCCTTGCCGGAGGCGACCGCGTAGACGCGGGTCAGGCTGCCCGGCTTGGCGAAGGGCACCTCGCGCTCGGTCTGGCCGCCGCGCAGGGCGGACGCCAGCTCGCGGCGCTGCTCGTCGCTCATCACGTCCAGCGTGACGTCGACGCGGGTGACGCCCTCGACGCGGGAGACCGCCTCGGTCACGCGCTGCGTGATCGTGTCCCGCATCGGGCAGCCCGAGACCGTCAGGTACACGGTGACCGCGACCGCCCCGTCCGCGCCGATCTCCACGGATTTGACCATCCCCAGTTCGGTGATGGGCTTGTGGATCTCGGGGTCGTTCACCGTCGCCAGTGCCTCGCGCACCGCGTCTTCCATAGCCATAAGGACGATGGTACGGCGCCGTACCATGGCGTAGGAAAGGCCGTCAGCGGTCGTCTGCGTCACGTCCCCCCGGGCGTTCCGTGGGGAATACGACCGTGTCGTGACGGTGGCCGTTCTGCCGTTCCTCCAGCTCCTTGATCATGTCCTGGAGCTCGGAGCGGATCCAGTCGCGGGTGGCGACCTCGCCCAGGCCGATGCGCAGGGCGGCGACCTCGCGGGTCAGGTACTCGGTGTCGGCGATCGACCGCTCGTTCTGCTTGCGGTCCTGCTCCAGGTTGACCCGGTCCCGGTCGTCCTGCCGGTTCTGGGCGAGCAGGATCAGGGGGGCGGCGTAGGAGGCCTGGAGCGACAGCATCAGGGTCAGGAAGATGAACGGGTACTCGTCGAAGCGCAGGCCGCGCGGGGCGAGGGTGTTCCACGCCACCCACAGGATGATGGCGGCCGTCATCCAGACCAGGAAGCGTCCGGTGCCGAGGAAGCGCGCGATGCGCTCCGACAGCCGCCCGAAGGCCTCCGGGTCGTACTCGGGCAGGATCCGGCGCCGGGGCACGCCCGGCTGGTCGAGGCGGGGGGCACGCGGCCGGGAGGCGGCCGTGGCGCCGGCCGGCGAGCGTTCGCGGGTGCTCTCGCGGTCAGGAACCATTGCCGGCCACCTCCTCCTCGTCCAGGTGGAACTCCGTCTCCCGCCAGTCGTCCGGGAGCATGTGGTCGAGGACGTCGTCCACGGTCACCGCGCCCAGCAGCGACCCGGCCTCGTCCACGACCGGCGCCGCGACCATGTCGTACGTGGCGAAGAAGCCCGCGATGGCCGGCAGGTCGGCCTCCGGGTCGAGCGGCTGCAGGTCGCTGTCCACGATCGAGCTGACCAGCGAGGGTGGTGGCTCGCGCAGCAGGCGCTGGAAGTGGACCGTGCCGAGGTACTTGCCGGTCGGGGTCTCGTCGGGTGGCCGGCAGACGTAGATCTGCGCGGCCAGGGCGGGGGAGAGGTCGGGGTTGCGCACGCGTGCGAGGGCGTCGGCGACGGTGGCGTCGGGGCGCAGCACGATCGGCTCGGTGGTCATCAGACCGCCCGCGGTGCGCTCCTCGTACGACATCAGGCGCCGCATGTCGGCCGCGTCGCCCGGCTGCATCAGGCTCAGCAGCCGCTCCTGCTCGTCCGTCGGCAGCTCGCCCAGCAGGTCGGCCGCGTCGTCCGGGTCCATGGCCTCCAGGACGTCGGCGGCCCGCTCCTGCTTCAGCTTGCCGAGGATCTCGATCTGGTCGTCCTCGGGCAGCTCCTCCAGGACGTCGGCCAGCCGGTCGTCGTCCAGGGCGGCGGCGACCTCGGCGCGGCGCTTGGGGGAGAGGTGGTGCAGGACGTTGGCGAGGTCGGCCGCGCGCAGCTGCTCGAACGTGGCGAGCAGGTTCTCGGCGCCCTGCCCCTGCTCCTCCAGGGAGAAACCGCTGACGGCGGTCCACTCCACGGTCAGTGCCTCGCCCTTGGCGCGCCGGAACGCCCCGCCCTTCCTGCCCTTGCGGACGAAGACCCGGTCGATCTCCCACTCCCGCCGGGCCGGCAGCTGATGCACCGACAGGTCCAGGACGGTGACCTCCTCGCCGGTCTCGGTGAGCGTCACGCGCCGGTCCAGCAGCTCCCCGAACACCAGCCGCTCGGTGGGCCGCTGCTCGAAGCGGCGGACGTTGAGCACGCCGGTGGTGATGACCTGGCCGGACTGGATGGCCGTGACCCGGGTCATGGGCAGGAAGATGCGGCGGCGGGTGGCGAGTTCGACGACGAGGCCGAGCAGCCTCGGCGGTCGCTGCCCCACCCGCAGCATGACGACGAGATCGCGGACACGGCCCACCTGGTCGCCGGCGGGGTCGAAGACGGCGATGCCGGAGAGGTGCGAGACGAAGATCCGGGGGGCGCCCGCTGCCATGGCCGCGGCTCCTTTGCGTACGGGGTGGTTCCTGATGCCTGTGGGACTGCCTGACGTCGTGCCTGTCTTTGTAGCTGTCTCTTCCGAATTGCCCGCTCGGATGGGCTTCAGGCTAGCCCGTCCCGATCGGGACCGCGTCGGCGGGCGGTCCGGACGGACTGGCTCCGACCTGCCCGCACGTCCCCGGTACCCTGCGGTACGCCGTTCAGGTCTCCCGTCAGAGAGGCAGCCCCACCTGTGACTCCGATTCGCCAGAGCCGTAGCCGCGGTGCCGCACTCGCGACCGCGACGTGCGCACTGCTCGTGACGGGAACGGTGCTGACGGGCTGCGCGGAGGATCCCAACGAGGGCACCAACGGGGTGGGCAGACTGCCCGCCGCCAAGATCCAGAGCAAGACCCGCGCGGCCGCCGAGAACGCCGGTGCGGTCCGGGTGCACGGCAGCGTCGTCAGCGGCGGGCGGAACTACGCGCTCGACATGCGGCTGAAGGACGACGGCGGCGACGGCTCGGTCACCACCAGGGGCACGACCTTCAAGCTGCTGCGCGTCGGCGAGGAGCTCTTCGTCAAGGCGGACGCGGACTTCTGGAGTCACGGCGGCGGCGAGGGCGGGGCGGACGCGGCGGCGGCCTCCAAGCTCGGCGGCAAGTTCGTGAAGGTGCCGCAGGGCGACCCGGCGTACAAGAAGTTCAGCGGGTTCACGGACAAGTCACTCCTCCTCGACGGTCTGCTGACCCTGCACGGCACGCTCGCCACGGACGGGCACGACGAGCAGGCGGGGGTGCGCACCATCCGCATCACCGGCGACAAGGGCTCCGGCGGCACCCTGGAGGTCTCCCTGGAGGGCAAGCCGTATCCCCTGCGCCTGGAGCGGGCGGGCGGCGCGGGCACGCTCACGTTCTCCGCCTGGGGCGAGGACTTCCCCCTTCGGGAGCCGGAGCGGAACGAGACGGTGGACTACGGCCGACAGCTGCCGGCGTCCTAGGCGGTCCGGGCCGTCAGGCCCGTTTGCGCTTCTTCCCCAGCAGCAGGCGGGGCAGGCCGGCCGGCACCGGGCGGCGGGTGGTCGCCGGGGTCGGCAGCGGCGGCTCGGACAGGGAACCGTCGGGCAGGGGCGCCGTCGCCCCGGTCGGTTCCAGGCGCAGCACCCGGCACTCGCGGGCCCACCGGCCGGGCACGGCCTCGCCGTCGGGCGCGTTCAACCGCTTGCCCTTCAGCTCGCCGACGGCCGCCTCCCAGGCCTCGGAACCCGGGGCGAGCTGCACGACCCGCGCCGACCAGGAGACCAGCCGGCCCCCCTTGTCCTTGCTGCGGACCGTCACCCGGGCCTCGGCCCCGTCGGCCAGACCCGGCAGCGGCTGCTCGCCGGGCCCGTCGCCGACCAGGCAGGCGGCGCCCTCGTGCCACACGTGCCAGAGCGCGCGCGCCGGGCCCTCGGGGCCCTGGACCCAGATGAGGCCGGACTTCTTCGTGGCCTCCTCGACGAGGGCCTGGTCGAGCAGCTCGCTTGTCATGGGCGCCAGCCTATCCACGCCGCTCACAGCCAGCCGTTCCGCTTCAGCGTGCGGTGGATGCCCAGGCAGATGACCACCGTGATGCCCATGATCGCCGGGTAGCCGTACCGCCACTGCAGCTCCGGCATGTGGTCGAAGTTCATGCCGTAGACCCCGCACACCATCGTCGGCACGGCGATGATCGCGGCCCACGAGGTGATCTTCCGCATGTCCTCGTTCTGGGCCACGGACGCCTGCGCGAGGTTGGCCTGGAGGATGGAGTTGAGCAGTTCGTCGAAGCCGAGGACCTGCTCCTGGACCCGGGCGAGGTGGTCGGCGACGTCCCGGAAGTACTTCTGGATGTCCGGGTCGATCAGCCGCATCGGCCGTTCGCTCAGCAACTGCATGGGACGCATCAGCGGCGACACGGCCCGCTTGAACTCCAGTACCTCGCGCTTGAGTTGGTAGATCCGGCCGGCGTCCGAACCGCGCGGTGAGCCCTTGCGGCCGGGGGAGAAGACGTCGGTCTCCACCTCGTCGATGTCGTCCTGCACGGCGTCGGCGACGGCGATGTAGCCGTCGACGACGTGGTCGGCGATGGCGTGCAGCACGGCCGAGGGGCCCTTGGCCAGCAGCTCGGGGTCGTCCTGCAGCCGGTGGCGCAGGGCCCGCAGCGAGCCCTTGCCGCCGTGCCGGACGGTGATGAAGAAGTCCCGACCGGTGAAGCACATGACCTCGCCGGACTCCACGACCTCGCTGTTGGCGTCGAGCCGGTCGTGCTCCACGTAGTGGATGGTCTTGAAGACCGTGAACAGCGAGTCGTCGTAGCGCTCCAGCTTGGGCCGCTGGTGGGCCTGGACGGCGTCCTCCACGGCCAGCGGGTGCAGGCCGAACTCGCTGGCGATGCCGGCGAATTCGTCCTCCGTCGGCTCGTGCAGGCCGATCCACACGAAACCCCCGTCGCGGCGCGCCACGCGCACCGCCTCCTGCGGGGTCATCGGGGCGTCGGTCTCGACGCGGCGGCCGTCGCGGTAGACGGCGCAGTCGACGACGGCGGAGGTCGTCGCGGGGCTGCGGGTGGTGTCGTACGGACCGCTGTCCTTGCGCAGCGACACGCGGGACGGGCGGACGACGGCACGCAGGTCGCGGATCATCGACATGGCGGGCTCCTTCGCGACAGGCAACGAGAAGGCGCCGGACCCGACAGGTGGAACTACCCGGAATGAGGACGTCGGTGCTGAGGATGTTTGGCACGTCCACAAAGCGGGGAGCACCGCACCGTCGCGGTGGCGAGTCTCGTTACTGATTCAGCTACTGAGGCAGATCAGGCACAGCGAAACGAAGCGCTCTTCCGCGTGGAGCGAGTGCGAGAGGTGGCGACCAGCCAGAGCCAGAACAGCTACGTCAGCGGCGGGAAGAGCGTGGTGCTACTGCACGGTCGACTTCGGTCCATTGCAGTCCCACCTCCTCCGGCCGGTCCCTCGTAAGGGAGTTCCTTCGGCGTCGGGGCTTGATCGCGACTCCCCCAGAGCTTTAGGAGCCTGGGGGGACCCCCATCTGCGCGCTGCCCCGAACCACCGGGCAAGAGTATCAGCCGCCCGGCGTGTCAAGGCGCTTGTCTGCCCGCTGCCGACGAGTTCTATGCTCGCCGCATGGCAGATGTTCTCCCTCTGGTCGAGGCCCGGTTGCGTACGGCACTGGGTGAGCCGGACGCGCGCGCGGCCGTCACCTTCCTGGGCACGGACCGCATCGAGGTGCTCCGCTTCCAGGAGGGCGACATCGTCCGCTACGCCACGCTGGGCATGTCCGCGCACCCCATGACGGACCCGACGGCGGTGGTCGCCGACCCCGTGAAGGGTCCGCGCGCGGAGCTGGTCCTCTCGGTCCGCGCCGGCCGCGCCGACACCGGCAAGGTGCTCCGCCCGCTCGCCGTGCTGGCCGCTTCGCCGCAGGTGGAAGGGCTGGTCGTGGCGCCCGGCGCCTCCCTCGACGTCGGTGAGCCGCTGTGGCCCGGCGCCGCCTTCACCTCGGTCCTGGTCGCGGAGCCGGGCGGCCTCGTCGAGGACCTGGAGCTCGACGAGCCCCTCGACCCGGTGCGGTTCCTGCCGCTGCTGCCGATGACGCCGAACGAGGCCGCCTGGAAGCGGGTGCACGGCGCGCAGGCGCTGCGCGAGCGGTGGCTGAACCACGGGACGGACCTGCGGGACCCGTCGCGCAGTTCCGTCCCGCTGGAGTGAGCAAGCTCACCAACGCCGGGGCCATGAGCTTCAGTTGGCGAGGACAGTGTTGCCGTTCTCGGCCGCGTGCCGGGACTCCGGGTCCTCGGCCTGGTGCGTGAGCGCCTTCCGCCGCACGAGCACCACGAGCGCGCCCACGACCGCGGTGACGGCCGCCACCGCGAACGGGACGTGCGCGTCGGTCCACTCCTCGATCTTCGGCGCGAAGTACGGGGCGGCCGCCGCCGCGAACCAGCGGACGAAGTTGTACCCGGCGCTCGCCACCGGGCGGGGCGCGTCCGAGACGCCGAGGGCCAGCTCGGTGTAGACGGTGTTGTTCACGCCGATGAAGGCGCCGGACAGGACCGTGCAGACGACGGCCGCGGCGTGGGAGCCGTAGCCGAGCACGAGCACGTCGGCCGCGAGCAGCACCAGCGAACCGCCGAGCACCGTCAGCGAGCCGAACCGCCGCTGCAGGCGGGGTGCCACGATCACCGAGAACACGGCGAGCAGCACGCCCCAGGCGAAGAACACCGCGCCCGACCGGTACGGGCTCATGTCCAGCACGAACGGCGTGAAGGCCAGCACGGTGAAGAACGTGTAGTTGTAGAAGAACGCCGAGACCGCCGCGGAGGCGAGGCCGCCGTGGCCGAGGGCCCTGAGCGGGTCCAGCAGCGAGATCCTGCGGGCGGGCCTCGGCTGCTCCTTCAGGAACACCGCGATGCACAGGAAGGCGACGGCCATCAGGAAGGCCGTGCCGAAGAACGGGTAGCGCCAGCTGGCGTCGCCGAGCAGGGCGCCGAGCAGCGGGCCGCAGGCCATGCCCAGGCCGAGGGCCGACTCGTAGAGCAGGATCGCCGCGGCGCTGCCGCCGGCCGCCGCGCCGACGATCACGGCCAGGGCGGTGGAGACGAACAGCGCGTTGCCGAGGCCCCAGCCCGCCCGGAACCCGACCAGCTCGCCGACCGACCCGGAGGTGCCGGACAGTCCGGCGAAGACGACCACGAACGCCAGGCCGAGCAGCAGTGTCGTGCGGCCGCCGAGGCGGCTGGAGACGAACCCGGTCACCAGCATCGCCACGGCCGTGATCAGGAAGTACGAGGTGAAGAGCAAGGAGACCTGGCCGGCTGTGGCGTCCAGGCCCCGGGCGATGGACGGCAGGATCGGGTCGACCAGCCCGATGCCCATGAAGGCGACGACCGACGCACCGGCGGTCGCCCACACGGACCTGGGCTGCTTCAGCGGTCCGCCCGAGCCGGCGTCGAAGGGGTCCATGCGTGCTCCCTTTCCGGGACGGAGATAGTTGGTATATACACACAATAAGTTAGCTAGCCTAATTAATGCAAGGGGCATCTGATGTGGCCGGTGAAGGGTTCCGTCCGGATGGGTGATCGTCCTTGACGCGGCGGGGCGGGGGTAGGACCGTGGGGCCCTATGAGGGGCGAACCCAGTTGCCCGAAGTGCGGTGGCCGGGTCAGGGCTCCCGGCCTCTTCTCCGACTCGTGGCAGTGCGATGTGCACGGCACCGTCCATCCGGTGCAGCCCGTGATACCGCCCGGTGTCGACGCCCTCAACGTCGTGGTGCACCGGGCCAGGGTGCCCGTGTGGATGCCGTGGCCGCTGCCGGTCGGGTGGCTGTTCACGGGCGTGGCCTGCGCGGGGGACGACCGTACGGGCGGTCGTGCGACGGCCGTCGCCTGTACGGGCCCCGGGCCGCTCGGCGGGATGGGCGAGCTGATCCTCGTCGCCGAGGAACTGGGCGTCGGACTCGGCGCGCGGTACGCGGGGATGGACGGACCGGACCCCGGGCCGTACATGGACGTCGGGAAGCCGGCTCAGGCGAAGGTGCTGGCCGCGGGGCGGCCGACGCCCCTCTGGCACGTCTCCGGGGCGCCCGACGACCGGGCCGTGTTCGCCGGCGAGGCGCTCGGGATGTGGCTGTGGGCCGTGGTGTGGCCGGAGCAGTCGGGGCTGCTGATGTACGACGAGCTCGTGCTGGCGGACCTGCGGGAGGCCGGAGCCGAGGTCGAGCTGGTGCCCTGCGGCGCCCTGTCGCCGCGGCTGCTGGCCCCGTAGTGACGCGACTGTAGGGGGCGCGGGGCGGTTTCGGGTGTGACAGTGGGCGTCGGAAATGCGGTTATCCTTGAGCAGCCCTGTCCGTGTCGTCCGTGTCTGGAGTCCGCGTCGTGCGTATCGACCTGCACACCCACTCCACCGCCTCCGACGGTACGGACACGCCGGCCGAGCTGGTGCGCAAGGCCGCGGCGGCCGGACTGGACGTCGTCGCGCTCACCGACCACGACACCACGCGCGGGCACGCCGAGGCGATCGCCGCGCTGCCGCCGGGGCTGACGCTGGTCACCGGGGCCGAGCTCTCCTGCCGGCTCGACGGCATCAGCATGCACATGCTGGCCTACCTCTTCGACCCGGAGGAGCCGGCGCTGCTCGCCGAGCGGGAGCTGGTGCGGGACGACCGGGTGCCCCGGGCGCAGGGCATGATCGCCAAACTCCAGGAGCTGGGCGTGCCCGTGACCTGGGAGCAGGTCGCGCGGATCGCCGGTGACGGGTCCGTCGGGCGGCCGCACGTGGCGAGCGCGCTCGTGGAGCTGGGTGTCGTGCCGACCGTGAACGACGCCTTCACACAGGACTGGCTGGCCGACGGCGGCCGGGTCTTCGTCGAGAAGCACGAGACCGACCCGTTCGAGGCGATCCGGCTGATCAAGGGCGCGGGCGGGGTCGCGGTGTTCGCGCACCCCGGGGCCAGCAAGCGGGGCCGGACCGTGCCGGAGGCCGCGATCGCCGAGATGGCGGCGGCCGGGCTGGACGGCATCGAGGTCGATCACATGGACCACGACGCGGAGACGCGGGCGCGGTTGCGGGGGCTGGCCAAGGAGTCCGGGCTCCTGGTGACCGGGTCCTCGGACTACCACGGCAGCCGGAAGAACTGCGTGCTCGGGGAGTACACGACGGATCCCGAGGTGTACGGCGAGATCACGCGACGGGCGTTCGGGGCCTTCCCCGTGCCCGGGGCCGGCGGGGCCGTCTGAGGTTCCTCCCGCTCACGTCCCCTTTCCCGGCACTCGGGCGCTGTCGCCGTGCCGTGCTCCGCCGCTCCCCTCACACCGCAAGGCCATCACGCTCATGTTCGACCTCGCCGTCTTCGGCTCCCTCTTCCTGACCCTCTTCGTCATCATGGACCCCCCGGGGATCACCCCGATCTTCCTCGCGCTCACGGCCGGGCGGCCCGGGAAGGTGCAGAAGCGGATGGCCTTCCAGGCCGTCTGCGTCGCCGGCGGTGTGATCACCGTGTTCGGGCTGCTCGGGCACCAGATCCTGAACTACCTGCACGTCTCCGTGCCCGCGCTGATGATCGCCGGCGGGCTGCTGCTCCTGCTGATCGCGCTCGACCTGCTCACCGGGAAGACCGACGAGCCGAAGCAGACCAAGGACGTCAACGTCGCGCTGGTGCCGCTGGGCATGCCGCTGCTGGCCGGTCCGGGAGCCATCGTGTCGGTCATCCTCGCCGTGCAGAAGGCCCACACCGTCACCGCGCAGGTGTCCGTGTGGACGGCGATCCTCGCCATCCACGTCGTGCTGTGGCTGGTGATGCGCTACTCGCTGGTGATCATCCGGATCATCAAGGACGGCGGAGTGGTCCTGGTGACGCGGCTCGCGGGCATGATGCTCTCCGCCATCGCCGTGCAGCAGATCATCAACGGCGTCACGCAGGTGGTCCAGGGGAGCTGAGGTCAGCCGCCGCCCGTGAGGACCGAGCCGATCGGGCCGGCCGCCTCCACGTGGGAGAGGTACTCGTCCATCCGGTGCGCGCGGTCCCGCCCGTTGGCGACGGGCGGCTGGGAGAGCTTGCCCCAGCGCTCGTCGTCCAGGGGGCAGCCGATGGCCACCCCGTCGGTGGGGCACCAGACGTTGACCCAGTCGCGGACCCGGGGCGGCCGGTGCGGGCCGCGGGCCAGCAGCCGCTCGTTGACGCCGTCCAGGCCGAGCGGGCTGCCCGCGGTGACCAGCAGGACGGGGTCGAGCCCCCCGGGCAGCCGGGTCAGCAGGTCCATGCCGACGACCGTGCCCAGACTGTGCGTGACCAGCACGAGTTCACCGGTCGCGGGCATCGTCTCCAGGACGCTGTCGAGCACGGCCTGCCGCACGGCACCGTCGCCGAGGTACAGGTCGACGTCCCGCAGGAACGTGGCGATGGTCCACTCGTCCAGGTCGGACCGGGCGGCGAGCCAGCTCAGCGGCCGGTGCAGGGTGCCGACCAGGCCCGCTCCGAAGCCCTCGGTGGCCTCCGGAGCGCCCTGGGGCATGCCGGCCCGGGCGGCCGCCTCGTGGATCAGCCGCTCGTAGGAGCCCGCGGGGGACTCGGCGGCGAAGACCTCGGCGGCAGCGGCGACGCCGAGCCGGTCGCGGCCGACGGACTCGGCCGGGCTCTCCAGACCGCTCACCAGGTCGTGCAGGCGCGTGCCGTAGAAGGGGAACCACACGTCCTGCGGGTCCAGCGGGGGCAGTGAGGCGAGGGTGAGGCCGTGGTTGAGACCCGCGGTCCAGATCAGGCGGAGGTCCACGGGTTCCTTCTCGTGCTGGTCCCTGCCGTGCAGGAAGACCAGGTGCCTGCGGCCGCCGAAGGCGGTGCTCCGGGCGCGCAGGCCGGTCCTCGGTCCCGCCGCCCGGGGTCTTGCCGTTCCGCTCTCCCGCGCGGCCGGGGCCCCCGGGGGTGCGGCGCCCGACGCGGCGGGCGCGCCGGTCTGCGCGCCGACGGCCGGGGTGAGCGGCGGTGCGGGTGCGACGACCGTGCTCCGGTCCAGTCCGGAGTCCGGGCCCATCTCGGCGAGCAGGGCCCGGCGCCCGGGGTCGAGGTCCAGCCCGGCCAGGTGCTTCAGGATGGAGCTGATCCGGACGCCCTCGTTGGCGACCCAGTCGATCGCGTCGTCGCCGTCGCCGCGCTCCCAGGGCCGGCCGTCCCTGCGCAGGACGCGTCCCTGGCCGTCCTTCTTCGGCACTCCGCTGTGGTGCAGGGCCACGACCTCCCACTGGTCGTTGAAGACGGGGGAGCCCGAGTTCCCGGGCCGGGTGTCGGTCCGGTAGTGGACGAAGTCGTCGAGCCGCACCAGCACGGCGTTGTCGCGCAGCGCGATCTCCTTCAGGCGCCCGTCCGGGTGGCCGATGATGTTGACCCTCTCGCCGAGGACCAGTTTGCCGATCTGCACGCTCAGCCGGTTCCAGCCGAAGCTCTCCCCGGGCGGGCGGCCGTCCCGGGCGGGCGCGAGGGCCACCAGGGCGAAGTCGAGCCGCCGGTCAGCGGCGAAGAACGTCCCGGGGTCGAACTCCACGCGGACGACGGTGTCGGGCTGGTTGTCGACCGTGACCTGGGCGTTGAACTCCGCGAAGCAGTGGCGCGAAAAGTCCGCGTCGGGCAGCACATGGTGGTTGGTCATCATCAGCCGCGGCGACACCATGAAGCCCGTGCCGTGCGGGAGCTCGCGGCCGTCCCGGCGCAGGGTGATCCGGGCGACCGTGGTCCCGGCCCTGACCCCGTGCGGCAGGAAGCTCCAGGCCTGCAGCTCGTTGGACAGGTCGATGATGCGCTCGTTGGCGTCGGGCAGGTCCATGGCCTCCCGGTGGATGTCCGCCACCACCGCCGAGGCCGACAGACCGCCCCGGTCGAGGATCCGGTCCGCGCGGACGGCGAGCGCGTCCGGGGCGTCGGGAAAGCGCACCCCGGCCGCCATCCGGCTCTCCACCCGCTCGCGCTCGGGGGACGACTCCTCGTACCGCCGCGCGGCCTCGGCCACCGCCTGCTCGTGCAGCTCCGCGTTCGACCGGCCCGTCACCGCCATGCGGACCACCGTCCCGTTCTCGCTCTCGACGTGCCTTGCAGCCAGTACGCCCCCGGCCACGGAGGCCCGCAACAGCACAGCCCCCGCTCGGCCGGTGCCGGGCGGGGGCTGCGACGTGTGGGAGAGCCGCGCGTTATGAGGCCGTGGTCTCGGCCGGGCGGATCCACAGGCGCTGCCCGATGGCGGCGGCCTGCTGCACGATGCGATTGACGGAGGCGGCATCCACGACGGTCGTGTCCACAGGCGTGCCGTCCACGTCGTCGAGTCGCATGATTTCGAAGCGCAAGGGCTTCTCCCTTCGTCTGGTCATCCTCCTGAGGAGAACTACTTGAGTGGCGGCCCACCGGCTGCGGTGCTCGGTGTTCCGTATGGGTCAACAGAGATGCACGGGTCAAACATTCCCTACGCTAAGGAAAATTTTCGAACGTCTAATTACTGAGCTGTAAGAGTGTCGTTACGGGACCGACCGGGACCAGTTGTGTTCGCAGCGTGACCGCCGGGACAATGGAAGTGATGAACGACGACCTCGCGGCCCTCAGTGCCCGCATCGACCGCACCAACGAGCTGCTCCAGCGCATGCTCGCCGAGGTGGCGAAGACACCCTCGACCCACGCGATCTTCGTCGACGCGGGATACCTGTACGCGGCCGCGGGGCGCCTGGTGGCGGGCACGGAGGACCGCCGCGCCTTCGACCTGGACGCCGAGGGCCTGATCGACGCGCTCATCGACCGGGCCCGCACGGTCTTCGCGGACAGCCGCCTGCTGCGCGTCTACTGGTACGACGGCGCCCGCCGCCGCATCCACACCGCCGAGCAGCAGACCATCGCCGAGCTGCCGGACGTCAAGGTCCGGCTGGGCAACCTGAACGCCAACAACCAGCAGAAGGGCGTCGACTCCCTCATCCGCACCGACCTGGAGTCCCTCGCCCGCCACCGCGCCATCAGCGACGCGGCCCTGCTCGGCGGCGACGAGGACCTGGTGTCGGCGGTGGAGGCGGCCCAGGGCTACGGCGCCCGCGTCCACCTCTGGGGCATCGAGGCACCGGAGGGCCGCAACCAGGCGGAGCCGCTCCTGTGGGAGGTCGACAGCCAGCGCACGCTCGACCTCGACTTCTTCAAGCCGTACGTCTCCCGCCGCGTGGCCCCGGCCCACGAGACGGGAGCCGGCCGGCCCAGCCGCGAGGACGTGCGGTTCGTCGGCGCCCAGATCTCGGCGAAGTGGCTGGCCTCGCGGGGCCGGGACTCACTGGTGGAACTGCTGCCCGGGCACCCCTATCTGCCGGGCTCGGTCGACCAGGACCTGCTCGTGGAGGCGGAGGGCCTGCTGCAGTACTCGCTGCGCGGGCAGGCCGATCTGCGGCGGGCCCTGCGGGACGGCTTCTGGGAGCACCTGCAGACGCAGTACTAGGACCTGGCGTTTCGGCCGGGGCGCGGGCAAGGGGCGGTGCTGTCCCGGTGCCGGTGAGCGTGCCGGACCACGCGTGTGCGGCGTGATCCGGACGACGGACGCTAGCCGCCGGTCGCGCGGGTGCGGTCCCAGAAGTCGGCGAGGGCCCGGGCCGTCGCCAGGGGCTGGTCCGCGTTGGGGGAGTGCTCGGCTCCCGCGACCACCGTGCGGTGCGCGCCCAGCCGCACGGCCATGTCGTCCAGGATCGCCACCGGCCAGGTGTCGTCGCGTTCGCCCGACAGGACGTGGAACGGCAGCGGCACCGCGGCGAGTTCGTCGACACGGTCCGGTTCGGTGCACAACTGACGGCCCGTGGCGAGCAGTTGGGCCGGCCTGTTGCCCAGCCAGCGGCGGCGCAACTGGTCCTGGCCGCCGAGGCCCCGGGCCGGCCCACCGACCTCCTCCGGCGGCCCCATCGCCCGGATGGCCTCCCACACCTTCTCCATCGACAGCACGGCGAGCGCGTCCCGGAGCAGCTTCACCCGCTGCTGCTGGGACACGGAGATCTCCGCCGGGCCGGAGGACATCAGGGTGAAGGACAGGAAGGGCGAGTGGTCGAGCAGCACGGCGGCACGGGCGATCTGCCCGCCGAGCGAATGCCCGACGAGGTGCACGGGCACGCCGAGCGCCTCGGCCTGCGCCAGCACGTCCCTCGCCAACTCGGGCTGGGCGTAGGCGGATTCGTCGTCGGCCGGGCCGTCCGACTCGTGCTGTCCGCGACCGTCCACGGCGACGAGCCGGTATCCCCTCGCCGCGAGCGGCTCGTGCAGCAGCCGGAAGTCCTCCTTGCTCCCGGTGAACCCCGGCAGCATCAGCACGACCCCCCTGACCTCCGTTCCCGGCTCCGGCGACGAGTCGACGACGGCGAACTGCCCCCGGGCCGTGCGCAGGGCGTACGCGCGGGCGCCCGGGGGCGGCGGGAAGGCGGGGTGGCTGGTCACGGGGGTGAGGGTAGCGGGTGGGGAGCCGGCAGCGGCTGCGCGCCCGGGGGAACGCCGACGGCCCGGCCCCCTGTGCGGGGACCGGGCCGTCGAACGGGGGTGTGTCAGCCCTCCGTGGGCTCCGCGGCGGCCGTGGCCTTGCGGGTACGGCGGACCCTGGGCTTGGCCTCCGCCACGCCGTCCGCCGCCTCGGCCGTGACGGCTGCGGTCTTGCGGGTGCGGCGGGGCTTGGCCTCGGTGGCGTCGGGCTCCTGAGCGGCCTGGGCCGGGATGTCGGCGGCCTGGGCGGGCTCGGTGGGCTCGGCGGCCTTGCGGGTGCGGCGGCGCGGCTTGGCCTCCGTGCCCTCGGCCGTGTCGACGGCGGCCTCGGCCGTGGCGGCCGTGGCCTTGCGGGTGCGGCGGGGCTTGGCCTCGGCGGTCTCCGTGTCCGTGGCGGCGGCGGCCGTCTTCCGGGTGCGACGCGGCTTGGGTTCGGCGGCCTCCGTGCTCTCCGCCGTGTCCACGGCGGTTTCGGCAGCGGCGGCGGCCTTGCGGGTGCGGCGGGGCTTGGCCTCGGCGGTCTCCGTGTCCGTGGCGGCGGCGGCCGTCTTGCGCGTCCGGCGCGGCTTGGCCTCGGTCGTCTCCGCCGTGTCGACGGCGACTTCGGCCTGGGTGGCCGTGGCCCTGCGGGTGCGGCGGGGCTTGGCCTCGGTGGCGTCGGGCTCCTGAGCCGTCTGGGCCGGGATGCCGGCGGCCTGGGCGGGCTCGGCGGGCTCGGCGGCCTTGCGGGTGCGGCGGCGCGGCTTGGCCTCCGTGCCCTCGGCCGTGTCGACGGCGGCCTCGGCCGTGGCGGCCGTGGCCTTGCGGGTGCGGCGGGGCTTGGCCTCGGCGGTCTCCGTGTCCGTGGCGGCGGCTGCCGTCTTCCGGGTGCGGGGCGGCTTGGCCTCGGCGGTCTCGGCCGTGTCGACGGCGGCCTCGGCCTGGGTGGCCGTGGCCTTGCGGGTACGGCTGGGCTTGGCCTCGGTCGTCTCCGTGCCGGCAGTGGCGGCGGCCGCCTTGCGCGTCCGGCGCGGCTTGGCCTCGGTCGTCTCCGCCGTGTCGACGGCGGCCTCGGCCTCGGTGGTCGTGGCCTTGCGGGTGCGGCGGCTCGGCGTGCCGGGGGCCTCGGGCTGCGAGGACATCGGAGCGGCCTCCGCGGTCACCGGGGCGGCCTCCGCGGTCACCGTGGGCTCCGGGGCCGACGGCGTCACCGCGGCCTCGGCCTCGACCGCCGAGGTCTCGGTCGCCGGCGTCTCCGCGACGGGCACCTCCGACCTGCGCGTCCGGCGTCGGCGCGGCTTCGCGGCCGTCTCTGGGGCCTCGGCGACCGGGCCCTCGGCCGTCGCGACGGCGTTCTCCGCCGGTGCGGACGCGGAGGTCTCGACGGCCGTGGCCGGCGCGGCCTCGGCCGTCGCCCCGCCGCGCGTGCGGCGCCGGCGGCGCGGCGTGCGCGGAGCCGTGACGGCCTCCGCCTCGGCCGTGGCACCGGTGACCGGAGCCGTGGCCTGAGCCTCCGGCGCGGTGGCGCCGGCGGAACCCGGCGCGTCCAGCGGGGCCCCGCCGCGCGTGCGGCGACGGCGGCGCGGCGTACGCGGGGAACGCTCGCGGTCGGCCGAGCGGGACTCGTCCCGGTCGTCGCGGCCACCCCGGCCGCCACGCCCGCGCGGTCCGCGACCGCCCGTCTCGCCCAGGTCCTCCAGTTCCTCCGCGTCCAGCCCGGCGCGCGTGCGCTCCGAGCGGGGCAGGACGCCCTTCGTGCCCTCGGGGATGCCGAGGTCGGAGAAGAGGTGCGGGGACGTGGAGTACGTCTCCGGCGGGTCGTTGAAGCCCAGGTCCAGCGCCTTGTCGATCAGCTGCCAGCGCGGGATGTCGTCCCAGTCGACGAGCGTGATCGCCGTACCCTTGGCACCCGCGCGGCCCGTACGGCCGATGCGGTGCAGGTACGTCTTCTCCTCTTCCGGCGACTGGTAGTTGATGACGTGCGTGACGCCCTCGACGTCGATGCCGCGGGCGGCGACGTCGGTGCAGACGAGCACGTCCACCTTGCCGTTGCGGAACGCGCGCAGCGCCTGCTCGCGGGCGCCCTGGCCGAGGTCGCCGTGGACCGCGCCGGAGGCGAAGCCGCGCTGCTTGAGCTGGTCGGCGAGGTCGGCCGCCGTGCGCTTGGTACGGCAGAAGACCATGGCCAGCCCGCGGCCCTCGGCCTGGAGGATGCGCGCGACCATCTCGGGCTTGTCCATGTTGTGCGCGCGGTAGACGAACTGCTTGGTGTTCGCGACCGTCGCGCCCGCGTCGTCCGGCGCGGTGGCGCTGATGTGCGTGGGCTGCGACATGTAGCGGCGGGCCAGGCCGATGACCGCGCCCGGCATGGTGGCCGAGAACAGCATGGTCTGGCGGCGCACCGGCAGCATGTTGATGATCTTCTCGACGTCGGGCAGGAAGCCCAGGTCGAGCATCTCGTCGGCCTCGTCGAGGACCAGGCACCGGACGTGCTTCAGGTTCAGCTTCTTCTGCCCGGCGAGGTCGAGCAGCCGGCCCGGGGTGCCGACGACCACGTCGACGCCCTTCTTGAGGGCCTCGACCTGGGGCTCGTAGGCCCGGCCGCCGTAGATCGCGAGGACGCGCACGTTGCGCACCTTGCCCGCGGTCAGCAGGTCGTTGGTGACCTGCGTGCACAGCTCGCGCGTGGGGACGACGACCAGCGCCTGCGGGGCGTCGGTGAGGTCCTCGGGCCTGGCGCGTCCGGCCTCGACGTCGGCGGGGACGGTGACGCGCTCGAGGAGCGGGAGGCCGAAGCCCAGCGTCTTGCCGGTGCCGGTCTTGGCCTGGCCGATGACGTCCGAGCCCGACAGGGCCACGGGGAGCGTCATCTCCTGGATGGGGAAGGCGGTGGTGATGCCGACGGCCTCCAGGGCCTCGGCGGTCTCGGGAAGGATCCCGAGCTCTCGGAACGTCGTAGTCAGGGTGCTGCCTCTTCTGTGTGGGCGACGCGAGGCGAGCGCGGGGGTCGTGTCGGACCGTGCCGGGGACGTCGGCTGCCTACGGGCGGGCCGTAGAGCACGGGACCGCGCCGACGCTCGAGCGCTCGTGCCGCTGAGGGTGTCCCCTCCGGGTCTCGTACGCGTGGTGCCGTACGCCGGGGAGGGCTGTCGGGTCGGAGCCGATCGGGCCACCGACCGGGCATCCTCATACGTGCGGCCTGTCGAGGTACGTCGACGTACCAGCAGGCGCATTACCACCATACCCCGGATTCGCGCACACGCGATGGCCGATTTGGTCACGTAGTCGTCGTCACAGTGATTGACCAGGGCCTTACGCCCCCGGGCGGGCGGGCTATTGTGCGCTTCATGACGAGCTCTGACAAGCCTGGCAACGCCTCGGACACCGCCCCCGCCGCCCCGACCGGAGTCGCCGCCCGGGACTGGGCGACGGCCTCCGCCGACCCGCAGTACCGCGCCGCGGTCGTGGACCTGCTCGGTGCGCTCGCCTACGGGGAGCTCGCGGCGTTCGAGCGGCTCGCGGAGGACGCCAAGCTGGCGCCGACGCTGGAGGACAAGGCGGAGCTGGCGAAGATGGCGTCGGCCGAGTTCCACCACTTCGAGCGGCTGCGCGACCGGCTCGCCGAGATCGGGGAGGAGCCGACCTCCGCGATGGAGCCGTTCGTGGCGGCGTACGACGGCTTCCACAAGCAGACGGCGCCCTCGGACTGGCTGGAGGGGCTCGTGAAGGCCTATGTCGGCGACTCCATCGCCAGCGACTTCTACCGGGAGGTCGCGGCCCGGCTGGACTCCGACACCCGCTCCCTGGTGCTGGCCGTGCTCGACGACACCGGGCACGGCGGCTTCGCCGTGGAGAAGGTGCGCGCGGCGATCGACGCCGACCCGCGGGTGGGCGGACGGCTGGCGCTGTGGGCGCGGCGGCTGATGGGCGAGGCCCTGTCGCAGTCGCAGCGGGTGGTCGCCGACCGGGACGCGCTGTCGACCATGCTCGTCGGCGGGGTCGCGGACGGCTTCGACCTCGCCGAGGTCGGCAAGATGTTCTCCCGGATCACCGAGGCCCACACCAAGCGGATGGCCGCGCTGGGGCTGGCCGCCTAGTCAGGCTTCCTTGCCGGCGGTCACCTGGCCGGCCCCGGGCCGGTGTCACGTCCGTCGCCCTGCCGCCCCAGGCGTCTCGAGTGCCGTGAGCGCCACCATCGGCGACCCGTCAGGCGGTCGCCGAACGGCGGCGCAGTCTTCCCGCGGGGCGCAGCAGCAGCGACAGCGAGGCCACCGAGACGGTCACCGCGCCGATCAGCACCAGCAGCAGGTGCCCCGCGTCGAGCGCGCTGTGCATGACGAAGGCGCCGAAGAGGGCGCCGGCGACGCCGGTCGACAGCACCAGCGGGCGGGAGGGCAGGCGGTGCGCCAGCCGGTGCGTGGCCGCCCACGCCAGAGCCAGGCCGAGGATCGCGGAGCTCAGCGCTTCCAGGAACATGTCGGGGGTCCCTCCCACATGGCCGGCCTGCCCAAATCGGTCGTAGCCCGTCTTACCCCTGACCTGCGAAATCCAATCCACCCCTGTGGGCTACCTGTGCGCCATCCGTGGCGGAACCCCGGTGCCGCACGGGGGCGGGAGGACAACGGGAAGGCGCGGGGAGACACCGGGGGACGGGGCGGGAAACGCCGAGGGGGCGTGACGGCCGCGGCCGTCACGCCCCCTCGCACACGAGCGCCTACAGCGCGCCGAAGCCCACCTTGCGCGGGGCCGGCTCGCCGATCTCGACGTAGGCGAGGCGGTCGGCCGGGACGAGGACCTTGCGGCCGTGCTCGTCCACGAGGCTCAGCAGCGGCGACTTCCCGGCCAGCGCCTCGGACACCGCCCGCTCGACCTCATCGGCACTCTGACCGCTCTCCAGAACGATCTCGCGGGGCGCGTGCTGCACGCCGATCTTGACCTCCACGGCTATGTCCCTCCGACGGTCAGTGATGTGCGCGAACTTCCGCGCCGTACGCAGCACACATTAGCCCGGTGAGGGGACGTACAGGCTCCGCCCGAGAACGCCACGAGCGAACACCGGACGGGAACATCGCGCCCCGTCAGTGGTGCTGCTGGTCCGTCCCGTGCAGCGGGAAGCCCGCGATGCCGCGCCAGGCCAGCGACGTCAGCAGCTGCACCGCCTGGTCGCGGGGCACGCTGCGGTCGCTGTGCAGCCACGAGCGGGCCACCACCTGGGCGAGTCCGCCGAGGCCCGAGGCGAGCAGCATGGACTCCGCGCGCGACAGGCCCGTGTCCTCGGCGATCACGTCGCAGATCGCCTCGGCGCACTCGTTGGTGACCTTGTCGACGCGCTCGCGCACCGCCGGCTCGTTGGTCAGGTCCGACTCGAAGACCAGCCGGAAGGCGCCGCCGTCGTCCTCGACGTACGCGAAGTAGGCGTCCATCGTCGCCCGGACGCGCTGCTTGTTGTCGGTGGTCGACGCGAGCGCGTGCCGCACGGACTGGATGAGCGACTCGCAGTGCTGGTCCAGCAGGGCCAGGTAGAGGTCGAGCTTGCCCGGGAAGTGCTGGTAGAGCACCGGCTTGCTGACACCGGCGCGCTCCGCGATGTCGTCCATCGCGGCCGCGTGGTAGCCCTGGGCCACGAAGACCTCCTGGGCGGCGCCCAGGAGCTGGTTGCGTCGGGCACGGCGCGGCAGGCGTGTGCCCCGCGGGCGAACCGCCTCTGTCTGCTCGATGGCTGTCACGCCGCCTCCCATAGTCGTCCACGTGCGGATCTGGCCGCGTCGCCATCGTACTTTTCGGTAACCGTGGTGTGCGCGGTGAGAGCGCAGAATTTCACGGACCGGACGGTTACGAAAGCGGTTGAGAAGGTTTCAAACAGGTTCAGAGCGGGCAAAATGCGGCTCCTTTCCTGCTCGATGGCGTGGTCCGGTGTCCGCCGGTGGCGAGCGTCACCGGTAGTCGTCCTCGTCGAGGGCGACGATCCGGGCCTGCTCCACCAGGTCGGCCTCGTTGGCGCGGTCCGGGTCGACGCCGGTCAGCGGGTCGTCGCGGTCCGGCGCGAGGTCCGCCTGCTGCTCGGCCGCGTCGACCTCGGGCGCCTCGACGCCGAACTCGGGCGTCTCGGTCGCGTCCTCGGCCTCGAACGTCTCCGGGTCGGTGGGGTCTACGGCCATGCTGGGCTCCCTTCCTACGAACGTCCCTGGGAATGCAGGGGCCACACGCGGGTGCCCTCTGTACGAGCCTAGGAGACACCCGATCCGGACGCTATGCGATCCGCGTCCGGGGCGTGACCCAGTGCGTACCCCCTTCGACTGCCTTCCATGGTGCTCCCGAGTGCCTCACGCGCCCCCTTCCCAAGTGCCTTGTTCCTGTGACGGCGAACACAGACGAACACATGAGTCACCGCGTGATCGTCTCGTAACATTGCCGCATGTCTTCGACCGAGCTGCCGTTCGTGCCGCCCGCCAATGTGCTGCCGAAGGTGGGGACCGTACGGGTCGCGGAGGGTGAGCGGCTGCGGTCGGTCGAACTGCCCGGGGTCACGCTGACCGTGCGGTCGCGGCCGCCCGCGCGCGAGGGGCTGCCTCCCGCCCTGTACGTGCACGGGCTCGGAGGTTCCTCGCAGAACTGGTCGGCGCTGATGCCGCTGCTGGAGGACGTGGTCGAGCCCGAGGCCCTCGACCTGCCGGGCTTCGGCGACTCCCCGCCCCCGGACGACGGCGACTACTCCGTCACGGGCCACGCCCGCGCGGTCATCCGCTACCTCGACGCCTCCGGCCGCGGGCCCGTGCACCTGTTCGGGAACTCGCTCGGCGGCGCCATCACCACCCGTGTCGCCGCGGTCCGGCCCGATCTCGTCCGTACGCTCACGCTTGTGTCGCCCGCCCTGCCGGAGATCCGAGTGCAGCGCTCCGCCGTGCCGACGGGGCTGCTCGCCGTGCCCGGGATCGCCCCCCTCTTCACGCGCATCACGCGCGAGTGGACCGCGGAGCAGCGCGTCCGCGGCGTGATGGCGCTGTGCTACGGAGATCCGGGACGGGTCACGCCGGAAGGATTCCGCAACGCGGTGGAGGAGATGGAGCGGCGGCTCAGGCTGCCGTACTTCTGGGACGCGATGGCGCGCTCCGCGCGTGGGATCGTCAACGCCTACACCCTCGGTGGCCAGCACGGACTGTGGCGCCAGGCCGAGCGCGTCCTCGCACCGACACTGCTCGTCTACGGCGGCCGCGACCAGCTCGTGGGCTTCCGTATGGCCCAGAAGGCGGCCCGGGCTTTCCGCGACTCGCGGCTGGTGACGTTGCCGGACGCGGGACACGTGGCCATGATGGAGTACCCGGAGACGGTCGCCAGGGCGTTCCGTGAACTGCTGGACGACTCCGGAGAGTTGGGAACGCAGCGCGCGCGGCGGGCGCGGGGCGCGGCGGACAGTGACGACTCGCGTGCCCGCGCGGACGACGCCGTCGACCGGGACACCACCGACGAGAGCATGGGGGGCTGAGGCGCGACGTGGGACGCCACAGCCGCCGTGGGGCCGTCGCCAAGGGCGACCCCGCGGAGACCACCGCAGCACGGGACGGCCGGACCGGGGCGGCGACGCAGGGGCCGGTGCCCGGGCAGGGCCAGGCGCCGGACGAGAGCCGTGGCGCCCGGTCGGCACCGCCCGGGCCGGGGTACGGCGGCTGGCCGCCGTCGAACGCGGGGCCTCGCCGGGTGCCCGGGCCGCGGCCCGTACCGGGGCAGGCCGCCGCGCCGCGTGGCGCGCCCGAGCACCCGCAACCGCCGCATACGCAGCCTCCGCGCCCGCAGTCTCCGCACACGCCGCCGCATGTGACGACTCCGTATGTGACGGGCTCACATATGACGCGGTCGCAGCAGACGCCGCCGCACGGGTTGCCGCGCCTGCCGGAGGGGTGGCTGCCGGACGGAACACCGGCGCACGGATTCCCGCGGCTGCCCGACGGCACTCCGGCCCGGGGGGTACGGCGGCTGCCCGACGGTACGCCCGCGCAGGGTGCCCCTGGGGTGCCGGACGGGACTCCCGCGCGTGGTGTGCCGCGCTTCGCCGACGGCACGCCGGCCCGGGGTGTGCCGTGGCTGCCTGACGGGACGCCTGCGCACGGTGTTCCCAGGGTGGCTGACGGGACGACCGCGCAAGGTGTTCCTCGGGTGCCTGACGGGACGCCCGCGCCGGGTGTTCCTCGGGTGCCGGACGGGACTCCCGCGCCGGGTGTGCGCCGGCCGGTCGACGGTACGCCCGCGCACGGCTTTGCGCAGGCCCGGGGTGGGCACCCCGAGCAGCGGGAGGCCGGGGGTGGCTGGGGTGAGCTGAAGGGGAGCGGTGCGGGACGCGCGGCCGCCGGGGCCGCCATACCCCGGCAGCGCCGGGCCTGCGTGCCCGGACCGCGGCAGGACTATCTCGACGCCTTTGACGAGGAGGACGACGTCTTCGCGCCCCGTACGCCCGCCTCCGCGCACGCGGCGGACGCCTACGCCTCCGTCGCGGAGTGGAACGCGGACACCCCGGCCGACGGCCGCTCCGGCGATCCCGGCGCGACGCCTCCCACCGGTGCGCCCGCGCCGGGCAGAGGAGGCAAGGGCCGCACCTTCACGGGCATCGCGGCCGCGGCCGTCACCACCGTGCTCGCCGTGATCGTCGCCGGCCAGGTCGCCGACGACCAGGGCGGTGCCGAGGTGCAGTCGCAGTCCGCCACCGACCGGGCCCGCGACGTCCGCGACCCCGCCTCCCGCGCCGCCGGCCGGGCCGACGCGGCCCCGGCCCCGCAGGCCGCACCGCTGACGTACGACGCGAAGATGGCCCGGACGTACCCGCTCGGCGCCACGCTCAAGGGCCCGGGCAGGTTCGACGCCGTCCCCGGCATCGCCAAGGCACCCGGGACCGGGCAGAAGTTCACCTACCGCGTGGACGTGGAGCAAGGGCTCGGGCTCGACGCCGGGCTGTTCGCCGAGGCCGTGCAGAAGACGCTCAACGACCGGCGCAGCTGGGCCCACGACGGCGCGCGCACCTTCGAGCGCATCCACTCCGGCAAGCCCGACTTCGTCATCACCCTCGCCAGCCCCGGCACGACCGCCGACTGGTGCGCCAAGTCCGGCCTGGACACCACCGTGGACAACGTCTCCTGCGACTCGGCCGCGACCGAGCGCGTGATGATCAACGCCTACCGCTGGGCGCAGGGCTCCGAGACGTACGGCGACGCCAACATCCACGCCTACCGGCAGATGCTGATCAACCACGAGGTCGGGCACCGCCTCGGCTATGGTCACGTCACCTGCGACAAGGACGGCGACCTCGCCCCGGTCATGCAGCAGCAGACCAAGTTCCTCGACCACGACGGCGTCCGCTGCAAGGCCAACCCCTGGCCGTATCCGAGAAGTTGAGGGCCGGATCGAGGGTGTGGCGAGCCGGGCGTTGACATGCGCGGAGAGTTCGTACATATTTCTGGGCATGTCTCGCCGTCACGCCTCCGTTCGCGCCGCCATCGAGCTGGCGCTCATCGGCGTGACCCCGCTCTGCGTGGCCGACATCCACTGTCGCTGACGCCCGCCCGAGGCGCGCGTCGCGAGTTCTCCCTTTCTTCGCCGTGACCCTGTCGCGGCTTCTTCGACGACCCGGCGCCGGGCAGACGTCTGCCGTTCTCCGTCTCACCCTTCGTCATTTCGTCTCGTGATCCGAGACGCCTTCCGAGAGGTCGTCATTCCGATGCGCCAACCGTCCGTCATAGCGCGCCGCGTGGCCGCGGCATCCGTGAGCCTGGTCCTGGCAGCGGGCGCCGCCGCCTGCGGCCCCGGGGACAACGATGCCGAGGGCGCCGGCGGCGACTCCACGCCCCACGAGGGCGGCACCCTGACGGTCCTGAACGCCAACCCCCAGCAGGACTTCGACCCGGCCCGCCTCTACACCTCCGGCGGCGGCAACGTCCCGTCCCTGGTCTTCCGCACGCTCACCACCCGCAACCGCGAGGACGGTGCCGCCGGTACGAAGGTCGTCCCCGACCTGGCCACCGACACCGGGCGCCCCAACAAGGACGCGACCGTGTGGACGTACACCCTGAAGAAGGGCCTGAAGTACGAGGACGGCACCCCCATCACCTCCGCCGACATCAAGTACGGCATCGAGCGCTCGTTCGCACCCGAGCTGTCCGGCGGCGCCCCGTACCTGCGGGACTGGCTGGTCGGGGCCGCCGGCTACCAGGGTCCGTACAAGGACGGCGAGGGCCTGGACGCGATCGAGACGCCGGACGAGCGGACCATCGTCTTCCGCCTGAACAAGCCCGAGGGCGAGTTCCCGTACCTGGCCACCCAGACGCAGTTCACGCCCGTCCCGAAGAGCAAGGACACGGGCACCAAGTACGAGGAGCACCCGGTCTCGTCCGGGCCGTACAAGGTCGTGCGGAACGAGAACGACGGCGAACGGCTGGTGCTGGAGCGCAACCCGCACTGGTCCGCCGCGACCGACGCCGAGCGCAAGGCCTACCCGGACAAGATCGACGTACGGTCCGGGCTCGACTCGTCCGTGATCAACCAGCGGCTCTCCGCGTCCCGGGGAGCGGACGCCGCCGCCGTCACCACGGACACCAACCTCGGCCCCGCCGAACTCGCCAAGGTGACCGGCGACCAGGACCTCGCCTCCCGCGTCGGCACCGGGCACTTCGGCTACACCAACTACCTCGCGTTCAACCCGAGGATCACGCCGTTCGACGACGTCAAGGTGCGGCAGGCCGTCTCGTACGCCATCGACCGCTCCTCCGTGGTCAACGCCGCCGGCGGCTCCGCCCTGGCCGAACCCGCCACCACCTTCCTGCCGGACCAGAAGTCCTTCGGGTACACGCCCTACGACCACTTCCCGGCGGGCAGGGCCGGTGACCCGGTCAAGGCGAAGCGGCTGCTCAAGGAGGCCGGGCACCCCAACGGCCTGACCGTCACGCTCACGCACTCCAACGCCCGGGACTTCGAGACCAGCCCGGAGATCGCGACCGCCGTCCAGGACGCGCTCAAGAAGGCCGGCATCACGGTCAGGCTCCAGGGCCTGGAGGAGAACGACTACTCCGACACGATCCACGACGTGAAGACCGAGCCGGGCTTCTTCCTCGCCCACTGGGGCGCCGACTGGCCCTCCGGCGGTCCCTTCCTCGCCCCGATCTTCGACGGCCGGCAGATCGTCGAGGACGGCGCGAACTTCAACACGGGCCTGCTGGACGACAAGACGGTCAACGCGGAGATCGACGCGATCAACAAGCTGACGGATCTCGACCAGGCCGCCCGGAGGTGGGGCGCACTGGACAAGAAGATCGGCGAGAAGGCCCTGACCGTCCCGCTGTTCCACCCCGTCTACAAGCGTCTGTACGGCAAGGACGTCAAGAACGTCGTGATCAGCGACTGGACCGGTGTGCTGGACGTCTCGCAGGTCGCGGTGAAGTGACGCCGTGAGCGAGGCACTCCTCACCGTCGAGGCGGCCGGGACGGACACCACCGCCCCGGCCGCCTCGGGGGCCCGACAGTTCTGGCGGCGGCTGCGGACGCAGCGCGCCGCCCTCGTCGCGGCGGCCGTCGTCGCGCTGCTCGTCCTGGTCGCCCTCGCCGCGCCCCTGCTCACCGCGATCGAGGGCCAGGACCCGACCGGCTACCACCCCTCCCTGGTGGACTCCGCGCGCGGCGGCGTGCCCGTCGGGCCGTTCGGCGGCGCGAGCTCCGACCACTGGCTCGGCGTCGAACCGCAGACCGGCCGGGACCTGTTCGCGCGGCTGGTGTACGGCGCGCGCGTCTCGCTCGGCGTGGCGCTCGCGGCGACGGTCGTGCAGCTCGTGCTGGGCGTCGCCGTCGGTGTCGCGGCCGGGCTCGGCAACCGCTGGGTGGACCTCCTGCTCACCCGGGTCGCCGACATCTTCGTGGCGATGCCGCTGATGGTCGTCGCGCTCGCCCTGCTCGCCGTCGTGCCCACGAGCTTCCCGCGCCCGGTGCTGGTGGCGCTGGTCGTGGGCCTGGTCTCCGGCTGGGGGACGCTCGCCAAGATGGTGCGCGCCCAGACGCTCACCCTCAAACAGCTCGACTACGTCGCCGCCGCCCGGCTCAGCGGCTGGGGCACCGTCCGGATCGCCCGGCGCGAGCTGCTGCCCGGCCTCGCGGCCCCCGTCATCACCTTCGCGGCGATCCTCGTCCCGACGAACATCACCGTCGAGGCGGCCCTGTCCTTCCTCGGCGTGGGCGTGAAGCCGCCGACGCCCTCCTGGGGGCAGATGCTCACCTCCGCCGACGTCTGGTACCAGGCGGCGCCGCAGTACCTGCTGCTGCCCGCGGGCGCGCTGTTCGTCACGGTGCTCGCCCTCACCGTGCTCGGCGACGGTGTGCGCACCGCCCTCGACCCCCGCGCCTCCTCGCGCCTGCGCGTCGGGACGGGCCGCAGGAAGGAGGCCTCGTGAGCGGCTTCGCGGGTTTCGCGCTGCGCCGCGCCCTCGGCGCCCTGATCACCCTCCTCTCCCTCTCGGTGATCATCTACGTCGTCTTCTACGTCACGCCCGGCAACGTCGCCCAGATCACCTGCGGGCCGCGCTGCTCACCCGCCCAGGTGCAGCAGGTGGCCGAGCAACTCCACCTGGGCGACCCCCTGTACACGCGCTACTGGCACTTCCTGGAAGGCCTCGTCGCCGGCCGGGACTACTCCACCGGCACCTCGGTCCAGCACTGCCCGGCGCCCTGCCTCGGGCTGTCGTACCAGAGCGACCAGCAGGTCACCGCGCTGATCCTGGCCAAGCTGCCGGTCACGGCCTCCCTCGCGCTGGGCGCGATGGTGCTGTGGCTGGTCATCGGCGTCGGCACCGGCGTGCTGTCCGTGTGGCGGCGCGGGCGGCTCACCGAGCGGCTGCTGACCACCCTCACCCTGGCGGGCATGTCGACGCCCGTCTTCGTCATCGGGCTCGTCCTGATGATCGTCGTCTGCGGGCAGCTGGAGCTGCTGCCCTTCCCGCAGTACGTCGCCTTCACCGACGACCCCGAACAGTGGGCCTGGAACCTGCTGCTGCCCTGGCTGTCCCTCGCGCTCATCGAGTCCGCGACGTACGCCCGGCTCACCCGGGCCGCGATGCTGGAGACCCTCGCCGAGGACCACGTCCGCACCTTCCGGGCCTACGGCGTGAGCGAGCGGGCGATCATCCGGCGGCACGCCCTGCGCGGCGCGGTGGCCCCGCTCATCGCCGTGAACGCCAACAACATCGGCGTCCTGTTCGGTGGTGCCGTCCTCACCGAGACGCTCTTCGGACTGCCCGGCATCGGCCGGGAGATGGTCGAGGCCGTCAAGGTCGTCGACCTGCCGGTGGTCGTCGGCATGGTGCTGGTGACCGGCTTCTTCGTGGTCCTGGCCAACGCCGTCGCGGACGTGCTGTACGCGGTGGCCGACCGACGGGTGGTGCTGACATGAGCCTGGTCGACGTGCGCGAGCTGCGCGTGGACTTCGGCTGGCTGCGGGCCGTCGACGGACTGTCCTTCCGCCTGGAGGAGGGTGCCGCCCTGGCTCTGGTCGGCGAGTCCGGATCCGGCAAGTCGACCGTGGCGTCCGCCCTGCTCGGCCTGCACCGCGGCACGGGGGCACGGGTCGCGGGCACGGTCGAGGTGGCGGGCACCGACGTGCAGCGGGCCTCCGAGCGGGAGCTGCGCCGGCTGCGCGGCGGCAAGGTGGCGATGGTCTTCCAGGACCCGCTGTCCTCCCTCGACCCGTACTACGCGATCGGCGACCAGATCGCCGAGGTGTACCGCCTGCACGCGCGCGTGTCCCGGCGGGCGGCACGCGCGCGTGCCGTGGACGTCCTGGACCGCGTGGGCATTCCCGACGCGGTCCGCCGGTCCCGGTCCCGGCCGCACGAGTTCAGCGGCGGCATGCGCCAGCGCGCCCTGATCGCCATGGCCCTCGCGTGCGAGCCCGGCCTGCTGATCGCCGACGAGCCGACGACCGCCCTCGACGTGACCGTGCAGGCCCAGGTCCTCGATCTGCTGCACAGCCTGCGCGAGGAGACCGGCATGGGGCTGCTGCTCGTCACCCACGACGTGGGCGTCGCCGCCGAGAGCGTCGACGAGGTGCTGGTGATGCGGCACGGCCGGGCGGTCGAGCACGGCCCGGTCGGCACCGTGCTGGGCGCGCCGGCCGAGCCCTACACCCGCGAACTGCTGGCCGCCGTTCCCCGGCTCGACGCGCCACCCGAGGCCCTGGCGGTGCCCGAGGCTCTGGCGGTGCCCGAGGCCTTGGCGGTGCCCAAGGCTTCGGCGGCGGCCAAGGCCCGAGCGGTGCCCGAGGCTTCGGCGGCGGCCAAGGCCCGAGCGGTGCCCGAGGACGTCGTCCTGGAGGCGACCGGGCTGCGGCGCGAGTTCGGACGCGGGAAGCGGGCGGTCACGGCCGTGCGCGACGTGTCGCTGACCCTGCGGCGCGGCGAGACCCTCGGCATCGTGGGGGAGAGCGGCAGCGGCAAGACGACCCTGGGGCGCATGCTCGTCGGACTGCTGGAGCCGACGGCGGGGTCGATCAGCTTCGAGGGCGAGCCGCACACCGGTGTGCACCCGGCCGTGCAGATGGTCTTCCAGGACCCCGTCTCCTCGCTCAACCCCCGCCGCACCGTGGCCGAGTCCATCGCCGACCCGCTGCGCGCGCGGGGCGAGCGGCACGAGGGGCGCATCCGGGAGCGCGTCGGGGAACTGCTGGAGCGCGTGGGGCTCGCGGCGGCCCACCGCGACCGCTATCCGCACGAGTTCAGCGGCGGCCAGCGCCAGCGCGTCGGCATCGCCCGGGCGCTCGCCGCGGACCCCCGCGTCCTCGTCTGCGACGAACCGGTCTCCGCGCTCGACGTCACCACGCAGGCCCAGGTGGTCACCCTGCTGGGCGAGTTGCAGCGCGAACTGGGGCTCGCGCTGGTCTTCGTCGCGCACGACCTGGCCGTGGTGCGCCAGGTCAGCGACCGGGTCGCGGTGATGCGGCGGGGCAGCGTGGTCGAGGAGGGACCGGTCGGCGAGGTGTACGCCTCGCCGCGGGACCCGTACACCCGGCAGCTGCTCGCCGCCGTGCCCGCGCTCGACCCGGAAGCCGCCGCGCGACGCCGGGCGGAACGGCGGGAGTTGGCCGCGGCATGACGATCCGTGTCCGCTTGATCTCCTAGCGCGACGGAACGCGACCCGCACGGGAAAGTTACGACCGTTCACCCCTTTTGGTGGTGCGACGGACAACCGTCCGTCGTACCACCGCCTTGTCCGCATACGTTCGTCCCGCTGCGAGCCGCCGGGCAACGGCGGCTCCTCATACGGGAGATCGGGGGTGCACGCGTGCGCATCGGACTGCTGACGGAGGCGGGCTATCCGTACGTGAGCGGGGACGCCAGGCTCTGGTGCGACCGGCTGGTGCACGGGCTCGCACAGCACGAGTTCGACGTCTACGCGCTCAGCCGCAGCCAGCGCCAGGAGGACGAGGGCTGGGTCCCGCTGCCGCCGAACGTGCGCAGGGTGCGGACCGCGCCGCTGTGGATGGCCGAGGACGACGAGGTGCTGCTGGGACGCCGGGCCCGGCGCCGGTTCGGCGAGTGCTTCGGGGAACTGGCCGCGGTGCTGTGCGGCTCGACGCGCTCCACGCCGGGGGCGGCGGCAGGCGCCACAGGGACGGCCGGGAACGCGTCGACCTCCGAGGCGGACCGTTTCGCCAACGCGCTGTACGGACTCGCCGAACTCGCCCGCGAGAGCGGCGGCCTGGTGGGCGCACTGCGCTCGGAGGCCGCCGTCCGCACGCTGGAGCGCGCCTGCCGCGCGCCCGGCGCCCAGCGCGCCGCCCGCGAGGCACGGGTACCGGATCTGCTCACCGTCGCCGGGTACCTGGAACGCGCCCTGCGCCCGCTCTCCCTCGACTGGTACGAGGACGACGGGCTCGGCGCGGTCGACGTGTGCCACGCCGCGTCCGGCGGCGCGGCACTCCTGCCGGGGCTGCTGGCCCGGCACTTCACCGGCGTGCCCCTGCTGGTGACCGAGTACGGCGTACGCCTGCGCACGCACTACCTCACCACCCCGGACGCCCCGCCCGCCGTACGGTCCCTGCTCGCGGCGTTCCAGGGCCGCCTCGCGGCCGAGGCCTACCGGCAGGCCGAGGTCGTCACCGCCGGCAACACGCACACCCGCCGCTGGCAGGAGCGCTGCGGTGCCGACCGCGAGAAGCTCCGCACGGTCCACCCGGGCATGGACGCCCGGCCCTTCGCCAAGGTCGGCGAGTCCCCGGAGTGCGCGGACCCGGACACGCTCGTCTGGGTCGGCCGCGTCGAGCCCGCCAAGGACCTGGTCTCCCTGCTGCACGCCTTCGCCGAGATCCGCAGGCAGCGGCCGAAGACCCGCCTGCGCATCGTCGGCGCGCCCGCCGGTCCCGAGGGTGCGGCCTACCTCCTCCACTGCCGAGGACTCGCCGCCCAGCTCTTCCCCGACGAGGCCGACGGCCCGCACACCCCCGGCGACAACCCCGTCTCCTTCGAGGAGATCGGCGGGCCGGAACTCCCGCGCCCCGCCGACGCGTACGCCTCCTCCGCCGTGACCGTCCTGTCCAGCGTCGTCGAGGGCTTCCCGATCAGCCTCGTCGAAGCCATGCTGTCCGGACGGGCCACCGTCTCGACGGACGCCGGCGCGGTCGTGGAGGTCATCGGCGGCACCGGTCTCGTCGTACCGCCGCGCAATCCGCGGGCGCTCGCCGAGGCGTGCGTGGCGCTGCTGCGCGACCCCGAGCGCCGTGCGCGCCTGGGCGCGGCCGCTCGGGCCCGGGCTCTCGAACTGTTCACGGTCGAGCAGAACATCGAGGCATTTCACGGCATTTACCTGGAGATCGTCTCGCGCGCGCCCGTCCGGCGCGCCCTCGACGGGGCGGGGCAGCCGCTGCCCTTCGCGGTCCCCGCCGAGGCCCGGGTCCCGGTCCGCTGGTCCGCCCCGTCGCCCAGCCTCGCCGCCCGCACCGGCCCCGGATGGGCCACCGCCCGCCCCGTGCGCGCCACCCCGCACGTCCCCGCCCAGGAGGGAGCGCGGTGAAGGACCTCGGAGAACTGGACCGACCGGGCACACCGACCAGCCCGGGGGCATGGGACGCGCCCTCGGAGCGAGCGCTGGGCTCTGCCAGCCGCGGCGAGGCCGCGACCGACGCCGAGGGAATGCCGTCGACGGGTCGGGACGCCGTCGCCGACGGGAGGCCGCCGGTGGGCCGGGAAGCGGTCGTCGATGGTAAGCCGCCGGTGGGTCTCGGGACCGGGGTGGATGGCGAACCGGTCGCGAGCCGGGGAGCTGGCGCCGGTCACCGGACGCCCTCACCCCGCCGGGGTGCCGCCGACCCCGTGAAGGCGCTGATGCACCGGCACCGGGAGCTCTGCGAACGCGCCGTCGACCCGTTGGAGATCGCGGCGGGACTGGAGGCCCACGGCATCACCGACCGCACCGCCGCCCGCTTCCGCCACCGGGACGTCTTCTCCCTGGCGGAGGAGATGTACGCGCGGGTCGCCCGGGACGCGGACGCGCCCCCGCCCGCCGCACCCGCTGTACCCCGGGTCCGCGCCGGGTGGGTCCTCCTGGCGCTGCTGCCGGGCGCCCTGTGCGCCGCCGCCGTGGCCGCCGCGCACCTCACCCAGGGCCGCAGCCGCCTGTTCGCGGCCACCGCCGGTGCCCTCGCCGTCGCCCTGGCCCTGCGCGCGGCCCTGCGTCAGGGTCCCCTGAGCAGAACCGACGCGGGCCGGCCCGGGCCCCGGCCCGGCGCCGCCGCCGGCCGCACCACCCCGTGGACCCTGTGGCTCGCCGCCTACGCGCTCCTCGGCAACGGCCTGCTGCTCAGCGCCCTCACCGGCGGCCCCGACACCCTCCCCACGGGAGCGGCCGACGGGCCCTGGCCCGTCAGCGCCGCCCCCGTCCTCGGCCTCACCCTGGCCTGCGCGCCCGCGGCCTGGATCGCCCACCTGCTCACCGCGCGTGCCCGTCGCCGACTCGCGTCGAGCCGGGGCCTGGAGGACTTCGCCGCCGCCGTACGACCGCTCATGCTCGGTTCGTTCGCCCTGTTCCTGGGCGTCCTGGCAATCCTGCTGGCCCTGTGCGCGGCGGTCCTCGGCCAGCCCGCGGCCTACCCGGAGGCCCTCGCCCTGGGCGCCCTGCTCTTCCTGGCCCGCCTGCTCACCGTCCACGGCTTCACCTACGCCCCGGCCGTCGTCCTCACCGCGGCGGCCACCCTCGAGGCGTCCGCCCTCGCCCTGGTCTTCACCTCCCGCCTCCCCGGCTGCGGCCCGCTGGCCACACCGGTCGAACGGCTCGTCACCGCCTGGGGCGCCGGCAGTGTGCCGGCCCTCGTCTGCGGAGCGGCGGCCCTCGCCCTCCTCGCCCACGCGATCCGCAAGCTGACCCGGGCCTCGGCCCACGCACCTGCGGAGCCCGACCGGTGACCGCCCCGACGGCGGCCCCACCGCCGCAGGCACCCGCCACACCGTCCTACCCGCCCCCTAGGAGAACGCCATGACCACCCACCCAGGAGCCCCGGCCACCCCGGGAGCCGCGCGATGAGAGTCCTGCTGATCGGAGCCAACGGCTACATCGGGCGCTTCGTCGCCGACCGCCTGCTCGCCGACCCGGCCGTCCAGCTCACCGCCCTCGGCCGCGGTGACGACGCCGACGTCCGCTTCGACCTCGCGTCCGGCAGCCCCGGTGCCCTCACCCGCTTCCTCGACGCGGTCCACCCGGGCGTCGTCGTGAACTGCGCCGGTGCCACCCGCGGCGGCGCCCGCGAACTCACCCGCCACAACACCGTCGCCGTGGCCACCGTCTGCGAGGCCCTGCGCCGCAGCGGCTGCGGCGCCCGGCTGGTGCAGATCGGGTGCAGCGCCGAGTACGGCCCCAGCCAGCCCGGCTCCTCCACGGCCGAGGACGCCGTGCCCCGCCCCGGCGGCCCGTACGGCGTCAGCAAACTCGCCGCCACCGAACTCGTCCTCGGCTCCGGCCTGGACGCCGTCGTCCTGCGCGTCTTCTCACCGGCCGGGCCCGGCACCCCCGCGGGCTCCCCGCTCGGCCGTCTCGCCGAGGCCATGCGCCGCGCCATGCAGTCCGGCGACGGCGAGCTGAAACTCGGCGGCCTCGGCGCCCAGCGCGACTTCGTCGACGTCCGCGACGTGGCCCGGGCCGTCCACGCCGCCTCCCTCTCCGCCGCACAGGGCGTCATCAACATCGGCTCCGGACGCGCCGTGCGCCTGCGCGACGCCGCCGCCGTCCTCGCCCGCGTCGCCGGATACGGCGGCGCCCTCCACGAGCTCGACGGCCCGCCCGGCGCCCTGCGCTCGGCCATCGGACACCCCCGGCCGGACCCCGACCACGTGCCTCCGGTCGCGTACCCGTACCCGGACGGCTGCGGCAGCTGGCAGCAGGCCGATGTGCGCACCGCCCGCGACCGGCTCGGATGGCGTCCCCGGATCGGTCTGGAGGAGTCCCTCGCCGACATCTGGATGGAGGCGGCATGCCGCATCTGACCAGCGCACGGACCCGCTCGTCGAGCACGGAACTCCGCCTCGGGCTCGGCGTCCCCGGCTACGCCCACCCCCTGCTCGCCCCCACCGAGTGGGGAGAGCTCACCCGCCCCGGCATCCCGCTGCACTGGGTGGTCCTGAACGTGGCCGACGGCCCCGGCAGCCGCCCCGACCCGCACTGCCTGGAGGCGGCCCGGCGCCTGCGCGACGCGGGCGTCCGGGTCCTCGGCCGCCTCGACACCCGGTACGGATTCCGGGCCTTCGGCGAACTGATCTCGGACGCCCACCGGTTCGCCGACTGGTACCAGGTCGACGGCTACCTCCTGGACCGCTGCCCGGCCGACCGCGCCGAGCTGCCCGAAGTCCGGCGCACGGTCGCCACGCTCCGCGTGATCCGTGACGATCCCCACATCGTCCTCGGACACGGCACCTACCCACACCCCGGCTACGCCGAGCACGCCGACCAGCTGGTCACCTTCTCCGGCCCCTGGAGCGACTACCGCTGGTCGCAGGTGGCCGAGTGGACCGCCGCCCATCCGCCCGAGCGCTTCTGCCACTTCGTCCACGGCGTGCCCCGCCCCCACCTGGAGGAGGCACTGCGCATCGCCCGCTGGCAGGGTGCGGCCACCGTCTGGTTCACGGACCGCACCGATCGCGGCGGACGCGTCGACCCCTGGGAGGCCATGCCCGGCTACTGGGACGAGTTCGTCTCGCGTATCGGAACAGGTGTCTCGGAATGAAAAAGCGCATGGCAGTGTTACGGGGAGAACAACCGTAGTGATTGACCGACCAACGGAGTCCCCGTGTCGTTGCCACCCCTGGTCGAGCCGGCTGCCGAGCTCACCGTAGACGAGGTTCGCAGGTACTCCCGCCACCTGATCATCCCCGACGTCGGGATGGACGGGCAGAAGCGGCTGAAGAACGCCAAGGTGCTGTGTGTGGGCGCCGGCGGCCTGGGCTCGCCGGCGCTGATGTACCTGGCCGCCGCGGGCGTCGGCACCCTCGGCATCGTGGAGTTCGACGAGGTCGACGAGTCGAACCTGCAGCGTCAGATCATCCACAGCCAGGCCGACATCGGCCGCCCGAAGGCCGAGTCCGCCCGGGACAGCGTCAAGGGCATCAACCCGTACGTGAACGTGGTCCTGCACGAAGAGCGGCTTGAGGCCGACAACGTGATGGACATCTTCAGCCAGTACGACCTGATCGTCGACGGCACGGACAACTTCGCGACCCGTTACCTGGTCAACGACGCCTGCGTGCTGCTGAACAAGCCGTACGTGTGGGGTTCGATCTACCGCTTCGACGGCCAGGCCTCCGTCTTCTGGTCCGAGCACGGTCCCTGCTACCGCTGCCTGTACCCGGAGCCCCCGCCCCCCGGCATGGTCCCCTCCTGCGCCGAGGGCGGCGTGCTGGGCGTGCTGTGCGCGTCCATCGGCTCCATCCAGGTCAACGAGGCCATCAAGCTCCTCGCCGGCATCGGCGAGCCGCTGGTCGGCCGTCTGATGATCTACGACGCCCTGGAGATGCAGTACCGCCAGGTGAAGGTCCGCAAGGACCCGAACTGCGCGGTCTGCGGCGAGAACCCGACCGTCACCGAGCTCATCGACTACGAGGCCTTCTGCGGCGTCGTGTCCGAGGAGGCCCAGGCGGCGGCCGCCGACTCCACGATCACTCCCAAGCAGCTCAAGGAGTGGATCGACGACGGCGAGAGCATCGACATCATCGACGTCCGCGAGCCGAACGAGTACGAGATCGTCTCCATCCCGGGCGCCCGGCTCATCCCGAAGAACGAGTTCCTCATGGGCACCGCCCTGGAGAGCCTCCCGCAGGACAAGAAGATCGTCCTGCACTGCAAGACGGGTGTCCGCAGTGCGGAAGTCCTGGCGGTCCTGAAGTCCGCGGGCTTCTCGGACGCCGTCCACGTCGGCGGCGGCGTGATCGGCTGGGTCAACCAGATCGAGCCGAGCAAGCCGGTCTACTGAGCCGAGCCCGGCCAGCCTCTCCCCGCCGCGGGGGCTTCGCGCACCACGGGTGCCCGGAGCCCCCGCCGTCGTCATGAACAGACCTTGCCGTCCTCCGGGACCGAGCCGTCCAGCAGGTACGCGTCCACCGTGGAGTCGACGCAGTCGCTCCCGCTGCCGTACGCGCCGTGTCCCTCGCCCCGCCAGGTGAGCAGCACCCCGACGCCCTTGCCCAGCTCGTCGGCCATCCGGCGCGCGCCCTCGTAGGGCGTGGCGGGGTCGCCGGTGTTGCCCACCACCAGGACCGGCGCGGCGCCCGGGGCGCTCACCTCCGGGGTGTCGTGCTGTCCGGGCACCGGCCAGTCGTGGCACCAGCCGGCCGTGTCCCAGCCGAGGAACGTCCCGAACACCGGGGAGATCCTCTCGAACTCCGGCAGCAGCTTCTTCGTCTCGGCCGCGGTGGGCCGCTGCCGGTCGTCCAGGCACGATATGACCCGCTGTGCGTGCGTGGTGGTGCCGTAGCGGCCCGACGGGTCGCGTTCGTTGTAGCCGTCGGCGAGGGCCAGCAGCTCCGAGCCGTCGCCGCGCTCGGCCGCGTCCAGGGCGCTGGTGAGCGTCGGCCAGCTGTCTTTGTTGTAGAGCGGCAGGATGATGCCCGTCACCGCGAGCGTCTGGGTGAGCTTCCGCCCGGGAGTGCCGGCCGGCAGGGGACGGGCGTCGAGCCGCCGCAGCAGGGCCGCGATCTTGCGTGAGCCCTCCCGCGGGTCCTGGCCCGTGGATTTCAGGTAGCCGTTCAGCGCGCGCTGGAAGCCCCTGGCCTGGTTCTTCGCGTGGCCCACCGTGTCGGCGCCGGGGTCGACGACCGCGTCGAGCGTCATCCGCCCGACCTTCTCGGGGAACAGATGGGCGTAGGTGCCGCCCAGTTCCGTGCCGTAGGAGATGCCGAAGTAGTTCATCCTGTCGTCGCCGAGGGCCTGGCGGATGCGGTCCATGTCGCGGGCCGAGTCGGCGGTCGAGACGTGCGCCATCAGCGCGCCGGCGTCCTTCCGGCAGCCCCGGCCGAAATCGGCGGCGTCCGCGAAGTACGCCTTCTCCTCGGCGGGTGTGTCCGGGGTGACGTCCAGCGACTCGGCGGCCTGGATCTCCTTGTCGCCGCGGCAGCGCACCCCCTCGCTGGCGCCCACTCCGCGCGGGTCCCAGCTCACCAGGTCGTAGCGCTCACGCAGCCGGGAGACGGTCGGGGCGTACGACGGCATCATGGACACGCCCGAGGCCCCCGGGCCGCCGAAGTTGAACAACAGCGAGCCGGCGCGGTCGCCGCCGCGGGCCTTGGCGCGGATCAGTGCCAGCCCGATCGTCTCGCCGTCCGGCTTCGACCAGTCCAGTGGCACCTTCAGCGTGGCGCACCGCCATTCGCCGCTCGGTGCCGGGGCGTCGGCGGTGGCCTTGCAACGGCCCCAGGAGAGCCCGCCGTCGCCGTCGTCGGACGAGCCGGCGCTGCACCCGGCCGCCAGCAGTGCCGAGGCGGCCGCCGTAGCGGTCCACCGCAGGAAACGCGACATGACACCCATCCCCCCTCGCAAGCCGTCCGCGCCGTGCCGCGGATGGCGGTCGAGCCATGGTAGGCAGATCCCCGCGTCGGCCGTTCCGGCCTGTGGACAACCTTGTGACCTGCTGTTTCGTCGGACCGCGGTGGGGGTGTGATTCCGACCGGGGCGGCCAGGGCCGTGGGGGGGGGGTGTGGTACCGGCCGGGCGGCCAGGGCCGTGGCGACCGTGCCGGCGCTCAGCCGCAGACGGTCCCGGACCGCGGCACCTTGCCGTCCAGCAGGTAGCCGTGCACCGTGTCCTGCACGCACTTGTTCTTGCTGTCGTAGGCGCCGTGTCCCTGCCCCCGGTACGTCAGCTCGACGCCGACGCCCTCGCCCAGCGCCTTCGCCATCGCCCGCGCCCCCTCGTAAGGGGTGGCGGGGTCACCGGTGTTGCCGATGACCAGGATCGGCGGGGCACCGGGGGCGCTCACGTCCGGGTGGTCGGCGGCGCCCGGCACGGGCCAGTCGGTGCAGCCGACCATGCCCCAGGCCAGGTAGTCGCCGAACAGGGGGGACGCCGCCCGGAACTCGGGCAGTTTCCGCTCGACGTAGGCGGTGTCGTAGCGCGGTCTGGTGTCGGCGCAGCTGATGGCGGTGTGCGCGGCGGTCGAGTTGTCGTACTCGCCGTTCTCGCTGCGTCCGTTCATCGAGTCGGACAGCAGCATCAGGGTGCTGCCGTCGCCCTCGTACGCCTGCTGCAGGCCCTCGGTGAGGTATTCCCAAAAATCCTGCGAGTACAGCGCCTGCACGATGCCGTTGGTCGCCGCGGTCTGCGTCAGTTCCCGCGGGAAGATCCCCTGGATCGGCTTGCGGTCGAGGTCCCTCAGCAGCGCGGCGATACGGTCCTTCACGTCCTGCGCGCTGTCGCCGATGGGGCATTCCTCGGTCTTCGACACGCAGTCCTCGGCGAAGTTGTCCAGTGCGAGCTGGAAGCCCTCGGCCTGCCCCAGTGAGCCCTGTTCGGGGTTCTGCGTGGGGTCGACGACGGCGTCGAACACGGCGCGGCCGACCCGCCGGGGGAACAGGTGGGCGTAGACGCCGCCGAGTTCGGTGCCGTAGGAGAAGCCGAAGTAGTGCAGCTTGCCGTCGCCGAGGACCTGGCGCATCAGCTCCAGGTCGCGGGCGGCGTCGGTGGTGCCCACGTTCGGCAGCATCTTCTCGGAGTTCTTCTCGCAGGCGTCGTTGAACTCCTTGGTGTTGTCCAGGAGCCGGGTGCGCTCCGCCGTGTCGTCGGGGGTCGCGTCCTGCTGGAAGTACGCGTCCAGCTGCTGGTCGTTCTCGCAGATCACAGGCTCGCTGCGGCCGACTCCGCGCGGGTCGAAGCTGACCAGGTCGTAACGGGTGCGCAGGGTCCCGTAGTCCTCGGCGAAGGCGGGCAGCGTCTTGACGCCCGAGCCGCCGGGGCCGCCGAAGTTGAAGACGAGCGAGCCGATGCGCTCGCTGGCGCTGCCCGTGGTCCTGACCCGGATCAGTGCGAGGCCGATCGTGTCCCCCTCGGGCTCGTCCCAGTCGAGGGGGGCCTTCATGGTGGCGCACTGCCACTCGCCGTCGTCCGGCAGCGGGGAGGGTGCGGGGCCTGAGCCCTGCGCCTCGTCCGGGGCCGGACAGGCCTTCCACTCCAGCTCCTGCCGTGTGAGGTCCTCGTCCTCGGCGCCGTCACCCCCGCAGCCCGCCAGCACGGTGGACAGCACTACGGCGGTGGCGGTCAGGGCGGCGGCGCGCAGGCGGAGGAGGGTCGGCATGGTTCCATCCTGCGGCGGCGGGGACCGCGGCGCGCGGGACGCGTGCCGTACGAGGTAAGAGGGGCGGGCGGGTCCGGACCCCGGGGCCGGCACCTCGTCGCGGCGGGCGACGGCCCGCCCGGTGGCCCGCCCCCACGGCGCGGGAGGCGGACGGGCGGTGTCAGAGGGCCTGTTTGCGGGTGAGGTGGTTGAAGGCGAGCCAGCCCGGCAGCACCGGCAGCCACAGGGTCAGCAGGCGGAACAGCAGCACCGCCGGTGCCGCGACCTCCTTCGGGAGCCCGACGGCGATCAGGCCGACCGTCAGGGTCGCCTCGACCGCGCCGACGCCGCCCGGGGTCGGCGCCGCGGACCCGAGGGCGTTGCCCGCCAGGAAGACGACGGCGACGCTGGCGATGCTGATCGAGGTCGACTCGTCGCCGAACGCGCGGATCGAGGCGTCCAGGCACATCACGAAGCAGGCGGTCAGCAGCAGCATGCCGCCGATGCCCGTGACCAGCTTCTGCGGCCGCTGGAGCACGTCCAGCATGCGCGGCACGACACCCGCGAACAGCGAGCGCACGCGCGTGACGACGAACTTCCGCAGGAACGGCACCGACGTGACCACGAGCACGAGTACCGCCACGGTCAGCAGACCGGCGATGACCGTCCGGGACGGCGACAGCGACGGGGTCTTCTCGGTGCCGGTCAGATAGCCGAAGGACAGCAGCATCAGGATGTGGCAGCCGAGCCCGAACAGCTGCGAGGCGCCCACGCTCGCCACCGCGAGCCCCGGGCGCACGCCCGCGCGCTGCAGGAAGCGCGTGTTCAGCGCCACGCCGCCCACCGCGGCCGGGGCGACGATCTTCACGAACGATCCGGCGACCTGCGCCGCCACCGTCCGCAGGAACGGCACGCGCTCGGGGACGAACCCCAGCAGCGCCATCGCCGCCGCGAAGTAGCTCGCCATCGAGAACAGCACGGCAGCGGCGACCCAGCCCCACTCGGCGTTGGCGATGAGCGGCCCGAACTCGATGTGCGTCAGCTGCGTCAGCAGGAAGTACGCGCCGATCGCGCCGGCGATGAAACTGATCAGCGTGCGCGGCCGCACCCGCTCCAGCCGGGCCGGCTCGACCGGCGCCTGGGGCCGGATCCGCAGCACCTCGTGGCGGATCTGCGTGAGCAGGTCCTCCTCGCGCGCCTCCTCCAGGGCCTCGTCGATCGCCCGCTTCTCGGCCCGCTGCTCCGCCCGCACGGCCTTCTTGTCGGGCTTGCCCAGGACGGGCGGGCCCTCGTCCGCGTTCTCCTCCAGGCGCGCCTGCTTGGCCTGCCGGGAGGCCTCCAGGACCGCCTCGCGCTCGCGCTGCGCCCGCTCCCGGGCCAGCCTGCGCAGCGTCGCGCGCGTGGAGCGGCTGAGCGCGATCGGCTGGAGCATCGGCAGGCAGTCCGCGACGGCGTCCGGGCCGAGCACGCCCACGGCCGAGGCGACCGCCCGCTCGCCGCCCACCCGGAGACCGAGCGTCACCAGCAACTGGGAGATGTCCATCCGCAGCAGCAGATCGCCCGCCGCGATCTCGCCCACGCGCAGGTCGGTGAGGATCACCGTGCCGGAACGATCCACCAGGATCGCGTCGCCCACCAGCCTGCGGTGCGCGATGCGCCGGGACTGCAGCGCCTTGACCTGGTGCCAGGTGTCGCGCAGCAGGTCGTCGGTGATCTCCTCGTCCGGCAGCGAGTCCAGGGTGCGGCCGCCGCTGTGCTCGTAGACGAGCATCACCGCGTCCGGGCCGAGCTCGGAGGTGGCGATCAGCTTGGGCGCGTTGGCGCCGGCCGCGATCGCCGCGTACGCCAGCAGCGCCTCCTGCTCCAGGGCCTGCCGCAGCGACTGGAGACTGCTGCGGGTGGCGAAGCCGCGCAGGGTGAGGTTGCGCCAGGCACGGTAGAAGAAGCCCTGCGCCTGCTGCTCCCGGTCGACCACCGTGACGTCCAGCGGGGGACCGTCCTCCAGGGTCACGAAGTAGCGCCGGCCGCGGTCGCCGGTGTCCGGGTTGTCCGAGTGGTCCTCGCGGGACGCGCTGACCGGGCGGAATCCGACGGTCCGCAGTCCCGCCATGAGGGTCTGCCCCGTGGGCCGCACGTTGGGCGAGCCGACCGCGTACAGCGTGCCGTAGGCCACCGTCCAGCCGATCAGCACCGTCAGGATGATCGAGAACGGGGTCGTGTAGCCGGTGACGAGCATCGAGAAGGCGTCGAGCAGCAGCACCACCCAGAGCACCGCGCGCCATCTCGGGCGGCGGGACATGCCGACGGCCGTCATGTAGGCGATGACCGGCGCCAAGTAGCCGTGCACGGGGTCGGTCAGGGCGTGGATGTCGCCGGGGGAGGGCTGGGTGAGCGCCTCCTGGATCGAGTCGGGGGCGGCCCGGGCGACCCACAGGTCCGTGGCGAGGGTCACGCCGTGGGCGAGCACGGCCGCGAGGACGCCGTCGGCGATCCGGAGCCCGTCCCGTTTGATCAGCCGCTCGATCGCGAAGGCGACCGGCACCAGCAGGATCGCGATGCTGGAGGCGAGTCCGGCGATCTTGATGAGCAGGTCGGGCGCCTGCCCGGTGCCCTTGTTGATGTCCTGTTCGAGACCGGAGGTGGTGCCGTGCGCGAACGCGGCGATCCCGATCAGCAGCGCCACGGCGAGCACGCCGACCAGCAGCCGCATCAGGTCCGACGGGCGGTGCACGCGCGCGGGGAGCAGCGGCTCGTCGCCCTCCACCTCGTCGATGTGCGCGATGTCCGGCTCGTCGGCGGGTGTCCGGGCCTTCTTGCCCGGGCCCTTCACGCCGCGGTCGCCGGTGCCCGGGCGCGACGAAGCGTCAGAGGTGCCCTCCGTGTCCCCGGGGTGCGCACCCTGCTGCTTCATCGTCTCTTCTTGGTCTCGTATCACCGGTCACCGCCCGCACGATGGTGGCATGCCACACCGACACACGGGGGCATCAGGGTGCACATGCGGGGGCGGACAGTCTGCCCGACGCGCTGTCGCGGGGCGAAGGAGACGCTCGGGAGCGCGCGCGTCCCGTTGTCGGTGGGGTGGGGCAGGATGGGGCGGATGAGCGAGGAGAGCCTTCCGGAGGACACCCGTCCGCAGCAGGCCGGACCGGGGTACGACTCCGCCCCCGACGAGCCGGCGGAAGCCCTGCCCGCCTACGCGGAGCGGGTTCTCGACGTCGCGGAACTGATCCCGCCGGGCCGCGTCATGACCTACGGGGACGTGGCCGAGTGGCTGGCGGAAGGCGGCCCCCGCCAGGTGGGCCGGGTGATGGCGCTCTACGGGGGAGCCGTCCCGTGGTGGCGTGTGGTCCGCGCGGACGGCGTGCTGCTGCCGGGGCACGAACAGCGGGCGCTCGGCCACTACCGCGCGGAGGGCACGCCCCTGAGAGAGGCGAGCCGCGCCGCCGAGGGCCACCTGCCGCGCATCGACATGAGACGGGCGCGGTGGGACGGCGGCGAAGACGCGGAGGGTCACACCTGACAGCTTCCGGCATCGCGCGCCCTCCCGTGTGGCCCGTGATCCGGACGGGGGAATCGGGGCACATCGGGGGCATGACGTACGTTCGTGAGGTGAGGGGCATGTGCGCCGAGAGTGTCGCGAGTGAGCGGCGGGAAGAGTCGGAAGCCCTGCTTCCGACTCCCTCGTCGGCGTAGCGTCGGCTGCACGCGTCCCCGTCACCCCGCGGTCACCGCCCGCCACGCGCGCGGTGGCCCGCCAACCAAGTACATCCACCAGGACCGGCGAACCACGTGAGCTCCTCTATCTCCACCAGCGGCCTGTCGCACCCCCGGGTACGGCGGGGGAGCCGTGGCGCTTACCGACTGGTTCGTACCCCCCCTGCCCGGGTGGACCCCCCTCTTTTGGACGCCTCGCAGCGCTCCGTGGTTGACCACGCGGCCGGACCGCTGCTCGTCCTCGCAGGTCCGGGCACCGGCAAGACCACCACGCTCGTCGAGTCCGTGGCCGGGCGGATCGCCCGGGGCGGCGACCCCGAGCGCGTCCTGGTGCTCACGTTCAGCCGCAGGGCCGCCGTCGAGCTGCGCGACCGCATGGCCCTGCGCACCGGAGCGGCCCGGGCCCCCCAGGCGACCACGTTCCACTCGTTCTGCTACGCCCTGGTCCGCGCCCACCAGGACAGCGACCTGTTCGTGGAGCCGCTGCGGCTGCTGTCCGGACCCGAGCAGGACGTCGCCGTACGGGAACTGCTGGCGGGCCAGGTGGACCTGGAGCGCCTCGGGCTCGCGCACGTGCGCTGGCCGGACGAACTGCGCGCCTGCCTGACCACCCGCGGTTTCGCCGACGAGGTCCGCGCGGTCCTCGCCCGCAGCCGCGAACTGGGCCTCGGCCCCGACGCCCTGGACGCCTTCGCGCGCCGCACGGGCCGCCCCGACTGGCGCGCGGCGGCCGCCTTTCTCGCCGAGTACCTCGACGTGCTCGACCTGCAGGGCGTGATCGACTACGCCGAGCTCGTCCACCGCGCGGTGCTCCTCGCCAGCCGCCCCGAGGTCGCCGCGTGGCTGGCCGACCGGTACGACGCCGTCTACGTCGACGAGTACCAGGACACGGACCCCGCCCAGGTCCGGCTGCTGCGCGCGCTGGCCGGCGGTGGCCGCACGCTCGTCGCCTTCGGCGACCCCGACCAGTCGATCTACGCGTTCCGCGGGGCCGACGTGAACGGCATCCTGGACTTCCCGCAGACCTTCCCGCGCGCGGACGGACGCCCGGCCCCCGTCGCGGTGCTGCGCACGTCCCGCCGCTCCGGTGCCGGCCTGCTGGCCGCGACCCGGCTGCTGACCCAGCGCATGCCGCTGACCCGCCTGCCCGCCGAGAAGGTGCGCGCCCACCGCGAACTCGCCCCCGTACGGGACGGCGGCCGCGTCGAGGCCTACACGTACCCGACGCCCGGGACGGAGCTGGACAACATCGCCGACATCCTGCGCAGGGCCCACCTGGAGGACGGCGTCCCGTGGAGCGAGATGGCCGTCCTGGTACGCGCCGGCTCCCGCACCATCCCCACGGTCCGCCGCGCCCTGACGGCGGCGGGCGTGCCCGTGGACGTCGACGGCGACGACGTGCCGCTGCGGCACGAACCGGCGGTGGCACCGCTGCTGACGGCGCTGCGCGCGGTTGCGGCGGCGGAGGCGGGACTTTCCGGTTCTTCCGGGCTCGGAGTGGGGGAGGGGGAGGCCCTTTCCGACGCCGTGTCCGACGGCGACTCCGCCTCCGTGTCGGATGGCGACTCCGCCTTCGTGTCCGACGGGGACTCCGCCTCCGAGCCCGATGACGATCCCAGGGCCGACGCCGACGCTGGTTCCGGCCACGACACCGGCTCCGGCCACGACACCGGCTCCGGTCACGACACCGGCTCCGGTCACGACACCGGCTCCGGTCACGACACCGGCTCCGGTCACGACACCGGCTCCGGTCACGACACCGACACCGGCAACGACACGGACGCCCACGCCGATGCCGAACCAGGCGCAAGCCCAAGCCCAAGCCCAAGCCCCAGCCGAAGCGAAGCCGGCTCCGGCGACGGCGCTGCCGGTGAGCCCGCCCGCTGCTGGCTCGACACCGAGACCGCCCTCAGCCTCCTCACCTCGCCCCTCGCGAGCATGGACGCCGCCGATCTGCGGCGCCTCGGCCGTGCCCTGCGGGACGAGGAACGGGCCGCGGGCAATCCGCTGCCGCCGCCCTCCGACGTCCTGCTCGCGCGGGCACTCGCCGAGCCGGAGCGGCTCGCCGTGCACGACCCCACCTACGCCCGCGGTGCCCAGCGCCTCGGCGCACTGCTGCGCAAGGCGCGGGAGCGGCTGGCCGGTGGCGGTACGGCCGAGGAAGCGCTGTGGGACCTGTGGGAGGGCACGCCATGGCCCGGGCGCCTGGAGCGGACCGCCCGGCGGGGCGGCGCGGCCGGACGCAACGCGGACCGCGACCTCGACGCGGTCTGCGCGCTGTTCGCCACGGCGGCCCGCGCCGAGGAGCGCACCGGCGGCCGGGGCGCCCTGAACTTCCTCGAGGAGATCGAGGCCGAGGACATCGCCGCCGACACCCTCACCCGGCGGGCCGTGCGCCCCGACGCCGTCCGCCTGATGACCGCCCACCGCTCCAAGGGCCTGGAATGGCGCCTCGTGGTCGTCGCGGGCGTCCAGGAGGGCCTGTGGCCGGACCTGCGCCGCCGCGGCTCCCTCCTGGAGGCCGACCGCATCGGCCGCGACGGCCTCGCCGAACCCCTCACCCCCGGCGCGCTGCTCGCCGAGGAGCGCCGCCTGTTCTACGTGGCCGCCACGCGTGCGCGTGAACGGCTCGTCGTCACCGCGGTGAAGGCCCCCGCGGACGACGGCGACCAGCCCTCCCGTTTCCTGACCGAACTCGGCGTGGAACCCAAGGACGTCACGGGACGGCCGCGACGGCCGCTGTCCGTCGCCGCCCTCGTCGCCGAACTGCGCGCCACGACGGTCGACCCGCGCGTCTCCGACGCGCTGAGGGAGGCCGCCGCCCGGCGCCTGGCCCGGCTCGCCGCCCTCGCCGACGAGGACGGCCGCCCGCTGGTGCCGTCCGCCCACCCCTACCGCTGGTGGGGCATGTTCGAGCCGACCGAGTCCAAGGTGCCGCTGCGCAACCGCGACCAGCCCGTCGTGCTCTCCGGCAGCGCCCTGGACCAGCTGGCCAACACCTGTGCCCTGCAGTGGTTCCTGGGCCGCGAGGTGAAGGCCGACGCGCCCGCGACCGCGGCGCAGGGCTTCGGCAACGTGGTGCACGTCCTCGCCGACGAGGTCGCCTCCGGGCACACCCCGGCCGACCTCTCCGTCCTCATGGAACGCCTCGACTCCGTGTGGAACGCCCTCGCCTTCGACGCCCCCTGGAAGTCGGAGCAGGAGAAGGACAACGCGCGCGTGGCGCTCGAGCGCTTCCTCCAGTGGCACGTCATGGACCGCACCGGGCGTACCCCGGTGGCCAGCGAGCACGACTTCGACGTCACGCTCGAAGCGGGCGACTACCAGGTGCGCATCCGCGGCCAGATGGACCGCGTCGAGGCGGACGGCGACGGCCGCGCCTACGTGGTCGACTTCAAGACCGGCAAGCAGGCCCCCACCGCGAAAGAGGTGGAGCGTCACCCGCAGCTCGCCGTCTACCAGCTCGCCGTCCGGGAGGGCGCCGTCGACGAGGTCTTCGACGGGGTACGCCCCGAGCCGGGCGGCGCCGAGCTCGTGCACCTGCGCCAGGGCGCCGCCCGGCGCGACGGCGGCGAGGCCCTGCCCAAGGTGCAGGCCCAGGAGCCGCTGCAGGGGGAGTGGGTCGGCGACCTGCTGGCCACGGCCGCCGGGAAGGTCCTCGACGAGCGGTTCACGCCGACCGCCGGGCAGCACTGCACCCATTGCGCGTTCCGGGCCTCCTGCAGCGCCCGCCAGGAGGGGCGTCACGTGGTGGAGTGACCCACGTGGAGGGACCCACGCGGAGTGACTAGGTGGAGTGACCTAGGCGAGTGACCTATCGCACCTCCCGTGCCGACCTGCGCTTCTGCTGCCCCGGAGGGCGATCCGGTCACCGCTGTCAGTGGGCGCCGCTAGCCTCTCCGATGTGCCAGCCCGACTCACCGACCCCGAACAGCTCAAAGAGCTCCTCGGCATCCCGTTCACCCCGGAGCAGATGGCTTGCATCACCGCGCCGCCCGCCCCCCAGGTGATCGTGGCCGGCGCCGGCTCGGGCAAGACGACGGTGATGGCGGCACGCGTGGTGTGGCTGGTCGGCACCGGCCAGGTCGCCCCCGAGCAGGTGCTCGGCCTGACCTTCACCAACAAGGCCGCCGCCGAGCTCGCCGAGCGCGTCCGCAAGGCGCTGATCAAGGCCGGCGTCACCGACCCGGACGTCATCGACCCGGACAACCCGCCGGGCGAGCCGGTGATCTCTACGTACCACGCCTTCGCGGGGCGTCTGCTGACCGACCACGGCCTGCGCATCGGGCTGGAGCCCACGTCCCGGCTGCTCGCCGACGCCACCCGCTTCCAGCTCGCCGCGCGCGTGCTGCGCGAGTCGCCCGGCCCCTACCCGGCGCTCACCCGCTCCTTCCCGGACCTCGTCGGCGACCTCCTCGCCCTGGACGCCGAGCTCGCCGAGCACCTCGTCCGGCCGGAGGCCCTGCGCGCGTACGACGCCGAGCTGCTGCTGACGCTGCGCGGCGCCGAGCTCACCAACGCCGATCTGCGCAAGGTGCCCGAAGCCGCCGCCGCCCGCCGGGAGCTGGCCGAGCTGGTGACCCGCTACCGGGCCGCCAAGCGCGAGCGGGACCTGCTCGACTTCGGCGACCAGATCGCCCTGTCGGCCCGGCTCGCGAAGATCCCCGAGGTGGGCCGCGTCCTGCGCGACGAGTTCCGGGTGGTCCTCCTCGACGAGTACCAGGACACCTCGGTCGCCCAGCGCGTCCTGCTCGCGGGCCTGTTCGGTGAGGGCACCGGCCACCCCGTCACCGCGGTCGGCGACCCCTGCCAGGCGATCTACGGCTGGCGCGGCGCCTCGGTGGCCAACCTCGACGACTTCCCCGAGCACTTCCCCCACGCCGACGGCCGACCGGCGACCCGCCAGGCGCTCAGCGAGAACCGCCGCAGCGGCGGCCGCCTCCTCGACCTGGCCAACCACCTCGCCGAGCCCCTGCGCGCCCTGCACGCGGGCGTGGAGGCCCTCCGCCCCGCCCCCGGTGCCGAACGCGACGGCATGGTCCGCTGCGCCCTCCTGCGCACCCACGCGGAGGAGATCGACTGGGCCGCCGACTCCGTCGCCCACCTCGTCCGGACCGGGACGGCACCCGGCGAGATCGCCGTCCTGTGCCGCACGGCCACCGACTTCGCCGGGATCCAGGGCGCCCTGGTGGCCCGGGACGTCCCCGTCGAGGTCGTCGGCCTGTCCGGACTGCTGCACCTGCCCGAGATCGCCGACCTCGTCGCCGTCTGCGAGGTCCTCCAGGACCCCGGCGCCAACGCCTCCCTGGTGCGGCTGCTGACCGGGCCGCGCTGGCGCATCGGCCCCCGCGACCTCGCCCTGCTGGGGCGGCGCGCCCGGCTGCTGGTGTCCCACGCGCGCGTGGAGGGCGACGACGACCCGGACCGGCGCCTGGCCGAGGCCGTCGAAGGCGTCGACCCCTCTGAGGTGATCTCGCTCGCGGACGCGCTCGACACGTTCCTGGAGACGCCCCTCGACGGCCACGGGGACGACGACGCACTGCCCTTCTCGCCCGACGCGCGCGTGCGCTTCGCCCGGCTCGCCACCGAGCTGCGCGAACTGCGCCGCTCCCTGGCCGACCCGCTGATGGACGTCCTGCACCGGGTCCTCGCCGTCACCGGCCTGGAGGTGGAGCTGTCGGCGTCCCCGCACGCCCTGGCCGCCCGCCGACGCGAGACGCTGTCCAACTTCCTGGACGTCGCCGCCTCCTTCGCCGCCGGTGACAACGAGGCCACCTTGCTGGCCTTCCTCGGCTTCCTGCGCACCGCCGCCCAGTACGAGAAGGGCCTCGACAACGCCCTGCCCGGCGGCGAGAACACCGTCAAGGTGCTCACCGCCCACAAGTCCAAGGGCCTGGAGTGGGACGTCGTGGTCGTCCCCGGCCTGGTCACCGGCACCTTCCCCAGCAGCCAGGGCCGCGAGAAGTGGACCTCCCAGGGCAAGGTCCTGCCGCACGCGCTGCGCGGTGACGCCGACACCCTGCCCGACGTGCCCTCCTGGGACGCCCGGGGCATGAAGTCCTTCCACGAAGCCATGAAGGACCACCAGTTCACCGAGGAGCTCCGCCTCGGTTACGTCACCTTCACCCGCCCCCGGTCCCTGCTCCTGGGCTCCGGCCACTGGTGGGGCCCCGCCCAGAAGAAGCGCCGCGGACCGTCCCCGTTCCTCCAGGCCCTCTACGAGCACTGCGCGGCCGGCTACGGCGAGATCGAGGCCTGGGCGGACGAACCCGCCGAGGACGAGGAGAACCCGGCCCTGCACCAGGCCGACGTCGACCAGGTGTGGCCCCTGCCCCTGGACGAGGCGGCCCTGGCCCGGCGCCGCGCGGCCGCCGGGACCGTCCTGGCCCACCTGGAGGACCTCGCGTCCCACCAGGACACCCACCCGGCCGCCGTACACGACCCCGCCGCCCTCGACGACCCGGAGTGGCCCCCGCCGCCCGAGGACGACGAGCCCCCGTACGACGAACCGGACCCCTTCGACGCACCGCACTCCCTCGGCGAACCGGACCTGTACCCCGACGAGGAACCCTTCGACGCGGACGCCTTCCCCGGGGACCCGACCGGCGAAGCCCCTTACGGCGAGGCCCCTTACGGTGAGAACCCTCCCGCTGAGGCCCTCCTCGACGAGCCCTCTTTCGACGAGCCCCCTCTCGACGAGCCCCCCGTCGCATCGGTCCCCAGCGGACCGCCGACGGACGCGGAGACCCGGCCGCTCGCGCACCGCCGCCCCACCGTCCCCCACCAGGCGGCCCCGCAGGAGCCCCCGCACCGCCGCGACCACCCCCGCGAACACCCCCGCCTCACCCCCGAGGAGGCCCGTACCGTCGCCTCCTGGGACCGTGACCTGGACGCCCTCACCGGCGAGCTGCTGCGTGCCCGCGACAGCGTCACCGAAGTGCCCCTCCCGGCGTCGCTCACGGCGTCCCAGCTCCTGCACCTGGCCGCCGACCCGGACGGCTTCGCGCGGGAGCTGGCCCGCCCCATGCCCCGCCCGCCCCAGCCCGCCGCGCGCCGCGGCACCCGTTTCCACGCCTGGGTCGAGGCACGCTTCGAGGAGCTCACGCTGCCGCTGCTGGAGCCGGAGGAGCTGCCCGGCAGCGAGGCCGAGATCGCCGACGAACGGGACCTGCAGGTCCTCAAGGACGCCTTCGAACGCACCGAGTACGCGCACCGCACGCCGCACCGCGTGGAGGTCCCCTTCCAGCTCTCGATCGCCGGCCGCGTCGTACGGGGCCGCATCGACGCCGTCTACAAGCAGGGCGACGGTGACGCGGCGACGTACGAGATCGTCGACTGGAAGACCAACCGCTCCCGTACCGCCGACCCGCTCCAGCTCGCCGTGTACCGCCTGGCCTGGGCCGAGCAGCAGGGCGTGCCCCCCGAGTCGGTCACGGCGGCGTTCCTGTACGTGCGCACGGGCGAGGTCGTGCGCCCGCGGGCGCTGCCGGACCGGGAGGCCCTGGAGCGGCTGCTGCTGGAGGAGCCGTCCGAAGGGGACACCGGCGGGCGGACCGGTGGCGGGTTCGGTGAGCAACCGCACTCCGAGGACGTCGGCGCGGGCCGATAGGCTCGTGACCATGAGCCAGACCCCGGACAGCGTCGTCCGTACGTACATCCAGCAGCACCGCGCCGCCTTCCTCGACGACCTCGCCGAGTGGCTGCGCATCCCGTCCGTGTCGGCCCAGCCCCAGCACGCGCCCGACGTACGACGCAGCGCCGACTGGCTCGCCGCCAAGCTGACGGAGACCGGCTTCCCGACGGCCGAGGTCTGGCAGACCCCGGGGGCGCCCGCCGTCTACGCCGAGTGGCCCTCCGACGACCCGCAGGCCCCCACCGTGCTGGTCTACGGCCACCACGACGTGCAGCCCGCCGCCCGCGAGGACGGCTGGGACAGCGAGCCCTTCGAGCCGGCGTTCCGCGACAACCGCCTCTACGCGCGCGGGGCGGCCGACGACAAGGGCCAGGTCTTCTTCCACACCCTCGGGGTCCGTGCCCACCTGGCCGCCACCGGCCGCACGGTCCCGGCCGTCCACCTCAAGCTGCTGATCGAGGGCGAGGAGGAGTCCGGCTCGCCGCACTTCCGGGCCCTGGTGGAGCAGCACGCCGAGCGGCTCGCCGCCGACGCCGTGATCGTCTCCGACACCGGCATGTGGTCCGAGGACACCCCCACCGTGTGCACCGGCATGCGCGGCCTCGCCGAGTGCGAGATACGCCTGTACGGCCCCGACCAGGACATCCACTCCGGCTCCTTCGGCGGCGCGGTGCCCAACCCGGCGACGGCCGTCGCCCGCCTGGTCGCCGCGCTGCACGACGAGCACGCGCGCGTGGCGATCCCCGGCTTCTACGACGGTGTCGTCGAACTGACCGACCGCGAGCGCGCCCTCTTCGCCGAACTGCCCTTCGACGAGCGGCAGTGGCTGCGCGCGGCCAAGTCCCACGCCACCCGGGGCGAGGCCGGCTTCACCACCCTGGAGCGCGTCTGGGCCCGCCCGACGGCCGAGGTCAACGGCATCGGCGGCGGCTACCAGGGCCCCGGCAGCAAGACCGTCGTCCCGTCCTCCGCCATGGTGAAGCTCTCCTTCCGGCTGGTGGCCGGCCAGGACCCCGACCACGTCGAGAAGGCCGTCCGCGCCTGGGCCGAGCAGCAGGTGCCCGCCGGGATCCGCTGCGAGCTCACGTTCAGCGGGGCCACGCGCCCGTGCCTGACGCCGCTGGACCACCCGGCGCTGCAGTCGGTCGTCCGCGCGATGGGCCGGGCCTTCGGCAAGCCCGTGCGCTTCACCCGGGAAGGCGGCTCCGGACCCGCGGCCGACCTCCAGGACGTCCTCGGTGCCCCGGTGCTCTTCCTCGGCATCTCCGTCCCCTCCGACGGCTGGCACGCACCGAACGAGAAAGTCGAACTCGACCTGCTCCTCAAGGGCGTCGAGACCACCGCGTACCTGTGGGGTGACCTCGCCGAGCACTGGCGTCACGCGCCCTGAGCGCCGACCGCCGGCCGGGCCGGGCACGCGCGCGGGGCACACTGGAAGAGCCGCCCCGCACCGCACGAGCCCGCCGGAACCGGTCGTCTCCCGCCGCACGTCCCGCCGAACAGCCGCCGAACCCAACCGTTCCACCGGGGGAGTTGGAAGCACCCGTGACCACCTGGACCGACCACAACGCCGACCGACCCATCTCGCTCACCGCGCCGAGCGGCATCGACCGGGCCGCGCACCACCGGCTCGACGAGGCCTGGCTGGCGGCGGCGTGGAGCCACCCCTCCACGCGCTGCTTCGTGGTCTCCGGCGGCCAGGTCCTGATCGACGAGACGCCGGACGGGCGCACCGAACTCGTCATGACCCCCTCGTTCGAGGCGCCCCTCACCGAGGCGCACCGCTACTTCCTCGGCATCGACGAGGACGGCGTCAGCTACTTCGCCCTCCAGAAGGACGCGCTGCCCGGGCGGATGGACCAGTCCGCGCGCCCCGCGGGACTGCGTGAGGCGGGACTGCTGCTGCCGGCGCGCGACGTGGGCCTGATGGTGCACGCGGTCGGCCTGGAGAACTGGCAGCGCACCCACCGTTTCTGCTCGCGCTGCGGCGAGCGCACCGTGATCGCGGCGGCCGGCCACATCCGCCGCTGCCCGGCCTGCGGCGCCGAGCACTACCCGCGCACCGACCCGGCCGTGATCATGGCCGTGACCGACGAGGACGACCGCCTCCTGCTCGGCCGCCAGGTCCACTGGCCCGAGGGCCGCTTCTCGACGCTCGCCGGATTCGTCGAGCCCGGCGAGTCCATCGAGCAGTCGGTGCGCCGCGAGGTCCACGAGGAGGTCGGCATCACCGTCGGGCAGGTCGAGTACGTCGCCAGCCAGCCGTGGCCGTTCCCGTCCAGCCTGATGCTGGGCTTCATGGCCCGCGCCACCACGACCGGGATCGACGTCGATGGCGACGAGATCCAGGAGGCCCGCTGGTTCTCCCGCGACGAACTGCGCGCCGCCTTCGAGTCCGGCGAGGTCCTGCCGCCCTACGGCATCTCGATCGCCGCCCGCCTGATCGAACTCTGGTACGGCAAGCCGCTCCCGACCCGCACCACCGCCTGACGGGCCGCCCGTCCGGGCCTCGACCGCATGGCGACCCCTACCGGCACCACAACGTCCACCGGGCCCCACACCACCCGGCGGTCCTCGCCGCCCCCTGCTCTGGCGCTACGTCCTGATGTGGGACGAACCACAAGAGGGCGGTCCCTGAGCACACACGCTCAGGGACCGCCCTCCCGCACTCGCGAGCGGCGACTAGGCGCCGATCTTCTGCTTCACCTGGGCCAGCGACGGGTTGGTGAGGGTGGAGCCGTCCGGGAACAGAACGGTGGGCACCGTCTGGTTGCCGCCGTTCGCCTTCTCCACGAACGCGGCGGACTCCGGGTCCTGCTCGATGTTGATCTCGTTGTACGCGATGCCCTCGCGGTCCATCTGGCTCTTCAGCCGGCGGCAGTAGCCGCACCACGTGGTGCTGTACATCGTCACAGTGCCCGGCATGTCTCTCGTGCTCCTTCGGTGGCTCGGGGACGGGTTCGCAGAAGGTGGAACGTACGTGAAACGTCCACCATTCCCGGGTCCCCGGCCCCACCGGCGTGACGCCTGCCGCATTAGTACGACTATCAGTGCCTGCCTGTGGACAACCGGCACAGCCGTCTCGCGGGACCTGGCAGCATGGCGGTGTGACAGCAGCAACGCACTCCACCCTGTTCCCGCAGGTACCGGACTCGGCCGACGCGGTGCTCGACGGGCTCGACCCCGAGCAGCGCGAGGTGGCCACCGCCCTGCACGGTCCGGTGTGCGTCCTGGCGGGCGCGGGCACGGGCAAGACCCGGGCCATCACCCACCGCATCGCCTACGGAGTACGTGCCGGCATCCTCCAGCCGTCCAGTGTGCTCGCCGTCACCTTCACCGCCCGCGCCGCCGGGGAGATGCGCGGCCGGCTCCGCCAGCTCGGCGCCGCGGGCGTCCAGGCGCGCACGTTCCACTCGGCCGCCCTGCGCCAGCTCCAGTACTTCTGGCCCAAGGCGATCGGCGGCTCCATGCCCCGGCTCGTCGACCGCAAGATCCAGCTCGTCGCCGACGCGGCCGCCGCCTGCCGCATCCGGCTCGACCGCGGCGAGCTGAGGGACGTCACCGCCGAGATCGAATGGTCCAAGGTCACCCAGACCGTCCCCGCCGACTACCCGCCCGCCGCGGCCAAGGCCGGCCGCGAGGCACCCCGCGACCCGGCCGAGATCGCCCAGCTCTACGCCGCCTACGAGGACATCAAGCGCGAGCGCTCCGTCATCGACTTCGAGGACGTGCTTTTGCTGACCGTCGCCGTCCTCCAGGACCGGCACGACATCGCCGAACAGGTCCGCGCCCAGTACCAGCACTTCGTGGTCGACGAGTACCAGGACGTCAGCCCCCTGCAGCAGCGCCTGCTGGAGCTGTGGCTGGGTGAGCGGGACGACCTGTGCGTGGTCGGCGACGCCAGCCAGACGATCTACTCCTTCACCGGCGCCACCCCCGACCACCTGCTCGACTTCCGCACCCGCCACCCGGGAGCCACCGTCGTCAAGCTGGTCCGCGACTACCGCTCCACCCCGCAGGTCGTCCACCTCGCCAACGGCCTGCTCGCCCAGGCGAGGGGCCGCGCCGCCGACCACCGCCTGGAGCTGGTCTCCCAGCGCCCCCCGGGCCCGGAGCCGGTCTACACCGAGTACACCGACGAGCCCGCCGAGGCGGAGGGCGCGGCGCGTCGCATCCGCGAGCTCATGGACGCGGGCGTCCCGGCAGCCGAGATCGCCGTCCTGTTCCGCACGAACGCGCAGTCCGAGACCTACGAGCAGGCCCTCGCCGACGCCGGAGTGCCCTACCAGCTGCGCGGCGCCGAGCGGTTCTTCGACCGGCCGGAGGTGCGCAAGGCGGGCGTCGCCCTGCGCGGCGCTGCCCGCTTCGGCGGCAACGACTCCCTGCTGGACGACGCCGTCGACCTGCCCTCCCAGGTGCGCGCCGTGCTGTCGGGGGAGGGCTGGACACCCCAGCCGCCGGCCGGCTCCGGCGCCGTCCGGGAACGCTGGGAGTCCCTGGCCGCCCTGGTGAACCTCGCCCAGGACTTCGCCGCCGCCAAGCCGGGCGCCACCCTGGCGGACCTCGTCGCCGAGCTGGACGAGCGGGCGAACGCCCAGCACGCCCCCACCGTGCAGGGCGTCACCCTCGCCTCCCTGCACTCGGCCAAGGGCCTGGAGTGGGACGTCGTGTTCCTCGTCGGCGTCGCCGAGGGCATGATGCCGATCACCTACGCGAAGACCGACGAGCAGATCGAGGAGGAGCGCCGCCTGCTGTACGTCGGCGTCACCCGCGCACGGGAACGCCTCCATCTGTCCTGGGCGCTCTCCCGCTCACCCGGTGGCCGCCCCAGCCGCCGCCCCAGCCGTTTCCTCGACGGTCTGCGCCCCGGCTCGACGGCGACCGCCGGCCGCACCTCGGCGGGCGGCGCGGGCGGAATCGAGCGCGGCATTCCCGGAACCAGGGGATCCGCCCCGAGACGGGTCCAGCGCACCCCCGCCCGCTGCCGCGTCTGCGGCCGCACGCTGACCGACGCGGGCGAGATGAAGCTGATGCGCTGTGACGACTGCCCCTCCGACATGAACGAGGACCTCTACGAACGGCTTCGCGAGTGGCGTGCCGACCAGGCCCGCACCAGCGGCCAGCCCGCGTTTTGCGTGTTCACCGACAGGACGCTGATGGCGATTGCCGAGGCGGCCCCCGACGACGCACACGAGCTGGCGCGCATCCCGGGTGTCGGCATGCGCAAGCTCACCCGCTACGGAGCCGACGTTCTGGCCATCTGCGCAGGCCAGTACCCCGCGGCGGACCCGCATCAGGACTGACACGAACTCGTCGAAAAAATAGTTTGCGCATGCCCCAGCAATCCCCATAGGTTCTTAGGCACGAGAGCAGCGGCCTTCTCGGAGGCCCTGATTCCGTGTTGTACTTGCATATCCGTCGGGCCGGTTCACCCGGTCTCCCGAGACGCCGAGAGGAGGCGAGTCCAGTGATCAGCATCAACACCAGCTCCATCAGCACCGTGAAAATGACCGATCGCTCGGCCGTCTCCGCGTGCATGCTCGGCGTTTCGAACCTGGGCACCGGTCTGTCCGGCATTCGTGCCGTCCGTCCGGCGTCCTCCTCCGTTGCTCCCGCGGGCCTTCCCGTCCGCGAGCGCAATGAGCGACCGACCAAGGCACTGGAAGCGGCAGTAGTGGCACAGGCGCAGGCCTATGCCTTTACGGCGACCGGTGCCGGATTCCGGAAGCAGACGACGCAGCACCACCTGATGTGGGCCTTCCGTGGGCCAGAACCCTGGAGTGATCCAGCCTGATTCGATCAGGCCGGCGCCTTCAGGGCCGCGGAACCCCATCCGGGATCCGCGGCCCTTCTGTTTGTCCTGATCAGGGACGACGGACCGAAGGACCTCGGGACAACAAAAGAACCCGGTACCAGCCGCCCCCGGCCAACAGGCCGGAACGACCAGACGAGGAAGACGACCGTGCAACTCGAAGCGCACGCACCGTCCGTACCGCCTTCGGAAACGATCCCCAAGCCCGGCTCCACGGAGGACTCCACCTTGACCCCGCTCACCGCGCTCGACGACGCCATCGAGAACCTCGGCGTACCCGTCCCGTGCCGCTCCTACGACCCGGAGGTCTTCTTCGCCGAGTCGCCCGCGGACGTCGAGTACGCCAAGTCCCTCTGCCGCACCTGCCCGCTGATCGAGGCCTGCCTCGCCGGTGCCAAGGAGCGGCGTGAGCCCTGGGGCGTCTGGGGTGGCGAGCTGTTCGTCCAGGGTGTCGTCGTCGCCCGGAAGCGGCCGCGTGGCCGCCCGCGCAAGAACCCGGTCACAGCATGAACACCGCCGGAACGATCGACCGTCCCCTCACGCACGACCCCCAGAAGCAGGCCCCGATGAAGCCGTCCACCGACGAGCCCGCAGGCTCCGCGACCCAAGACTTCACCAGCAACGGCGCGATGGACTCGCGTCAGAACAGGACCCGAGAGATGCAACTCATCCCAGAAGCCATGGCTCGCGCGCATATGCGCGAGCGACTGGACGAGGCGGAGCGGGACCGCCAGGCCGTGCGCCTGCTGGCCGCCCGCCGGATGCAGCGCAGGGCGGAGCGTGCCTCGCGGCGTGCCCGCCGGGCGCTCGCCATGGCGGTCATGCAGTGACCGACCGCACCTGAAGCGCCGGCCTCCCGCACGGGAGGCAGTGCTCGGCTTTCCCCGCGGGGGCCGGCCCGTGCCGAACGGGCCGGCCCCCGCGGCGCGTCAAGCCCGGCCGCGACGCCCGGTGCCGACGCCTCGAGGTGTCCGTGACGCGGCAGGGCGCGGCGTTGTCAGGTCGGTCGGGGGACGCCGGGACTCCGACTGGTGGAGGGGAGACGCGGGCCCCGGCTCACGCCTCGGCGACGGCTTCCTCACCGTCCGCCGGGTCCTCCTGGACGAACCCCGGCAGCCACTCCTCCAGCTCCTCGCGCAGCCGCACCGTCGCCCCCAGCTGGCACAGCACACCGATCGTGCTCAGCGTCACCCGGTGGATCAGCAGGTACGCCGGGGGGAGATTGAGCTGCTTGCCCAGCTGGTAGGCGGGGGAGCGGGGATCGGCGACGCGGGCGGCCTGGCTGCGCATCCAGCCGCGCGTGAACGTGAACTCCTCTATCTGGGCCGGTTCGATGATCGGCAGGAGGTAGTCCATGACGGCGTCGGGGTCCAGCTCTATGGTCTCCTTGACGAAGCCCTCCGCGCACAGCAGCTCGTAGACGGCTTCGGCCTCGCCGTCGAGCGTCATGCGCAGGGATTCGCCGATGGTGGCCGGCAGGCCCCCGGGAAGCCGGTCGACCGTGCCGAAGTCCAGGACGCCCAGGCGCCAGTCGTCCTCTCCGTCCGGACCGCCGGGCAGCAGACGGAAGTTGCCCGGGTGCGGATCGGCGTGCAGCAGGCCGGTGCGGGCCGGACCGGAGAACAGGAAGCGGGCCAGGAGCTGACCGGCGCGGTCGCGCTGCTCCTGCGTGCCGTCCGAGATGATCTCCGACAGCGGGACGCCGTCGATCCACTCCGTGATCAGGACCTGCTCCGACTGGTGGACCACGTGCGGCACGACGACGTCCGGGTCGTCCGTGAACTCCTCCGCGTGCGCCTGCTGGGCCTGGGCCTCCAGGCCGTAGTCGAGTTCCTCCGAGACGCGGTCCTTCAGCTCCGTGATCAACGGCTTGATGTCCATGCCGGGGACCAGCGGGCCGAGAAGCCGGGAGAAGCGGCTCAGCTGGTTCAGGTCGGACAGCAGGGCCTCGCCCGCGCCGGGGTACTGCACCTTGACCGCCACCTCACGGCCGTCGTGCCACACCGCGCGGTGGACCTGTCCGATCGAGGCGGCCGCGGCCGGCTTGTCCTCGAACTCCAGGAACAGCTCCTGCCAGCCCTCGCCGAGCCGCTCCCGCAGCACACCGTGCACCGTGCGCGTGGGCATCGGCGGCGCGGCCTCCTGGAGCTTCGTCAGCGCGGCCCGGTAGGGCCCGGCCACCTCCTCGGGCAGCGCCGACTCGAAGACGGACAGGGCCTGTCCGAACTTCATCGCACCGCCCTTGAGTTCACCGAGCACCTTGAACAGCTGCTCGGCCGTGCGCTGCTGGAGCTCGCGGCCGACGAGCTCCGCCGACTCGCCGACGATCCGCTTGCCGAATCCCCAGGTCGCCCGCCCGGCGATGCCGAGCGGGAGCGCGGCGAGCTTGGCGGTCCGGGTGACCGCCTTCCGGGGAAGATCAGACATGCGCCCTCCAAGTCCCAGCCGGCCGCTCCGCCGCTGCCTCACGGCACTGCGCCGACGGCCGTTGCACCGCCATTGTCTCGTGCGACGCCCCGTCCTCCGAGGGGTCCTCCCCATTTCCTTCCTTCGCCGCGCCGCAGGGGCATCCGGAATGGGCCCATACCGGCCGGGCGTGCCAGTGGAGAGCGGGCAGGGAGACCTCCCAGCGCGCGCCGGTGCTCGACGGGGCACGTCCGTCCAGGAAGGCGAGTGCGTGCCCGGCGGCGAGTCCCGCCACGGTCGTGGCCAGCGTCAGGTCGCAGGGCCGCACCGGCCGCTGTCTGCCCGAGCGCCACTGGGCGATCAGACGCGGCCAGGTCGGGTCCCGGTCGGTGCGGTCCTCGTGCAGACAGCCCGCGCAGGCCGTCTCCCCGGGCAGCACCAGCGGACCGACCACGCCGGTCGCCTCCACGACACCGGCGTACAGATGAGGTGTCCCGGAGACCATCAGGGGTGCGGCGCAGGAGGGATCGGGTGCGTGTACCGCGACATCGTCCCGCGGAGCGAGGATCACCAGGGAGAGGCCCGGATCGCCCTCGTCCGAGGGTGGTGGGACCTCGGCGCGGCGGGGCGGCCGGTCCGGGGCCGCCCGCCGTACGGCGCGACGGGCCGACTCGTCCCTGCGCTCCCCGACGGCCTGTGCCGGATGCCCGCCCGGGGCGACGTCCCACGGCTCCACCCGGCCGCCGTCGCGCACCTCGACCTCGCCCACCCCGGCCCCCGCCAGCAGCGAGGCCAGGACGGCGCCGACCCGCCCCGCGCCGCGCACCTGGACGCGCTGCGAACGACGGGCGGCGAGCCGTCCGATCGCGTCGCCCGGCTCCGAGGTGGTGAGGGACAGCGAGGCCAGGTCGGGCCGCAGCCGGTCGAGGACCTCCTCCTTCTTCCGCAGCGCGTCGGCGGCCGGTCCGCCGCCGAGGGCGTCGTCGAGGAGCCCGGCCCGCGACAGCCGCCGCACCAGCCGGTCGACATGGCCGTCGGGCAGGTCCATCCGGCTCCCCTCCTCGCGCAGCAGCTCCATCCCCCGGGTGCCGTTCAGCAGGTCGAGGAAGCTGCCCGTCGCCGTGTCCATCGGTCCGAGCGTCAGGGCGTGCGCCGGGGTCATCCCGAACTGCACGGTGTTGAGGTCGCGCCAGCCGCGCCGGAGCGCGGGCTTCACCATCGGATGCATCGCAGGTCCCCCGTAGGTCATAGAACGTCCCCGTGTGCCGGGAGGCGCGCGGGTGTGAGCCAGGCCGGGCGAGATCTGGGCCAGCGGGCCCGGTCCAGCGGGCCCCGGCCCCAGCGGAGCCCCGACTCCAGCGGGTCCCGGCTCAAGCGGCGACCGGCCCTGGTCCCGGACCGGCCTCGCCCGTCGCTCGTCGCCGACGGGATCCAGCATGCCGAAAGCCGCCGTCCGCTGCCGAAAGTTGTCCACAGGCACGGAGATTCGTCGTACAAATCCGGCGGCGGGTGAGGGCGTCGGCATCGAACCGTCCCGGAGTCGGGACTTCCCCGTGTGCAGCGGGTAACGTCGGGGCGTGCCCGCCGACCCACTGCACCGCGCCGGAAAGCCACAGCGCAGCACGACGAGCCAGCCGCCGAGCGGCTCGGGGGCGAGCGCGATCGAGGTCCGCAGGAGTCCCCGACGACGCAGGACGGTCTCCGCGTACCGCGAGGGCGATCGCACCGTGGTGCTCATCCCCGCCCGCATGTCCGCGGCGGAGGAGCAGCGCTGGGTGAACGTCATGCTCGACAAGCTGGCCGCGCAGGAGAGCAGGCGGGCTCTCGGGGACGCCGAGCTGTCCGAGCGGGCCCGGCGGCTCTCGGAGCAGTACCTCGGCGGCCGGGCCCGGCCCGCGTCGGTGCGCTGGGTGACCAACCAGAACACCCGCTGGGGGTCCTGCACCCCGTCCGACGGCAGCATCCGCCTGTCGCACCGCCTGCAGGGCATGCCCGAGTACGTCGTCGACTACGTCCTGCTCCACGAACTCGCGCATCTGCTCGTCCCCGGACACGGGCCGGGCTTCTGGCAGCTGCTGGAGACCTACCCGAGGACGGAGCGGGCCCGGGGCTACCTCGAAGGCGTGGTCGCCGCACAGCGGTTGCCCCACGTGCCCGGGGCGCGGGGGGAGAGCCCCGCGGGGTGACCGACCGCTTTGCGTGAGCGAGCAGCCGATACGGCTGGGCGGGGGTTCTGTACCGGCTCTGTACCGACGTCTTCCGATGTCCGGATTTGCCGTTAGCCTGGCGCGACGCACTCACGTTCTGGATGGGGGACGGTCGTTACGCATGGCCAGGGAATTCCAACGCGGCCACAAGGCCAGGATCAGTGACCTCACCGCGGGCACGGATCTGTACGTAGGTGTGCAGATCTCCGGCCCCGGCCTGAGCTTCGACATCAGCTGCTTCGGCCTCGACGCCGACGAGCGGCTCTCGGACGACCGGTACTTCGTCTTCTACAACCAGCCGAAGACCCCGGAGGAGTCCATTCAGCTCCTGGGCGCCCAGGCGGGCGACACGGAGTCCTTCAGGGTGACGCTGGACCGGATCCCGCCGCAGATCAAGAAGCTGTCCTTCACGGCGACGATCGACGGTGCCGGGCAGATGTCGCAGATCGCCCCCGGCTACATCCGCATCGTCGCCGGCGGGGAGGAAGTGGCCCGCTATCCCTTCACCGGTGCGGAGTTCTCCACCGAGCGGGCCGTGATGCTGGGCGACTTCTACCTGAAGGACGTGTGGCGGTTCGCCGCCGTCGGGCAGGGCTTCGACGGCGGTCTCGACGCGCTGCTGGAGAACTTCGGCGGCGAGGTGGCCGAGGAGGAGGCGCCCGAGCCCGCCCCGCAGCAGACGGCGCAGGGCGGCGCGGTCCCGGGCTTCGCCCCGCCCGCCTTCGCGGCCCCCACCGCCCCGGCCACCACACCGGCTCCGCCCGCCCCGGCCCAGCCGGCTCATCCCGCCCCGGCACCCGCTCCCCAGCCCGCCGCGCAGGGCTTCGCGCCGCCGCCCGGCGCCACCCCGCCGCCGGCCCCGGCGCCCGCGCCCCAGGTGCACGCCGCGCCGACCATCATCGCGCCCATGAACACCCCGCCCGCCGGCTCCCCGGTGCCGCCGCCGGCCCCTGCCCCGGCGCCGTACGGCCAGCCGGGGCAGCAGCAACCGCCGCAGCCGCAGCAGTACGGCCAGGTCCCCGGCCAGACGGCCCCGCCGCCGCCCGGGTACGCCCAGCCCCAGGCACCCCAGGCACCCCAGGCCCCCGCCCCGCCGCCGGGTTACGGCCAGCCGGCCCCGCCCCCGGGCTACGGCCAGCAGCCGCCGTTCGGACAGGCGCCCTACGGCGCCCCGCAGCACGCCGCCCCGCAGCACGGCGCCCCGCAGCACGCCGCCCCGCCGCATGGCGCTCCCCCGCACGGGTTCCCGCAGCAGGGGGTCCCGCAGGCCGGCGCCGTCCAGGGCCCCGGCGTGGCCGCCGCGCTCCAGCAGTTCAAGGAGACCCCCACCGGGCAGCGCTGGACGCAGCAGAACAAGAAGCTCGTCCGGGTCGACCTCGGCATCGGCGGGCAGCCCGTGCTGGCGCGGCAGGGCAGCATGGTGCTCTACCAGGGCAAGGTCGACTTCAGCTACAAGGGCGCGGGCTTCGCCGGCCGGATCGTGGGCAACGCCACCGGCCAGGAGATGCAGCTGATGCGCTGCACCGGCCAGGGGCAGGTGTTCCTCGCCGAGAACTCGACCATGCTGCACCCGATCGAGCTCCAAGGCGACGGCATCTGCGTCTCCGCCGAGAACGTCCTCGCGTTCGACGAGGGCCTCACCTACGAGGTCCGCCGCGTCGAGGGGCACGGCATCCCCGGTGGCGCGCTGTTCACCATGCAGTTCCAGGGCACCGGCACGATCGTCGTGAAGACGCACGGCACGCCCGTGGTGCTGCCCGTCACGCCCACCACGTTCGCCGACTGCAACGCCGTGGTCGCCTGGTCGGCCGCCGCCCAGGTCGTCGTCTCCAGCCAGGTGCGGATGCGCCGCAACGCCTACCCGGGCGACACCGGGGAGAGCGTCAACCTCCAGTTCCGCGGAGCGCCCGGGAACTTCATCGTCGTCCAGCCGTACGAGGTCTGAGGGAGCCCGTCATGACACAGCAGCTCGCGGGCCACGCCCCCGCACCCGTCACCGCCCGCATGGAGAACCACGGCAACCACATGCTGAAGGTCGCCATGCAGACCGGGAACGACCTCCTCGCGCGCGTGGGGTCGATGGTCGCCTACGAGGGGTTCGTCCAGTACGAGCCCAACCCGCCGGCCGTACGCCAGATCGCCAAGGACTGGCTCACCGGCGAGGGCGCGCCCCTGATGAAGTGCTCCGGCGACGGCCTGCTCTACCTCGCCGACTACGGTGCCAACGTCGTCGTCATCAACCTCAACGGCGACGGCATCTCCGTCAACGCCACCAACCTGCTCGCCTTCGACGCCCATCTGACCTGGGGCGTGGAGCGGGTCAAGGGCCTGGCCAAGTTCGCCGGGCAGGGCCTGTGGAACACCAAGATCTCGGGGCAGGGCTGGGTCGCGCTGACCTCCCGGGGCAAGCCGATCGTCGTCGACTGCGGAGGCGGCGAGGACGAGACGTACGTCGACCCCGACGCGCTCGTCGCCTGGTCCCCCAACCTCAAGGTGAAGGGAAAGCGCAGCTTCCGGGCGCAGTCGCTGATCGGCCGCGGCAGCGGCGAGGCCTACCAGATGGCCTTCTCCGGTCAGGGCATCGTCGTCGTCCAGCCCAGCGAGGACAGCACCGACCGCCTCCGGGTCCGGGGCTGAGGGGGAGCCAGAACACCATGCAGAGCCCGATTTTCGCCTACAACGAGCAGCAGACCCAGGAACGCTGGAGCCTGCAGAACAAGCAGATGCTGCGCGTCGCCCTGGAGGGCCACGACGACGTCCTGGCCCGCAAGGGCACCATGGTCGCCTACCAGGGGCTCGTCGAGTTCGACGCCGAGTACCAGGGCAACGACCAGGCACGCGCGCGTGCGCACACGGGTGAGGGACTCGACCTGATGCGCTGCCACGGGCAGGGCACGGTGTACCTCGCCAACCTCAAGCAGCACGTCCACGTCATGGACGTGGACCAGGACGGCCTCACCGTCGACAGCAGCTACGTGCTGGCGATGGACTCGTCCCTGCACCACGAGGTCATCGCCGTGGACAGCCTCTACGGCATCTCCGGCTCCGGGAAGTACCAGCTCAACATCTCCGGCCGGGGCAAGGTCGCGCTGATGACGTCGGGCATGCCGCTGCTGATGCGGGTGACGCCCGACAAGTACGTCAACTGCGACGCCGACGCGATCGTCGCCTGGTCGACCGGCCTGCGCGTGCAGATGCAGGCCCAGACGCACTCCTCCGGGGTGTGGCGGCGCCGCGGCAACACCGGTGAGGGCTGGGAGCTGAGCTTCATGGGCACCGGCTTCGCGCTGGTCCAGCCCAGCGAGCTGCTGCCGCCGCAGAACGCCCAGATCGGCTCAGGCCTCGCCGCGCAGTACGGCATGGGGCAGCAGGGGGCGCGGGGGCAGAACCAGGGGAACGTCTGGAGCTGAGTGCTCGGTGCTCCGGGGTTCGGCCGATCGGGTTCGAGGGCTGTGCGGTCGGGTCCTGGCCGCGGGCCGTCCGTGGCCGGGCGCGCAGTTCCCCGCGCCCCGAGGCAGGCACACGTAAGGGGCGGCCGCTTCTGCGGCCGCCCCTTACACGTGCTCAGAGCGCGAGTCTCGCGCGCGTCGCCTCCAGCAGGCGGACGACCGAGTCGTCCGCCACCTCCGGCACCTCGTCGTACCCGAACCAGCGCACGTCCAGCGACTCCTCGCTGACCGCGTGCGCGGCGTCGGCGGGCGCCACGACGGCGTACTGGACGTCGAGGTGCCAGTGACACGGCGCCGGGATCGGGTGCCGGTCCAGGCGCACCGGGCCGCCCGGCAGCAAGGTGAGCCCCGAGACGCCGGACTCCTCCGTCGCCTCCCGCAGGGCCGCCGCCGCCAGGGTGGCGTCACTGGGCTCGCAGTGGCCGCCCATCTGCAGCCACATCCGCAGCTTCCTGTGCAGTGTCAGCAGCACCCGGCCGCCCCCGGGGTCGATCACCAGGGCGCTCGCCGTGAGGTGGCCGGCGTGGCAGGCCTTCCATAGGCCGTCCGGGTGATCGGCCAGGTGGTCGAGGTAGGCCTGGCGCAGCTCGGGCTGGTCTTCGTAGCCCTTCAGTACGAGGACCGCGTCGTCGTACAGGCTCACCCGGCGTCGTCGTCCTTGCCCTCGCCCTGGTCCTTCTTGCGCAGGTCGGGCTGGTCCGCCGCCTCGCCGAGCATCTTGTCCAGCTCGGAGAAGTCGATCTGCTCGCGGTGCACGAAGCCGTCCGGGTCGTCCAGGTCGGTCGCCGTCGGGAGCATGTCCGGGTGGTGCCACAGGGCGTCCCGGCCGTCGACACCGCGCGCGTCCGTGAGCGAGGCCCACAGCCGGGAGGCGTCCCGCAGCCGGCGCGGGCGCAGCTCCAGGCCGATCAGCGTGGCGAACGTCTGCTCGGCGGGGCCGCCCGAGGCGCGGCGGCGGCGCAGCGTCTCGCGCAGCGCGTCCGCGGACCCCAGGCGGGGCTTCGCGGCCGCGTGGACCACCGCGTCCACCCAGCCCTCGACCAGCGCCAGCGCGGTCTCCAGACGGGCCAGGGCGGCCTTCTGCTCGGGCGTGTCCTCGGGCTGGAACATGCCCTGCTGCAGCGCTTCCTGGAGCTGCTCGGGGTTCTGCGGGTCGAACTGGCCGACCACGTCCTCCAGCTTGGCCGTGTCGACCTTGATGCCGCGGGCGTAACCGTCGACCGCGCCGAACAGATGCGAGCGCAGCCACGGCACGTGGGCGAACAGGCGCTGGTGGGCGGCCTCGCGCAGGGCGAGGTACAGCCGTACCTCCTCCTGGGGGACGCTCAGGTCCTTGCCGAACGTCTCGATGTTCACCGGCAGCAGCGCGGCCTTGCCGGCCGGGCCGAGCGGCAGGCCGATGTCGGACGAGCCGACGACCTCGCCCGCGAGCACGCCGACGGCCTGCCCGATCTGCGTGCCGAACATGGCACCGCCCATCGAGCGCATCATGCCGATCAGCGGGCCGGCCATGGCCTGCATCTCCTCCGGCAGGACGTCGCCCATCGCGGTGCCGACGCGCTCGGCGACCGGGTCGACGAGCTCCTTCCAGGCGGGCAGGGTCGCCTCGACCCACTCCGCGCGGCTCCAGGCCACGGCGGAGCCGGCACCGGACGGCAGGGACGTGGCGTCGTCGAGCCACAGGTCCGCCAGGCGGACGGCCTCCTCGACGGCCCGGCGCTCGGCGGGGCCGACGCTGGTGTCCTTGGTGCCGTCGGGGGAGCCCTGGGAGACCGTCTGGCGGGCGATCTGCTTGGCCATGTCCCAGTTCACCGGGCCGCCCTCGTAGGAGAGCATCTGGCCCAGCTGCTGGAACGCGGCGCCCAGGTCGTTGGGGTTCAGGGAGCCGAACATGGCTGCGAACGGATTGTCCGCACCGGGGCCACCGGGGCCGCCGCCAAAGCCTCCGGCTCCGGGCAGGCCGCCGAAGCCGAACGGATTGGCCGGTCCCTGACCACCACCGCTCTGCTGGTCCTTCTTCTTGCCCTCGTCGCCGTCGTCCGGCTCCTCCGGCGGAAGGCCGAATCCGAATGGGGTGTCACTCACGGGATTCCTCGGCTGGTAGGGCCGCCGGTTCTTTCCGGCGGCACGGCTGCCCGACAACACCACCCAGCGTAGACACCCGGGGCGGATCGGGCCTCGGTGCTTCGCCGACTGACGGCCTGCGGCAGGATGGATGCCACCTGGTACGCACGCGTCGCTCGCGCTCGTACTGAAGACAACCGCTGGAGACGCCCGGTGAGTTCCCCAGATCCGCAGGTTCGCGCAGCGCGAAACCAGTCAACCAGTTCCGCGAGTGGCGCGGGGCGCGGCCCCGTCGTCGCGGTCACCGGCGCCGCGTACGGCGTCGGCGCGCTGCTCACCGAGCGGCTCGCCGCGTCCGACGAGGTCAGACAGGTTGTGGCCATCGACGAGCGGCGCGGGGAGTGCGCCGCCGCGCAGTGGCACATCCTCGACGTGCGGGACCCGGCCATCGCCGACAAGCTGCGCGGCGCCGACGTGGTGGTGCACCTGGCGCTGGACCTCGACCTGGAGACCGACGCGGCCGCCCGAACGGCCTACAACGTCCGGGGGACCCAGACGGTCCTCACGGCGGCCGCGGCGGCCGGGGTGCACCGCGTGGTGCTGTGCACCTCGTCGATGGTCTACGGCGCGCTGCCGGACAACGAGCTGCCGCTGTCGGAGGACGCGGAGCTGCGCGCCACGGCGGAGGCCACGGGCGTCGGCGACCTGCTGGAGATCGAGCGGCTGGCACGGCGGGCACCGCGGGCCCACCCCGGCCTGAACGTCACGGTGGTGCGGCCGGCCGTCCTGGTGGGCGGCACCGACACCGCGCTGACCAGGTACTTCGAGTCTCCTCGGCTGCTGGTCGTCGCCGGGTCGCGGCCCGCGTGGCAGTTCTGCCACGTCGAGGACCTGTGCAGCGCGCTGGAGTACGCCGTCCTGGAGAAGGTCGACGGGGAACTCGCCGTCGGGTGCGACGGGTGGCTGGAGCAGGAGGAGGTCGAGGAGCTCAGCGGGATCCGCCGGATGGAGCTGCCGTCGGCGGTGGCACTGGGCGCGGCGGCCCGGCTGCACCGGATCGGCCTCACCCCGTCCCCGGCGGGGGACCTGGCCTACACGATGTACCCCTGGGTGGTGAGCGGCAGCAGGCTGCACGACGCCGGATGGCGGCCGCGGTACACCAACGAGGAAGTGCTCGCGCAGCTCCTGGAGGAGGTCTCCGGGCGCCACACCGTCGCCGGACGGCGCCTGGGCCGCAAGGACGCCACGGCCGCCGGAGCCGCCGGCGCGACGGTGGCGCTGCTGGGCGCGGCGGCGGTGGTGCGGCGGGCCCGCAAGGCGCGGCGGCGGATCTGAGGACCGCCCGCGGCGCCGCCGTACCGGTGGGCCCTGTAGGAGACTCCAACCGGCACGCGCGCGTGCCGGGCGATAGCTCTATTTCGTGCCGTCGCTCCCGTGCGGCACGATGGGGCCATGGCATCCATGAGCGATCACCCGGGTGAGCGGGCCGCCCAGGACCCCGTCAAGCTGATCGGGATCCGGGACACGCCCCTGTCCGTGGACGAGGTGTTCCGCGCCGTCGGGGACGACGCGTCCGGCGGCACCGCGCTCTTCGTCGGCACGGTCCGCAACCACGACGGCGGTGCCGACGTGGCGGAGCTGGGCTATTCGTGCCACCCCAGCGCGGAGGCCGAGATGCGGCGGATCGCCGAGAAGGTGGCCGCCGAGTTCCCCGTGCGGGCGCTGGCCGCCGTGCACCGGGTGGGCGACCTGCGGATCGGGGACCTCGCCGTGGTCGTCGCCGTCTCCTGCCCGCACCGCGGGGAGGCCTTCGAGGCCTGCCGCAAGCTCATCGACGACCTCAAGCACGAGGTCCCCATCTGGAAGCACCAGCGGTTCTCCGACGGCACCGAGGAGTGGGTCGGCGCCTGCTGATCCGGGGGGCCGTCCTCCGGTTGCGTAACCGCACCCCTGGCGTGAGCGTTGTCACTGCGGATGGTTAATCTGCTGATCAGTCAGTTTGCGGACGCGCGATGGGGTTGGAGGTCGGCATGGGGGCGCTCGCCTGGTTGCTGATTCCGCTTGTGGCTGCGATCGGCGCGGGGCTGTGGGGAAGTTGGGCCAACCGGACGCGCAAGGTCCGCAGCGACGGCCCGGAGCTCATCGGCTACGCCCGCTTCCGCGAGGCCATGGAGAAGCCCCGGCCGGGTAGCTGACGGCCGGAGAAACAGCAGGTCACACGCGTGCGAGCACAGAGGGCCGCCCCGGACGGGCGGCCCTGACGGTGCGCTGACAGGACCGTCCCGTACTGTCGAGTCATGCCACGCCGCACCGCGACGATGCTCGCCTCCACCCTGATACTGATCGCGCTTCTGTGCGCGGGAGTGTTCATCCCCGTGCCGTACGCGGAGATGTCCCCGGGGCCGACGGTGAACACGCTCGGCGATCACGACGGCGAGCCGGTGCTGCAGATCACGGGACGCAAGACGTACGCCACCCGTGGCCACCTGAACATGACCACGGTCCGCGTCACGAGCGCCGACTACCGCATGAACCTGGTCGAGGCCGTCTACGGCTGGCTCGCGCACGACAACAAGGTCGTGCCGCACGAGACGCTCTACCCGGACGGCAAGACCGAGGAGCAGTCCACCCAGGAGAACGCCGAGGAGTTCAGCCAGTCCCAGGAGAGCGCCAAGGTCGCCGCCCTGAAGGAACTGGACGTCCCGGTGAAGTCGTGGGTCATCGTCTCGACGGTCGTCAAGGGGTCCCCGGCCGAGAACAAGCTGCACGCGGGAGACGTGATCAAGGCCGTCGACGGCACGGCGGTCAAGCAGCCGGCCGACGTCGCCAAGCTGGTCACGAAGCACAAGCCCGGCCAGGACGTGCGCTTCACCATCGTGCCCGCCAAGGAACAGGCGGCCGCCGAGAAGGAGAAGCGGACGCCGACCAGGACCGAGGACATCACCATCACCACCCGGACGTCCGACGACGCGGGTGAGAAGCGCGCCGTCGTGGGGATCTCCGCCGGGACGGACCACACCTTCCCCTTCACCATCGACATCAAGCTGGCCGACGTCGGCGGACCGAGCGCCGGTCTGATGTTCGCGCTCGGCATCTACGACAAGCTCACCCCGGGCAGCCTGACCGGCGGCGAGTTCGTGGCCGGCACCGGCACGATCGACGACGAGGGCAAGGTCGGGCCGATCGGCGGCATCGAGATGAAGACCGTCGGCGCGCGGGCGAAGGGCGCCCAGTACTTCCTCACGCCCGCCGACAACTGCGCGGCCGCCGCCAAGGACACCCCCGAGGGCCTCACCCTCGTCAAGGTGGACACCATCCGGGACGCCCTCGGTGCCCTGGAGGACATCCGCGGCGGCGACACCGCGGACCTCCCGCGGTGCGGTAAGTAGGCGCGGGGGGCGAGGGCCCGGCGGACCGGGCCCCGGAGTCCCCGCGGCTACTCCTCGAAGGTCGCGGACAGCGCCTCCGCCAGGCCCGGGACCAGGTCGGAGCCGGTCAGCACCTCGGTGGGGGAGTCCTTCTCGCGCAGCCGCAGGGCCGCGTCGCGGGTGCCGTCACGCAGTACCGCGACCGTCATCCGGACCTCCTGGCGGTCCGGGTGCTCCGCCACCCACTTCGTCAGCGCCGCCCCGCTCAGGTCCTTCGGCACCTGGGCCTCGGCGGACGGGGGCAGCATCAGGCGCTCCACGGCGAGGGCGCAGCCGGCCACCGCGTCGGGCCAGGCGATGGTGGCGAGGAACTCGTCGAGCGGCTTGCCCGTTGGAATCTCGTCCTGCTCGATCGGGGTGAGGCCGGAGGTCTCCGGCTCCTCGTCCAGACCGAGCCGGTCCGCCAGCGAGGGCTGATCGGCTCGCAGCCGTGCGGTGTCGACGAGGGCGAAGAGGCGGGCGGGCTGGTCCCAGCCGAGGCCGGAGACGTACTCGTCGATCTCGAGCACGGCCCGGGTGAGCGGGTTCGCAGCCATGGGAGTGTTGGACATGGTCACAATCCTCTCTCGTTCCTGGCCGGAATCGGGAACCGAGTAAAGGGTGAGTAAGTTGCATAGGTGAGGGCCCACGATCACGCGGGCCACGCACGGTCCGTGAAGACGCGGGCCTGACGAATCAACAGCGAACTTCGAGGTGCGCACCTTGGCTTTCCAGATGCCGGACCGCGGCGGAGGCCCGACGGGGCCGCGGATGAGAGTGGGCCGCCCGTCCCGGCGCGTCCGGACCCTGCTCATGACGCTGGGCGTCCTGGCCGTCCTCGGCATGGCGTTCACCATGTTCGCGGGGTTTTGGACGGACTGGCTCTGGTACCGGTCGGTGAACTACTCGTCGGTCTTCACCACCACCCTGTGGACCAAGATCGGTCTCTTCTTCGTCTTCGGCCTGCTGATGGCCGTCGCGGTGGGCGTCAACATCTGGCTGGCGCACCGGCTGCGGCCGCCGCTGAGCGCCATGTCGATGGAGCAGCAGAACCTCGACCGCTACCGGATGGGCATCGCGCCCTACAAGAAGTGGCTGCTCCTCGGGGTCACCGCCCTGGTGGGCCTGATCGCCGGCGCCTCCGCGTCCGGTCAGTGGCGCACCTGGCTGATGTGGGTCAACGGCGTGTCCTTCGGACAGAAGGACCCCCAGTTCAAGCTGGACGTCTCCTTCTACGCCTTCGACCTGCCCTGGTACCGGTTCCTGCTCGGCTTCGGCTTCGCCGCCGCGATCCTCTCCCTGATCGCCGCCGCGCTCACGCACTACCTCTACGGCGGGCTGCGCGTCACCAGCCCCGGCGCGCGCGCCACGGCCGCGGCCACCGGGCACCTGTCCGTGCTCCTCGGCATCTTCGTGGCCCTGAAGGCGGTCGCCTACTGGCTCGACCGGTACGGGCTCGCGGTGAAGTCGAGCGACTTCCGGGCGACCGACAACTGGACCGGCCTGCGGTACGTCGACGCCAACGCCTATCTGCCGGCCAAGACGATCCTGTTCTGCATCGCCGTCATCTGCGCGCTGCTGTTCTTCGCCACCCTGTGGCGGCGCACCTGGCAGTTGCCCGTCATCGGCTTCGGCCTGATGGTGCTCTCCGCGATCCTCATCGGCGGGCTGTACCCGGCGATCGTGCAGAAGTTCCAGGTCCAGCCGAACGAGCAGGCCAAGGAGGCGCCGTACGTCGAGAAGAACCTCGAGGCGACGCGCAAGGCCTACGGCATCGACGGCACCAAGGTCACCGACTACTCGGGCACCAGCACGACCGAGGACAAGACCAAGCTCCGCGACGACGTCGACGCCACGGCGAGCATCCGGATCATGGACCCGAACATCGTCTCGCCGACGTTCCAGCAGCTCCAGCAGATCAGGAACTACTACGCGTTCCCGAACAATCTGGACGTCGACCGGTACTCCAAGGACGGCAAGGACCAGGACACGGTCATCGGTCTGCGTGAGATCAACCTCGCCGGCATCCCGAAGAAGAACTGGATCAACAACCACTTCCGTTACACCCACGGCTACGGAGTGGTCGCCGCCGAGGGCACCAGCGCCGACGCGCAGGGCCGGCCGGTCTTCACCGAGTCCGACCTGCCCTCCAAGGGGCAGCTCGGCACGTACGAGCAGCGGGTCTACTACGGCGAGAAGACGACGACGTACTCGATCGTCGGCGGTCCGCAGAAGGAGATCGACTACTCCGACGACAACGGCGAGAAGACCACCAGCTACAAGGGCGACAGCGGGGTCAACCTCTCCAACACGGTCAACCGGGCCGCGTACGCGGTGGCGTTCGGCGAGCCGCAGATCCTCTACTCCGGCGCCATCGGCGAGGGTTCGCGAATCCTGTACAACCGCACGCCCAAGGAGCGCGTCGAGGCGGTCGCCCCCTGGCTGACCATCGACGGCGACGCCTACCCGGCGGTCGTCGACGGCCGGATCCAGTGGATCGTCGACGCCTACACGACGACGAACGGCTACCCCTACTCCTCGCGCACGACCCTCGGTGACACGACGGCCGACTCGCTGACCGCCACCAACGACAACCGAGCGGTGGTGGCCCAGCAGAACCAGGTCAACTACATCCGCAACTCGGTGAAGGCGACCGTCGACGCGTACACCGGCGAGGTCAAGCTCTTCCAGTGGGACACCGAGGACCCGGTCCTCAAGACCTGGATGAAGGCCTTCCCGGACACGGTGGAGCCCAAGAGCGACATCTCCAAGTCGCTGATGGACCACCTGCGCTACCCGCAGGACCTGTTCAAGGTCCAGCGGGAGCTGCTCACGCGCTACCACGTGAAGGACGCCACGACGTTCCTCAGCGGCAGCGAGGTGTGGCAGGTGCCGGACGACCCGACGAACCGGTCGGGCAGCGCGGTGCCGCCGTACTACCTGAGCATGAAGATGCCCGACCAGAAGGCCCAGTCGTTCTCGCTGACGACGACCTTCACGCCCAACGGCCGGGACAACCTGAGCGCGTTCATGGCCGTCGACGCCGAGGCCGGCACCAGTGACTACGGCAAGATCAGAATCCTGAAACTGCCGACGAACACCACGGTCAACGGGCCCAAGCAGGTCCAGAGCCAGTTCAACTCCCAAGAGGAGATCGCCGAGTCCATCAGGCTCCTCAGAGGCGGCGACTCCGAAGTGGAGTACGGCAACCTGCTGACGGTGCCGCTGGACGGCGGGCTGCTCTACGTGGAGCCGGTCTACGTCCGTGGTGGCGGGCTGAAGTACCCGCTGCTGCGCAAGGTGCTGGTCACCTACGGCGGCCAGACCGCCTTCGAGAACACGCTCGACGAGGCCCTCAACAAGGTCTTCGGAGCGGAGGGCGCGACTCCCGAGCCACCGGACGAGGGTGACACGCCACCGCCGCCGACGTCCGACAACCCGACGGTGCAACAGGCCCTGGAGGACGCCCAGAAGGCGTTCGACGCCGGCCAGGAGGCCCTGAAGGAGAACGACTGGGAGGCGTACGGCCGGGCGCAGAAGGACCTGGAGGAGGCTCTGCAGCGGGCCGAGGACGCACAGGCCGCGGGCGGCGGCGCCGGGGGCGGCGAGAGCAAGCCCGACGCCAAGCCGAGCGGCAGCCCCAGCCCGAAACCGAGCAGCTAGCCCCTGGCCTGGTGAAATGCCCGTCCCGCGCCGTGATACGGTAGTGAACACAACGGCGCGGGGTGGAGCAGCTCGGTAGCTCGCTGGGCTCATAACCCAGAGGTCGCAGGTTCAAATCCTGTCCCCGCTACTGAAGTCGTGACGTCCGAGGGACGGAGCGGCCACGAAGGCCCGGATTCCACACAGGAATCCGGGCCTTCGTGATGTGTGAACGCATGTATGGGCGCAGGTTGCGGCCGCGCCGCCGGGGGGAGTTGGGCGATCTGTGTTTGACTTGTCTCTCTGTGGGCATGTCGACAAAACGCTGTAGTGACCTCACTGGCTGCGGTATACCAGGTGTACCCAGGTTGCAGGTGGTGCGACGATGGACGTTATGGGGGACAAGGCAACTCTGTTCGAGACAGGGCGTTTTGTGCAGCCTTCCAGCCGGGAGGACACCGAGACCCCGGACGAGACCGGGGAACTCGCCGACGAGGCGGCCGAAGAGCTGCGTCAGCGGCTCGCCGCGGAGGCCGGCGACGTCGAGGCGATGAGTGTCCTCGGGGCCATGCTGCTGCGCCGTGGTGATCTCGACGGTGCCGAACCCCATCTGCGTGCCGCCACCGCCGCGGGCGACCGGGCCGCGGCCAACAACCTGGGTGTCCTGCTCCACCAGCGCGGATACGCCGACGAGGCCGCCGGCTGGTGGCGGATCGCCGCCGTCGCCGGATCGGCCGCGGCCGCGCACGCCCTGGGCCGGCACCACCGCGAGCGCGGCGACGAGCCCGCCGCCGAGTACTGGCTGCGCCAGTCCGCCGAACAGGGCCACACCCTGGGCGCCTACGCCCTCGCCGACCTGCTGGAGCACCGCGGGGACGCCGCCGCCGAGCAGTGGATGCGCGTGGCGGCCGAGCGCGGGCACCGCGAGGCCGCCTACCGCCTGGCCCGGGCCCTGGACCGGAGGGCGACACGGGAGACCGGCGGTGACAACGGTGTCCAGGCGTCCGAGGAGGCCGAGCAGTGGTACCGGCAGGCCGCCGCGCGCGGGCACCGGCGGGCCGCGCTGCACCTCGGGTCGATCCTGGAGAGGCGCGGTGAGCTCAGGGAGGCCGGGCGCTGGTACCTGACCTCCGCCAAGGACGGCGAGGCGCGGGCCGCCTGCGCGCTCGGGTTCCTGCTGCGCGACGCGGGCGACACCGAGAACGCCGCCGTGTGGTGGCTGCGCGCCGCCCAGGACGGCGACGGCAACGCCGCGAACGCGCTGGGCGCGCTGCACGCCGAGCGGGGCGAGACCCAGACCGCCGAGCGGTGGTACCGGGCCGCGATGGACGCGGGCGACGTGAACGGCGCGTACAACCTCGGGCTGCTCTGCGCCGAGCAGGGGCGCACCGCGCAGGCCGAGCAGTGGTACCGGCGCGCGGCCTACGCCGGGCACCGGGAGGCCGCCAACGCGCTGGCGATCCTGCTGCTGCAGGGCGGGGACGAGACGGGCGCGGAGCCGTGGTTCTCCAAGGCGGCGGAGGCCGGGAGCGTGGACGCCGCGTTCAACCTCGGCATCCTGCACGCGGGGCGGGGCGAGGAGGAGGCCGCGCTGCGCTGGTACGAGCGGGCCGCCGCCGCCGGGCACACCGAAGCGGCGCTGCAGGTCGGCATCGCGCGGCTGCGGGACGGCGACGAGCAGGAGGCCGAGCGGCACCTGCGGTGCGCGGCCGGGGGCGGGAGCGCGGAGGCCGCCTACCGGCTGGCGACCGTGCTCGACGCGCGGCGGCCCCCGGAGCCGGCGCACGAGCTCGGCGAGCCGGTGCACCGGCGCAGCGAGTGCGAGGAGTGGTACGAGCGGGCGGCCCTGCAGGGACACCGGCGGGCCCAGGTGCGGGTCGGCATGCTGGCGGCGGCCCGGGGCGATGTCGTCGAGGCGGCCCGGTGGTACCGGGAGGCGGCCGAGGCCGGGTCCCGCAACGGCGCGTTCAATCTCGGGCTGCTGCTGGCCCGGGAGGGCAGCGAGCCCGAGGCGGCCGTGTGGTGGACCCGGGCGGCCGACGCCGGGCACGGACGGGCCGCGCTGCGGCTGGCCCTGGTCTACGCGCGTCGGGGAGAGCTCGCGGAGGGACAGCGGTGGGCCGACCGGGCCGTGTCCCTGGGGCCCGGGTCGGTGGCGGAGCGGGCGGCCCGGCTGCGGGACGCGCTCCGGCAGGAGCTGTCGGCGTGACCCGGGCCCGAGGGGCGCGCCGAGGGCCCGACGGGAGGTCTGCCGTGAAGCGATTTGCATCCGTCCTCGTCAGTGACGTAACGTTGCATTCACCGACGCGGGGTGGAGCAGCTCGGTAGCTCGCTGGGCTCATAACCCAGAGGTCGCAGGTTCAAATCCTGTCCCCGCTACTGAAGACCGAGGGCCGGAATCCTAAAGGGTTCCGGCCCTCGGTCTTTCCCGGGCCCAGGGCCCGATGCCTGGGCCTGAGTGGTCCGCGTGCGCGGCGAAAAGCCCCGGCACCGAGGGTGCCGGGGCTTTCACGTGCGTAGGGCTAGGCGGCCGCGCAGTTCGGGCAGACGCCGCGGTACGTCACCTCGACCTCCGAGACCGTGAAGCCGAAGCGCTCGGAGTCGGGAAGGTCCGCCAGGGGGTTGCCGACCGGGTGGACGTCGCGGATCGCGCCGCACTGGGCGCAGACCAGGTGGTGGTGCGGCCGGTGGGCGTTCGGGTCGTACCGCTTGGCGCGCTGGTCGGTGGAGACCTCCAGCACCTCGCCGAGGGTGACGAGCTCGCCGAGCGTGTTGTAGACGGTCGCCCGGGAGATCTCGGGCAGCTTGGCGACGGCCCGGGCGTGGACCTCGTCGGCCGTCAGATGGACGTGTTCGCCGTCGAGGACCTCGGCCACGACGCGCCGCTGCGCGGTCATCCGCCATCCGCGTCCGCGCAGGCGTTCCAGAAGGTCACTCATGGCCACCAGCCTAACAGCTAAGGGGACCAGGTCCCGAACAGGTGTGAGATTAGAGTCTCACTTGCTTTAGACAATGTCTATTGTAGGATCGAGAACGGATTTGGCCGAGAGACAGGTTGGCCAGGAATGACGCAGGAGGCGCACGTGACGCAGGGACCGCTTACGACGGAGGCCGGGGCTCCGGTCGCCGACAACCAGAACAGCGAGACCGCGGGCGTCGGCGGCCCCGTGCTCGTCCAGGACCAGCTCCTGCTGGAGAAGCTGGCCCACTTCAACCGGGAGCGCATCCCGGAGCGGGTGGTGCACGCCCGCGGCGCCGGCGCCTACGGCACCTTCACGGTGACGGCCGACGTCACGCCCTACACGCGCGCCGCGTTCCTCAACGGGATCGGCAAGCAGACCGAGGTCTTCCTGCGCTTCTCGACCGTGGCCGGCAACCTCGGCGCGGCGGACGCCGTGCGCGACCCGCGCGGCTTCGCGCTGAAGTTCTACACCGAGGAGGGCAATTACGACCTCGTCGGCAACAACACCCCGGTGTTCTTCATCAAGGACGCCATCAAGTTCCCGGACTTCATCCACACCCAGAAGCGCGACCCGTACACCGGCTCGACCGAGGCGGACAACGTCTGGGACTTCTGGAGCCTGTCGCCCGAGTCCACGCACCAGGTGACCTGGCTGTTCGGCGACCGGGGCATCCCCGCCTCCTACCGCCACATGGACGGCTTCGGCTCGCACACCTTCCAGTGGAGCAACGCGGCCGGCGAGGCCTTCTGGGTGAAGTACCACTTCAAGACGGACCAGGGGATCAAGAACCTGACCAGCGCGGAGGCCGCCCGGCTCGCCGGTGAGGACCCCGACTCCCACCAGCGCGACCTGCGCGAGGCCATCGAGCGCGGCGAGTACCCGAGCTGGACCGTCGGCGTGCAGATCATGCCCGTGGCCGAGGCGGCGACGTACCGGTTCAACCCGTTCGACCTGACCAAGGTCTGGCCGCACGCGGACTACCCGGTCGTCGAGATCGGCAAGCTGGAGCTCAACCGCAACCCGGAGAACATCTTCGCCGAGGTCGAGCAGTCGATCTTCAGCCCCGCCCACTTCGTGCCGGGCATCGGCCCGTCCCCGGACAAGATGCTCCAGGGCCGCCTCTTCGCCTACGGCGACGCCCACCGCTACCGCGTCGGCATCAACGCCGACCACCTGCCGGTGAACCGCCCGCACGCCACCGTGGCGCGCACCCACGCGCGGGACGGCCACCTCTACGACGGCCGCCACGGGGGCGCGAAGAACTACGAGCCGAACAGCTTCGGCGGGCCGTTCCAGACGGACCGTCCGCTGTGGTCGGCGGTCGCCGTGGGCGGCACGACCGGCAACCACGAGGCGCCCGTGCACGCCGAGGACGACGACTTCGTCCAGGCGGGCAACCTCTACCGGCTGATGTCGGAGGACGAGAAGGAGCGCCTGATCGCCAACCTGGCGGGCTTCATCGCCAAGGTCTCGCGCGACGACATCGTCGAGCGGGCGATCGACAACTTCCGTCGGGCCGACGGAGACTACGGCAAGCGGCTGGAGGTCGCGGTCCAGGCCCTGCGCGGCTGAACTCCAGCGCTGGACCGCTTGCGGTAGCGGACGGGCCGGGTTCCCCTCGGGGAGCCCGGCCCGTCCGTGTGCTCGCGCGCGGTCAGGCGGGCACCTGCTGACGTGCCGGTGCCCAGCAGCGGATGATGTCGCGGACCGAGACGACGCCGGCGGGCTCGTCGCGGTCGAGCACGATGAGGTGACGGAAGCCGCCGTGCGCCATGGCGCCGGCCGCCTCCTCAAGGGTCCAGGTCGGGGCGGCGAAGACGACGTCGTTGGTGGTGTGGGCGTGGGCGTGCTCGGTGTCCGGGTCCTGGCCCAGACCCACGGAGTTGAGGATGTCGCGTTCGGTGAGGATGCCGATGCCACCGGCGTCCGGGTCGAGGACGATGGCCGCGCCGACCTTGCGGGCGGACATCAGCGCGGCGGCCTGGCGCAGCGTGTGGGCCGGGCCGATGGTCAGGACGACGGTGCTCATGGCGTCACGGACGAGCATGGATGGAGCCACCTCCTGGGAGTGTCCCCGCCGTTTGTTCATCGCTTCACAAGTTCACAAGTGGGGGGACTCTCAGAGTGGCAGGCAAAGGGAGGGTCAACAAGGGGGCGGTCAGTAACGCTGGTTGAGGTACCCGAGCAGCTCGTCGTGGAGCAGGCCGTTCGACGCCGCCCCGTTGCCGCTGTGAGGGCCCGGGCGGGCGTCCAGGCCCGTGAAGGTGCCGCCGGCCTCGGTGACGATGATCGCGTTGGCGGCCATGTCCCACAGCGACAGCTCCGGCTCGGCGCACATGTCGATCGAGCCCTCGGCCACCATCATGTACGGCCAGAAATCGCCGTAGGCGCGCGTGCGCCACACCGCCCGGGTCAGGTCCAGGAAGCCGTCCAGGCGGCCCTGCTCCTCCCAGCCGCTGAGCGAGGAGTACGCGAAGGAGGCGTCGGAGAGCCGGGAGACGCGGGAGACGTGCAGCCGGGAGGCCTTGGTGAGGGAGCGGCCGCTGAAGGCGCCGTGCCCCTTCGCCGCCCACCAGCGGCGGCCCAGGGCGGGGGCGGAGACGACGCCGACGACCGGCTGGAAGCCGCCCTCGCCGGCCTCCATGAGGGAGATCAGGGTGGCCCAGACGGGGACGCCGCGGACGTAGTTCTTCGTGCCGTCGATCGGGTCGATCACCCAGCGGCGCGGGCCGGTGCCCTCGACGCCGTACTCCTCGCCGAGGATCGCGTCCCGGGGCCGGGCGCGCTGGAGCTGGCCGCGGATGAGCTCCTCCGCGGCCTTGTCCGCCTCGCTCACCGGTGTCATGTCCGGTTTGGTCTCGACCTTGAGGTCGAGGGCCTTGAACCGGTCCGTCGTCGCGGCGTCCGCGGCGTCCGCGAGGACGTGAGCGAGACGCAGGTCGTCGAGGTAGTCGGGCATGTGACGAACCTATCCGCCGAGGTGGGGGTGGGGCCAGCGGGGGTTCGTACCGGCCGGGAACCGTCCGGTGACGCCTGTGGCGGTGTGCCGAGCGCGGGTGGGGGCGTGGGTTCGCCGGCCCGGTCCGGGCGAGCCCCGACACCCCGCGCGACACGGCCGAAACGCGCCCCCGCGCGCGCTCGCGAACCCTTGACAGTGGTTCCACGCGCGTCAAATCTGGGCGCAGAGCCGCTCGCCCCAAGGGGAGGCGATGATGCCTGCAGCGCGGGAATCTCTACTGGACGCCGCTTTCGCGGCGCTGGCGCGCCGGCCGTGGTCCGCCGTGCGGATGGTGGACGTGGCCGCGGCGGCCGGAGTGTCCCGGCAGACGCTGTACAACGAGTTCGGCAGCAAGGACGGCCTGGCCCGGGCGCTCGTGCGCAGGGAGGCCGACGGCTATCTCGCCGGGGTCGACCGCGCCCTGGCGGCTCACAGCGACCCGCGCGACCGGCTCACCGCCACCGCCGAGTGGGTCACCGCCGCGGCCCGGGACAACGCCCTCGTCCGCGCCATGCTCACCGGCTGCTGGAGCGAACGCCTGCCGTCGCCGACCCTGTCGGCCGTGCCCTCCGGCTCCGCCGTGCCGGCCCAGCGCCGCGCCGACGGGCCCCTGCCCTCGCCCGGTGACTTCGTCGCCCTGGTCCGCGACCGTGCGGTGACCGTCCTGGCCGGACCCGGCACCCCCACGTCCGAGACGGCCGACCTCGCCCGCTCCTGCGAACTCGCCGTCCGGCTGGCCCTGTCCTGCGTGGCCGCGCCCCCCGCCGAGGGCGGCGTCGCCGACCTGGTCCGCGGCGCCCTGCACCGGCAGGCCGGGTGACGGGACGTCAGTGCGCCGAACCCGACAGCTGCAGGCCGATCACACCGATGACGACGAGGCTGATCGACACGATCTTCAGCGTCGACACCAGGTCACCGAGGAACACCATGCCGTAGATGGCCGTCCCCGCCGCCCCGATGCCCGTCCACACGGCGTAGGCGGGCCCCACGTCGAGCTTCTTCAGCGACAGGGTGAGCAGGCCGAAGCTGCCCAGGGCGAAGACGCAGAACGCGACCGTCGGCCAGAGGCGCGTGAAGCCGTGCGACAGCTTCAGGCAGACGGCGAAACCGGTCTCGAGCAACCCGGCCACGATGACCAGCAGCCACGCCATGTGTCGTCCTCCCGTACCCCATGTTCAGTGACCGCTTCGCCTCGTTCTGCGCAGGCTCGCATCCGGCTTGGTGCGATTATGCACTTACCGTCCGCGCGGCAGGGCAAACAACGCGGAGGTCAGTCGCCGTCCGTGCGCTCGCGCGCGGCCAGGAGCCGGCGCAGCGAGTACAGCCGCGCCGGGTCCGCGTGGCCCTCGGCCACCCAGGCGTCCAGCGCGCAGTCCGGCTCGTCGTGGCTGCACGCGCGCGGGCAGCCCTCGGTACCCGGCTCCAGGTCGGGGAAGGCGTGGATGACCCGCGACGGGTCGACGTGGTTGAGCCCGAAGGACCGCACCCCCGGCGTGTCGATGACCCAGCCGTCACCGCCGGCCAGCGGCAGCGCCAGCGCGGAGGTGGTGGTGTGCCGGCCACGGCCCGTCACCGCGTTCACGTGCCCGGTCGAACGCCGCCGCTCCCGCGGCACCAGCGCGTTCACCAGGGTCGTCTTGCCCACCCCCGAGTGTCCGACGAACGCGGTGATACGGCCGTCGAGCTGCTCGCGCACCCGGGCGACGGCGGTGCCGCTCTCCAGTTCCGCGCGGCTGGTGACGACGTAGGGGATGTCGAGGTCGCCGTAGAGCTCCAGCAGCTTCTCGGGCGGGGCGAGGTCCGACTTGGTGAGCACCAGCAGGGGTTCCAGGCCACCGTCGTAGGCCGCGACCAGGCAGCGGTCGATCAGGCGGGGGCGCGGCTCCGGGTCGGCCAGGGCCGTGACGACGGCCAGCTGGTCGGCGTTGGCGACGACCACGCGCTCGTACGGATCGTCGTCGTCCGCCGTACGGCGCAGGACCGACGTGCGGTCCTCGATCCGCACGATGCGGGCGAGCGTGTCCTTCCTGCCCGACAGGTCGCCCACGAGGGCCACCCGGTCCCCGACCACGGCCGCCTTGCGGCCCAGTTCACGGGCCTTCATCGCCATGACCACGCGGTCCTCGACGAGACAGGTGAGCCGGCCCCGGTCGACGGTGAGGACGAGGCCCTCGGCGGCGTCCTCGTGCTTGGGCCGGATGTTCGTCCGGGGCCGGGTGTTGCGGCGGCCCGGACGGGTGCGGATGTCGTCCTCGTCGGTGTGCTTGCCGTAGCGGCGCATGACCTGGTCCCCGCGTCCTACGCCCCGAGCATCCCGGTCCACAGGTCGGGGAAGTCGGGCAGGGTCTTGGCCGTCGTCGCCACGTTCTCGATCTGCACGCCCTCCACCGCCAGGCCGATGACCGCGCCGGCCGTGGCCATGCGGTGGTCGTCGTAGGTGTGGAAGATCCCGCCGTGCAGCCGGCGCGGGCGGATGTGCAGGCCGTCGGCGGTCTCCGTCACGTCGCCGCCCAGCTCGTTGATCTCCTTGGTCAGCGCCGCCAGCCGGTCCGTCTCGTGCAGGCGCAGGTGGGCGACGCCGCGCAGGGTGGACGGGGAGTCGGCGAGGGCCGCGACGGCGGCGATGCCCGGCGTGAGCTCGCCGACCTCGCTCAGGTCGACGTCGATGCCGTGGATCGCGCCGGAGCCGGTGAACACCAGCCCGTACTCGGTCAGTTCGCAGGAGCCGCCCATCTCGGTGAAGATCTCGCGCAGCCGGTCACCGGGCTGGGTGGTGCGGGCCGGCCAGTCCGGGATGACGACCTTGCCGCCCGTCACCAGCGCCGCCGCCAGGAACGGCTGGGCGTTGGACAGGTCCGGCTCGATCACCAGGTCCCGGCCGAGCAGGGCGCCCGGCGTGACGCGCCAGACGTTCGGCTCGCCGCCCGACTCGGGGGTGTCCACCTGGGCGCCGACCGCGCGCAGCATGTCGACGGTCATCCGGATGTGCGGCAGGGACGGCAGCGTGGCGCCGGTGTGGCGGACCTCGACGCCCTGGTTGAAGCGCGGGCCGGACAGCAGCAGGGCGCTGACGAACTGCGACGAGGAGGACGCGTCGATCGAGACCGTGCCGCCGTCCAGGGCGCCGCCGCCGTGCACGGTCAGCGGCAGCGCGCCGCGGCCGTCGTCGTCGATCCGGGCGCCGAGCTGGCGCAGCGCGTCGATGACGCCGTTCAGCGGGCGCTCGTAGGAACGGGGGTCGCCGTCGAAGCGGACCGGACCGTCGGCGAGCGCGGCGACCGGCGGCAGGAACCGCATGACCGTGCCGGCGTTGCCGACGTCGACCGTGGCCGGGCCGCGCAGGCCCGTGGGCAGCACCCGCCAGGCCTCGCCGGTGCCGTCGGGGCCCACGCCCTCCTCGATCTCGATCCCCATCGCGCGCAGCGCGCCGGCCATCAGCAGGGTGTCGCGGGAGCGCAGCGGGCGGCGCAGCCAGCCGGGCTCGGAGGCGAGGGCGGCGAGGACCAGGGCGCGGTTGGTGACCGACTTGGACCCGGGCACGTGGACCGTCGCGTCGACGGCTCCGCTCGCGTGCGGGGCGGGCCAGAGGGCGGTGTCTGCGGTGTTCGGGACCATGCCTTTACTTTATAAGCAGGCAGTGCTCCCAGGGCCGCCGCGTCGCGCCGCCCGGGCCCGCTCCGGCCGCCCTCACAGGCCCAGCAGCCAGCGCCCTCCCCCGAGCAGCGAGCACAGCGACACGGCGTGGAACAGGAAGAACCACAGGCCCGCCGGGACGTGGGTCAGGCGGGACAGCTGGTCCGCGTCCGAGTCGCCCGCCCCGCCCCGGGCCCGCTTGGCCTGCAGTTCGAAGGCCGGGCGCACCCCGCCGACCAGCAGGAACCACACCACCACGTACGCGAACGCCGCCTGGACCTGGGGCCCGGCCAGCCAGGACACCAGCACGAACAGGCCCCCGGTGACGATCATCGTGAGGGCGCCGTAGGCGTTGCGGATCATCACCAGCATGGCGAGCAGCAGGGCCGTGGCCAGCCACAGCAGGAGCGTGATGCGGCCGGCGCCGAGCAGGGCCGCGCCGCCGAGGCCCAGCAGGGGAGGGGCGGTGTAGCCGGCGGCCGCGGTGAGGATCATGCCGATGCCGTGCGGTTTGCCGCGGCTGACGGTCAGGCCGCTGGTGTCCGAGTGCAGCCGTATGCCCGTGAGCGTGCGGCCGGAGAGCAGGGCCACCAGCCCGTGTCCGCCCTCGTGCGCGATGGTGATGGCGTTGCGGGAGATGCGCCACAGTCCGTGCGGGACCACCACGGCGAGCGCGATCCCCAGGGCCGCGACCACCACCCACAGGTCGGGGTCGGGCTGGGTGCCGGAGACCTCGCCCCAGAGGGAGGCGAGCGAGGCGGTTGCGGTGCTGTCCATGTGCGGCGTTGGCTCCCTGTGGGCGGATGGAATCTGGCAGTGTGGCACGTATGTGCGGACGGTATGCAGCGAGTCGTAGGCCAGAGGATCTCGCGGGAATCTTCGAGATCGACACGTGGGAGCCCGAGGAGACCCTCGAACCGGACTACAACGTCGCGCCCACCAAGGAGGTCTACGCCGTCCTCGACCGCCCCCTGAAAGACGCGGACGACCCGCGGCCGGTTCGCCAGCTGCGCACGCTCAAGTGGGGGCTCGTCCCCTCCTGGTCGAAGACGCCCGAGGGCGGCGCCCGGATGATCAACGCCCGGGCCGAGACCGTCCATGAGAAGCCGTCGTACCGCCGCGCCTTCACCTCCCGGCGCTGCATCCTGCCGGCCGACGGCTACTACGAGTGGGTCACCGGCACGCAGGAGCGCGAGCTGGAGGTCGAGGGCAAGAAGAAGCGGCCCCGCAAGCAGCCCTACTTCGTGACCCCGGCGGACGGGTCCGTCTTCGCGATGGCCGGACTGTACGAGTTCTGGCGGGACAGGACGCTGCCGGACGACCATCCGCGGGCCTGGTGGGTGACGTGCTCCGTCATCACCACCGAGGCCGAGACGAGTCCGCTCGCGGTGGCGCCGGCCGAGGGGCCCCGGGCGCTGGCCGACATCCACCCCCGGATGCCGCTGATGCTGACGCCCGACCGGTGGGAGGCCTGGCTGGACCCGTCCCGCACGGACCCCGGCGAACTGCGCGAGCTGCTCGCCCCGCCGCCCGGCGGGCTGATGCGCGCCTACCCCGTCACCACGGCCGTCAGCAACGTCCGCAACAACGGGCCGGAGCTGCTGAAGGAGCTGGAAGGGCCCGAGGAGGGCACACTCTTCTGACGTGACGCATGTGACCGACACGACGACCGAGACCGTCGAGACCGAGGCCGGAACCGCCCGCATCACCTGGCACCCCGCGAAGCGGCCCCGGCTGGTGCTCGCCGTCGGCCACGGCGCCGGCGGCGGCATCGAGGCCCGCGACCTGGAGGCCCTCGCCGCCGCCCTGCCCGCGCACGGCGTGACCGTGGCCCGGGTGGAGCAGCCCTGGCGGGTGGCCGGGAAGAAGCTCGCCCCCGCGCCGAGGACGCTCGACACCGGCTGGCGCGGCGTCTGGCCCGCGCTGGCCGCGCCCGGACTGCCGGTGATCTCCGGCGGCCGCAGTGCCGGGGCCCGGGTCGCCTGCCGTACCGCGGGGGAGCTGGGTGCCCGCGCGGCCCTCGCCCTGAGCTTCCCGCTCCACCCACCGGGCAGGCCGGAGAGGTCCAGAGCCGGGGAACTGCTCGGCTCCGGCGTGCCCACCCTGGTCGTGCAGGGCGGGAACGACCCGTTCGGCAAGCCGGAGGAGTTCCCCGAGGGTCCCTACGAGCTCGTGGAGGTTCCGTACGGGGATCACGGCTTCGCCGTGCCCAAACGTGCGGAGATCTCGCAGGAGGAGGCCGTGGCGGTCATCACGGACGCGGTCGCCGGGTGGGCCGGGTCACTCGGGTAAAGCCTCGGGAATGACGGGGCGGCGGCCACTGTTGTGCGGGACGTACGTGCTGGGGACCAGCACCGACGCCGTAGGAGAGGAAGTCCGCCGCATGGGTTCGACCTTCTGCCCGAGCCGCAGCAGCCGTGCCGACCTGGAGTGGACGGTGCTGCACGCGGCCAAGACCGCCCCGATTCGGGCGGCGGGCGGACCGGATCGTCGTCTATCCTCCGATTCGGGTGAGACCGGCCTCGGTCTCACGAGAACTCTGGAGGAGGTGGGTCCGGTCACTGGGACCGACGCAGGGACCGAACACGGCCAGGCGGAGCAGCCCGAGGGCCAGGGCGGCACGGGCGCCGAGACGGACGCGGAGCGCAGCGCGCGCTTCGAACGGGACGCGCTCGAGTTCCTCGACCAGATGTACTCGGCCGCGCTGCGCATGACGCGCAACCCGGCCGACGCCGAGGACCTGGTGCAGGAGACGTACGCCAAGGCGTACGCGTCCTTCCACCAGTTCCGTGAGGGCACCAACCTCAAGGCGTGGCTGTACCGGATCCTCACCAACACCTTCATCAACTCCTACCGCAAGAAGCAGCGGGAACCGCAGCGCTCGGCGGCCGAGGAGATCGAGGACTGGCAGCTCGCCCGCGCCGAGTCGCACATGTCGACGGGCCTGCGCTCGGCGGAGTCGCAGGCGCTCGACCACCTGCCCGACTCGGACGTGAAGGAAGCCCTCCAGGCGATTCCCGAGGAGTTCCGCATCGCGGTCTACCTGGCGGATGTCGAGGGCTTTGCCTACAAGGAGATCGCCGACATCATGGGGACACCCATCGGTACGGTGATGTCCCGGCTGCACCGCGGCCGCCGTCAGCTGCGCGGCATGCTGGAGGACTACGCCCGTGAGCGGGGGATGGTTCCGGCCGGCGCCGGAGAGTCGAACGAAGCGAAAGGCTCGGGGTCATGAGCTGCGGAGAGCCGCACGAGACGGATTGCAGCGAAATCCTCGATCATCTCTACGAGTTCCTCGACCGTGAGATGCCGGACTCGGACTGCGTGAAGTTCGAGCACCACTTCGAGGAGTGCTCGCCGTGTCTGGAGAAGTACGGCCTGGAGCAGGCCGTGAAGAAGCTCGTCAAGCGTTGCTGCGGGCATGACGACGTCCCCGGGGACCTGCGCGCCAAGGTCATGGGGCGGATCGACCTGATCCGCTCCGGCCAGGCGGTCCCCGAGCAGGACGTCACGGCCTCGCCGGCCACGCCGCAGGAATCCTGACAGTCCCGCCCGTTCCCGCGTTCCGGCCACCCCTCTCCGCCGGGGCAGTCGTACTCGAACGCATCACTCGAACGTGCTAATCCGCGGGTTACCGGCCCGTGGAGCCCCCTTCCGCCGTCCTAGGCTCCGGGCCTGACGGACATGGCCGGGGAGGGGCGCATGGAAGCGGTACCGGCACGGACACGCGCGTACGTCGCCTGTGTCGTCGTCGCCGCGGTCCTCTGCCTGCTGCCGCTGCCGGGCGTCCGCGCGCCCTGGTGGGCGGTCGTGCTGCTGGCCGCGCTGTACGCCGGCTGCGAGCGCGTCGCGCGGTCCCGGTTCGTGGGGATCTCCCACCCGGCGGGGACCTTCTACCCCGTACTGCTCGCCGGCGCCTTCCTGCTGCCCGCGCCCGCCGCGGCCCTGGTGGCCGTGCCGGGCGCGCTGCTCTCGCAGGTCGCCCACCGGCCCGTCGCACTGCGGCGGCTGTGGCGCGCCGCCCAGCTCGTCCTCGGCGTGTGGGCGGCGGCCCGGGTGCACTGGCTGCTCGGCGGCCGGGACGCGGTCGTCGCGGGCGACGTCCCCCACGCGCTCGCTCCGGCCGGGGCGGCCGTGCTGACGTTCTGCCTGGTGCTGGCGGTGCTGGACGGCGGCATCCTGGCCGTGGCCGAGCGGGTGCCGGTACGGCGGGCCTGGCGGGGCCTGGTGGCGCGCTCCCTCGCGCCGATCGCCGTGCACGGGCTGGCCGGGCTGATGATGGCCGTGCTGTGGCGCAGTCCCTACGGGCCCGTGGCCGCGCTGCTCGTCCTGCTGCCGATGTGCGTCTCGTGGTGGGCGTTCGCCCAGTACCACCGGGAACGGGCGGCCCATCAGGCGACCATCCGGGCGCTGGTGCAGGCCGTCGACATCAAGGACGGTTACACGCGCGGGCACAGCGAGCGCGTCGGGCAGGCGTCCATGATGATCGCGCGCGAGCTGGGCATGGACGACGAGCGCGTCGAGGTGCTCCGCTTCGCCGGGATCCTGCACGACGTGGGCAAGCTGGGCGTGCCCACGCGGCTGCTCCGCAAGAACGGGCCGCTCACCCCCGAGGAGCGGCGGGTGATCGAGCTGCACCCCGAGTACGGGCACGAGATGGTGCGCGGCATCGGCTTCCTCGGCGAGGCCCGGGCCGCCGTGCTGCACCACCACGAGCGGCTGGACGGCTCCGGGTACCCGTACGGGCTGGTGGGCCCTCAGATCCCGGAGTCCGCACGGGTGGTGGCGGTCGCGGACGCCTTCGACGCCATGACCTCCACCCGCTGCTACAGCAGGGCCCGGCCCGTGCCGGTGGCCCTGGCGGAGCTGGAGCGGTGCGCGGGCAGCCAGTTCGACCCGGTGATGGTCACGGCCCTGGTCGGGGCCGTGGAGCGGGCGGGGTGGCGGCCGGCGGTGACCGCGGACGATGCGGAGGGGGCGGACGGCGGCGGCGGTACCGGCGGAAGCGTGAGGGGCGCGGGAGGCACGGGTGACGCCGCTGGTGCCGAGCGCGGCGGAAGCGGCGAGGGCCGGAGGGGCGGCCAGGGGCGGTGGGACGGTCAGGGTGACGGGGGCGACCGAGTCGCCCCGGGCGGTCGGCGTGGTGAAGGCGTCCGGAGCGACCGGGGCGGACCCAGCCGAGGCGTACGGAGCGGTGGCCCCGACCGGGAGGCCGGTGAGCGTGGCCCTGGTGAGCCGTGCGAGCCCGGCGGGCAGGCCGGCGACTTCGACACGGACGGCCGGGTCGGGCAGGCCGGGCAGGCCGGGCAAGCCCGCCAGGGTGACCGGGCCGCGCAGGCACGCCAGGGCGACGCCGGGCGGGACAGTCAGAGTGATCAGGCCGGACAGGACGAACCCGGCGACCAAGGTGATCAGGGCGGTCGAGGGGGCCGTGAGGGGCAGGGCGGTCAGGACGGCCGGGGCGGCCGTGACGGGCAGGGGGGTTCCGGGGCCGGGGTCGTGCCGGGGCCCGGTGCGCCTGTCGCCGGGCGGCCGGGGGTGCGTCGATGAGCGCCTACCGGCCTCCCCCGCTGCTCACCCTCGTCCACGCCTGTGCCGCCGTCCTCGCCGCCGGTTCCCTCGGCGTCACCCTCTACAGCGGGCTGGAGGAACGCCGGGCCGCCCTCGCCTTCGGTGTCCTCGTCGCCGTCGGTGAGCTCACCCGGCGCGACGACGCCCAGGTCAGGGAGCCGGCCCCGCTCGGCGCCGCCGCGGCCCTGTCGTACGCGCTGCTCGGGGAGGCCGGCGGGCGGGCCACGCACCACGGTCCCGCCCAGGTCGTCGCCGTCGTGCTGGCCGCCTCGCTGCTCGGCAGCGTGCCGCACGTGGCCCGAGGGCAGGGTCCGACGGCCGACCATCTCGCGCGCCGTGTGCTCACCGTCGGGTTCGTCGCCGTGTGCTTCCAGCCCCCGTACAACCGGGGCATGTTCGACGACTGGGGCGGCCCCGCCTACGCGCTGCTGCTCCTCGCGCTGCTGTCGCTGACCGCGCTGTGCGACGCGGTGCTCGCCGCCGCGCTCGCGCACTCCCGCACCGGCTGGCCGTTCGGGCCGGTGCTGCGCGACGAGCTGCGGGCCGTGCGCGGCATCGGCTCCGCCGTCATCGCCACCGGGGCGGTGATGGCGCTGGCGGTCGCCGTCGTCGGGCTGTGGGCGCTGCCCGTCTTCTCCGTGCCGCTGCTGCTCGCCCAGATGTCGTTCCGCCGCTACGCCGCCGTCCGGGCCACCTACCGGCAGACCATCGCCTCCCTCGCGCGGGCCACCGAGGTCGCCGGGTACACCCCCGGCGGACACGCCCGCCGGGTCGCCGCGCTCAGCCTGGCCGTCGGGCGTGACCTGGGCCTGACCGAGCCCGAACTGGCCGTGCTGGAGTACGCGGCCCTCATGCACGACATCGGACAGCTGAGCCTCGTCGACCCCGTGCCCGCGGGCGCCACCGCCGCGCTGCCCGCCGAGGAACAGCGCCGGATCGCGCTCCTCGGCGGCGCCGTGGTCCGGCAGACCGGCGTCGACGAGGCCGTCGCCGTGGTCGTGGAGCGGCAGGCCGACCCGTACGCGGAGCAGCCGCTCGCCGCGCGGATCGTCCGGGCCGTGAACGCGTACGAGGAGAAGTCCCGGGAAGGCGGCCCGGGCGGGCCGCTGACGGCGCTGGAGGAACTCCGGCTCGCCACGGCCGGGCAGTACGCGCCGGAAGTGGTGGAATCACTGGCCCGGGTACTGGCAAGGAGCAGTCTGACGCTGCCCGTGGCTGGGTAACCCATGGGTAATGAGCGCCCCCGAGGCCGTACGTGGTTGGATGCGAAGGAGAAGGTGTCCGGGGGCTCGAAACACAGCTACGGCCAGCCCACCGCACGGAACTGGCAGGCGGGAATCGTGAGGATCTTCGGCAAGGGACGGCACCGGCCCTCCGCCTCCTGGCGGCAGGCCACAGACCGGGCATTCACCCTCATCGGCGACGGCCGGTACGAGGACGCGGGCGCACTGCTGACACGTGCCGCCGATCTGGAGCCCTGGCTGTCCGAGTCCTGGTTCAACCTCGCCCTGCTGCACAAGTTCCGGCACGACTGGGAGCAGGCCCGGGCCGCCGGCCTGCGAGCCGTGGCCCTGCTCGACCGGGACACGGGCGCGCCGGACTGGTGGAACGTCGGCATCGCCGCGACCGCGCTCCAGGACTGGCCGCTGGCCCGCCGCGCCTGGCAGGCCTACGGGTTGCGGGTGCCGGGCGCCGCCAACGACTCCGGGGAGCCCGTCGGCATGGACCTCGGCAGCGCGGCCGTACGGCTGTCGCCGGAGGGCGAGGCCGAGGTCGTGTGGGGGCGGCGGCTGGACCCCGCGCGGATCGAGGTGCTGTCCATCCCGCTGCCGTCGTCGGGGCGGCGCTGGGGCGAGGTCGTCCTGCACGACGGGGTGCCGCACGGGGAGCGGACGACCGCCGCCGGGCACACCTACCCGGTGTTCGACGAGATCGAGCTGTGGGCGCCGTCGCCGGTGCCGACGTGGGTGGTGCTGCTGGAGGCGGCGACGGAGGCCGACCGGGACGCCCTGGAGCAGCTGGCGGCGGACGCCGGGTTCGCCGCGGAGGACTGGTCCTCCTCGGTGCGGCTGCTGTGCCGGATGTGCTCGGAGTCCCGGATGCCGTCGGACGAGGGCGACGGGGAGCACCTGGACCCGCACGACCACAGCGAGCCCGGGCACCCCGGGCCGCTGGGGCACCGGACGGACGGGCAGCTGTGGGTGCCGGAGCGGGAGTGCGGGCTGGCCGCGCCGGCTTCGCTGGTCCGGGGACTGCTGGACGGATGGGTCGCGGACAGTCCGGACTCCCGGGACTGGCGGGATCTGGAAGAGGTCTGCTAGCGCCGTTGCCGCGCGCGGCGCCGCCGTGGTCGCGAGCGCCGTTCCCCGCACCCCTGATGCCCGTACCCTGTATCAGCATCCCAGCTTGGATTTGTTCAGGAAGGCGTACGTAACGTCATGGCTCAGCAGGACACCGATCAGCAGCACGCGGGCGTGCTCCCCGTCGATGACGAGGGGTACGTGATCGACACGGAGGACTGCGAGGAGCGCGAGGCGGCCTGGCGGGAGCGGGGGACCTCGCGGCCGATCACGGTCGTGGGGAACCCGGTGCTGCACAAGGAGTGCAAGGACGTCACCGACTTCGGCGAGGAGCTGCAGCAGCTCGTCGCGGACATGTTCGCCAGCCAGCGCACCGCCGAGGGCGTGGGGCTCGCCGCCAACCAGATCGGTGTCGACGCGAAGGTCTTCGTCTACGACTGCCCGGACGACGAGGGCGTGCGGCACACCGGTGTGGTCTGCAACCCCAAGCTCGTCGAGCTGCCCGCCGAGAAGCGCCGGCTGGACGACAGCAACGAGGGCTGCCTGTCGGTGCCGACCGCGTACGCGCCGCTCGCCCGGCCCGACTACGCCGAGGTGACCGGGCAGGACGAGCGGGGCAACCCGATCAGGGTGCGCGGCACCGGATACTTCGCACGGTGTTTGCAGCACGAGACCGACCACCTCTACGGCTACCTGTACATCGACCGGCTCTCCAAGCGCGAGCGCAAGGACGCGCTGCGGCAGATGGCCGAGAACGAGCCCCGCTACCCCGTGGTGGCCAACGACTGACACCACAGACGCACCAGGCGAACGGCGCCTGCTCGGGTTCCCCGACCCGAACAGGCGCCGTTCGCCTGTGCCGTTCGCCTGTCCGTCGCACGTTCGATCGCTTCCGCTCTCCCGGTGGTTCCGCACCAGTCGCGCCACGGGAGGTTCCCGGCACTGTGGGGTAGTGAATGAAGCAAATACGTTCCCAGAACGGTCAGTTGTAGTGCTGAATGGGATGTGCGGGGTATGCAACGGCGCACGCCCGGCACGAAGGGAGGGGCGCCCGCGCCAACTGGCGGCTGAGAGGGGTTAGTTCGTGCATGCTTTGTCACACGGCACCACATCGACACCGACCACCATCGCAGTTCCACCGTCGCTCTCCCTCCCTGTGATCGAGGCGGCGTTTCCCCGGCAACTCCACCCGTATTGGCCCAAGTGCCAGGAGAAGACGCGGGCATGGCTGCTCGAAAAGCGGCTCATGCCCGCCGACAAGGTGAAGGAATATGCCGACGGCCTGTGCTACACGGACCTCATGGCCGGGTACTACATCGGCGCCTCCGACGAGGTGATGCAGGCCATCGCGGACTACAGCGCCTGGTTCTTCGTCTGGGACGACCGCCACGACCGCGACATCGTGCACGGGCGTCCGCTCGCCTGGCGGGAGCTGCGGGACCGGCTGCACGCCGCACTCGACTCCCCCCGGGGCCACCTGCACCACCAGGACCCACTGGTCGCCGGGTTCGCCGACAGCGTGCTGCGGCTGTACGGGTTCCTGCCGCAGACGTGGAACCTCCGGTTCGCCCGGCACTTCCACGCGGTGATCGAGGCCTACGACCGGGAGTTCCACAATCGCACCCACGGCATCGTGCCGACGGTCGAGGAATACCTCCGGTTGCGCCGGCTCACCTTCGCGCACTGGATATGGACGGACCTGCTGGAGCCCACCGCGGGGTGTGAACTCCCGGACACCGTGAGGAAACACCCGGCCTACCGGCGGGCGGCGCTGCTGAGCCAGGAATTCGCCGCCTGGTACAACGACCTCTGCTCGCTGCCCAAGGAAATCGCGGGCGACGAGGTGCACAATCTCGGAATCAGCCTCATCACGCACGAGGGGCTGACGCTGGAACAGGCGGTCGTGGAAGTCCGGCGCCGGGTCGAGGAATGCATCACCGAATTCCTCGACGTCGAGCGGGAGGCATTGCGGTTCGCCGACGGCCTCGCCGACGGCACCGTGCGCGGAAAGGAACTGAGCGCCGCCGTGCGCATCTGCCTGAGCGATATGCGGAACTGGTTCAGTTCCGTCTACTGGTTCCACCACGAGTCCGGCCGGTACATGGTCGACAGCTGGGACGACAGGTCCACGCCCCCGTACGTCAACAACGAAGCGGCAGGTGAGAAATGACCGTCGAGTCCGTGAAGCCTGAAACCCGGCCGGCCGCGGAGCTGCGCGAGCCGCCCCGGGCGGGCGGCGCCGTCCCCGTCCTCGGGCACGGCTGGAAGCTGGCGCGCGACCCGCTGGCGTTCATGTCCCGGCTGCGCGACCACGGCGAGGTGGTCCGGCTGAAGCTCGGCCCGAAGACGGTCTACGCCGTGACCACCCCGGCCCTCACCGGCGCGCTGGCGCTGAGCAACGACTTCATCATCGCCGGGCCGCTGTGGGAGTCCCTGGAGGGGCTGCTCGGCAAGGAGGGCGTGGCCACGGCGAACGGACCGCGCCACCGCCGTCAGCGGCGCACCATCCAGCCCGCCTTCCGGCTCGACGCCATCCCCGCCTACGGGCCGATCATGGAGGAGGAGGCGCACGCGCTCACCGAGCGCTGGAAGCCCGGCGAGACCGTCGACTGCACTTCCGAGTCCTTCCGCGTGGCGGTGCGCATCGCGGCCCGCTGCCTGCTGCGCGGCGACTACATGGACGAGCGGGCGGAGCGGCTGTGCGTCGCCCTGGCCACCGTCTTCCGCGGGATGTACCGGCGGATGGTGGTGCCCCTCGGACCGCTCTACAACCTTCCGCTCCCGGCCAACCGCGAATTCAACCGGGCCTTGGCCGATTTGCATCTCCTGGTCGACGAGATCGTCGCCGAGCGTCGCGCATCCGGTCAAAAGCCGGACGATTTGCTGACGGCATTGCTGGAGGCGAAGGACGAGAATGGCGATCCCATCGGGGAACGGGAGATCCACGATCAGGTCGTCGCGATCCTCACCCCGGGCAGCGAAACCGTGGCTTCCACGATCATGTGGCTGTTGCATATACTCGCCGAACACCCGGAACACGCCGACCGGGTACGCGACGAAGTGCAAGCCGTCACCGGTGGGAGGCCGGTGGCATTCGCCGACGTCCGGGAGCTCAGGCACACCAACAATGTCGTGGTCGAGTCCATGCGTTTGAGTCCGGCGGTGTGGATTCTGACGCGCCGGGCGGTACGGGACACGGAACTCGGTGGTTACCGCATTCCGGCCGGGGCGGACATCGTCTACAGCCCGTACGCCATCCAGCGCGATGCGAGGTCCTACGAGCGGAACCTGGAGTTCGACCCCGACCGCTGGCTGCCGGATCGGGTCAAGGCGATCCCGAAGCACGCCATGAGCCCGTTCAGCACCGGCAACCGCAAGTGCCCGAGCGACCACTTCTCGATGGCCCAACTGACGCTGATCACCGCGGCGCTGGCCACGAAGTACCGCTTCGAGCAGGTGCCCGGCTCGAACGACGGCGCGCGCGTCGGCATCACGCTGCGCCCGCACGACCTGCGGGTGCGGCCGGTGGCGCGGTGAGGGCCTTTGGCCCTAGGTGTGCTGTCCGGACAGGTTGGTGACGCGGCTGGCTGGGGTGTGGCCGCTGATGCCGGTGTGGGGTCGGTGGTAGTTGTACCAGTCCAGCCAGTCGGGAAACGCTGCCTGGCGTTCGGAGTCTGAGGTGTAGGGCCGCTGGTAGGCCCATTCGTCGAGCAGGGTGCGGTGGAAGCG
>NZ_JBWKIF010000009.1:0-26732 GCF_056432865.1 Streptomyces sp. NPDC044921
CCGCTACGAAAAGACCGCCGCCATCTACCTGGCCGGACTCCACATCGCGGGCATCTTCCTCTGGTCCGCCCGGTGATCCAAACGAAACTGCCTAGGTCAGCTTGACCGGCCGCAGCATGACGGAGAAGACCGGCGAGTCGGGGAAGGGCTGCTGCTGGCCGATCTGGCGGTAGCCCCACGCCTCGTAGACGGCCTGCACGGCTCCGTCGCCGTTCGCCGGGTTGACGAGGAGCGTCACGCGCTCCTCATGACGGTGGGTGAGCCATGCTTCGTGGAGCTGCCAGGCGATGCTGCGGCCCCGCCATGGCTTTCGGACGACGATCTCGTTCAGCGCGACCGTACGCCTTCCCGTCTCGGCTGTGATCTCGTCGGGAAGTGGCGTGAGCATGTTGTTCCACCACTTCGTGTCCGGCGCGAGGGTCGTGCCGAAGCAGAAGCCGACGGGCTCACCGTCCTCCCACCCGAGTACGGCAGTCCAACCGGGCCGGGAGGCGTACATCGTCAACCGCTCATCGAAGCGCTCAACGTCGTAGAAGGGGCCGGTGAGTCCGAAGTCGCGTTGCCGGACCTCGACGTGAATGTCGAGGATGTACTGCCGGATCTCCGGGAGGTCCGCAGCGACGTAGTGCCTCACATCGACCGTGCTCACGTTGCCTTCTCTCCTTCGCTGAAGCGGTCCTGCCACTCGATCACGAAACTGGTTCCGGGGGCCACCTGTGTGAGCCCTCGGTTGAACTGCTGCAAGAGCTTCCTGCTCCGCCCTGACATGGGTGGCTCGCCACCCTCGGAGAGCAGAGGCAGAGCGGTCGCCGCTGCCTGGTCGGCCTCTCCCTGTGCGAGTTGGGCCAGAGCCAGGTGGATGGTGTAGTAGGTGCGGTTGCGACGTAGATCGGGCCGGAGCAGTGACAGGGTCCGGTGGAGGCGGGCCTCTGACTCATCGTGACGGCCGAGTCGAGCCATCACCAGGGCCGCCAGGCCGTCCAGCTCGGCGCGGTCGAAAAAACCCATCCACGCGGGCCGATCCTGGGCTGTCTCAGCGCGCTCGTAGGCCTTCTCGGCGTGAAGCAGGGTGCCCTGTGCTGCGGAGTCTTCGCCGACGGCAGCGAGGATGCCGGCCAGGCGTGCGCTGGCCAGAGAGCGGAAGAGAGCGTCCTGCCGACACACGTAGGCGCGTCGGCCGGCTTCGGCTGCGGCCAGAGCGTCATGCAGGTGAAGCTGCTGGTAGGAGAGGAGCGCAGCGTGCCCCCACAGGCGCATCTCCATCTCACTGCTGCCTGCCATACCGGCGAGTCTCAGGGCCGTGTTCAGGTGCCCCTTCGCCCGCTTCGGCTGCTGAGCATCCACGGCGGCCCACAACGCCGTCCCCGTGAAGGCCGCAGCCAGGTAGTACAGGCGGCGACGAACCCGATCACTGGCTTGTCCGACTGCCTGTAGGTCGAGAGCGTGCTGCGCGTGAGCGAGCGCGCGCGTCTCCAGGCGGATACCCGCCCCGTTCTTGTTGTCGGCCGCCACCAGTTCCGCGAAGTTGCGCTCCAGCCGGTCGGCGTCGCTCATACCTACCCGCGTCGACCCGCTGGACGGGACCTCGGGAAGGATGGCGGCGGCGGTCAAGGATGCCGTAGCCGTAGTGAAGGTCCGTCGCCGCACTGGGTCCTCCGAAGGTGCTCGCTCCCGGGCAGCAGGAGGGATGAAGCCCAGCTCCTCCGCTGTCACGCCGAATTCTTCTTCGAGAACAAGGCGTTGTCTTGCGTGCGGCCAGCGGGTTTTTCCGGTCAGCCAGTTACGGACGTGGCGGTCGGTGAGCTTGCCGGGGGTGCCTGTCAGGGCGCCGAGCCGCTTGTTCAGCCGGTCCGCCAGTTCCGCTTGCTTCATCCCTGCGCTCTCTAACCGAGCTGCAAGGTGCGGGTTCCCCGTCATGGGCTCAAGGTAGTGGCCTCCGTCGGCTTGAGCACCTTGGCCGGTAAAAATTTCCGGTCCTACGACAGCAGAACGCCACCGAAATTGCCTGTCCACCCGCCGTAGTTGCGCGGTTACCTGTTTGGCAGGCGCCTCCCCGTGACCACTGGAGAGGGCCCGTCATCGGAAGGAAGACATCCGCACGCCGGCGGGAGAGCCAGCACCGAGGGGGTCCAGTGAACGGCACAACAGCTTTACAGCCGCAGATTCTGCCCGTACGTGAGGCCGACCCGGACATTCCTCTGTCGACGTGGGAACCGCCCGGCGACGTTCACGACTTGAAGCGGCTCTTCCAGGCGGTCCAGAACTGGAAGCCCGTGGACTGGAAGCGCGTCAACGAGGGACTGGACACCGTCCTCGGGGACGACGACCACCCGGCGGCCTTCCTGCCCGACCCCGCCACGGCTGACGAGCTGGCTCAGGACTTCCGGAGCGCCCTCATGCAGTTGGTGAACCGGGCCCTGCGAGACGCACAACGGACGGAGGCAGACCCGGAGACCGCCCGGCTGCTCAGCATGGCCCGCAAGGTGCGCGTCGAGGAGCTGCCGGACGATCCGGACAAGGCCCTTGGACTCCTGCGGCTCTTGGGATCAGTCACGAGCGATCTGGTCGGGAGCCTTGAGCGGCTTGGTGTCGTTGAGGGAGTGAGCGAGTGCTGACCACCTCCGGCGGGCCGCTGGTCGTGACGGCCCTCCACGCCACGACCGCACGACTACGAGTATTACCGCTCGCGTCTCGCCGACCCCGCCATCCTCGTCGACGCCGTCGCCATCTGCGTCTTCCGCGCCCCGCTCCTGGCCGTCCCCGTTGGCGGTACCCGCAGAGGCGGCTACATGTCCTTCGACTTGGTGACGTTGGCCATGGCCGCCAGGGATCTACTCGACGGGCGGCCCGGCTTCCCCGACCTACGAGTGCGCTGGTCTCCGTACCGCGACACCTGCCACGTCGTCGAGTGGGGCGCACAACCGCCTGCCGACGACGTCTCCCGAGGCCGCTTCTACGGCTACAGCCCCGAGTCCATAGCCGACTTCCTGGCCGCGAAGACCTCCACGACTTCCTCTCCGGCGCTCTTGTCCCGTTCCCCCACGGTCCCGTAGCAGCCGGAGAGGAACCACTCCCCCATTCCCCCCGAGAGGACGAGCAGCATGTGCCGGCACACCCCTCCCTGCCCCGCCGCCGAAGCGCCGGACCGCGACGCCGCCAGAGTGGTCACCAGCGCCACCGGCACCCAGGGCTGGGCGAGGCTGTGCAACGGAGTGCCCCTCTTCGAAGGCACCGGCGAACTTCTGCCGGACGGCCGCGCCGTCGAGCCCCGTCGGCCCGCCGCCTAGAACGACCGCTCGGCGGCCCTGATGTGACGGATCGGGCCGGCGAGCGGTTCACCACCCCGGTGCGGGGTGCCGCCCCGTTCCATCCGAGGCGCCCCGCACCGGCCACCGCCCCACCAGCCCCCAACCCTCTGCGCGCGGGCGCCGAGAAGGAGAACGTACGTGGATACCGCCCCCGACATGACGACCGACGACGCGCACAGCGCTCCCGTCACCGAGCAGCAGTGGCGTGACCGTATGGTGCAGCGCCTCATCGAGACGGGAGACGCCCGCAGCCCGCGCGTCGTGGCCGCCTTCCGCAAGGTGCCCCGGCACCTGGCAGTGCCCGGCGCGGAGATGGCCGCGAGCTACGACCCCGAGAACCCGCTGATCACCAAGACGGACGCAACCGGTCAGCACGTCAGCTCCGTGTCGGCACCGCGCGTCCAGGCCATGCAGATCGAGCAGGCCGACATCCAGCCGGGGATGAACGTCCTGGAGATCGGCTCCGGCGGCGTGAACGCCGCCTACCTTGCCGAGCTGGTGGGCGAGAGCGGGCGCATCGTCACCATGGACATCGACCCCGAGGTCACCCTGCGCGCCAGGGACTTCCTGAAAACGACCGGGTACCGGAACGTCACGGTGATCACTGCCGACGCTTCCGGCGGGGCCGTCGACTTCCAGCCCTACGACCGCATCATCGTCACCGTGCAGGCCGCGGACATCCCGTCTGCCTGGGTGCACCAGCTGAACGACCGAGGCCGGCTCGTGGTCCCGCTGCGGATGCGCGGCATGACCCGCAGCATCGCCTTCGTCCGCGACGACCACCGGCTGGTGAGTGACGGCGTCGAGCTGTGCGGCTTCGTTCCGATGCAGGGCGCCGGCGAGAACCGCATGCGGGTGGCCCTCATCCACGACGTCGAGGGCGAGGAGATCGGGCTGCGCCTGGACGACCAGCCCGAGCCCGACACCAAGGCCCTGGCCGCAGCGCTGAGCATGCCCCGCTGTGAGGCATGGTCCGGCGTGACGCTCGCGGGGGACGAGTCCAACGAGCACCTGGACCTATGGCTGGCGACCGCGCTGGACGACCTGTCGCTGATCGCTGCGACGCCGGCCGCCCGCGAGCGCGGTCTCGTCGCCTCCGCATCACCGCTCGGCATCCCCACCCTCGTGGACGCCGACAGCTTCGGCTACCGCACCGTGCGGCGCACCGAGGACCCCGACCGGTTCGAGCTGGGCGCGATCGGCCACGGGCCGCGGGGCCGGGAGGTCGCCGAGCGGCTGGTTGCGGAGATCCAGACGTGGAACGGCGAGCACCGCGGCGACCGCGCGCACATCGAGGTCTACCCGGCTGGGACGGCGGACGACCAACTTCCCGCGGGCCGGGTCATCAACCGGTCGCAATCGCGGGTCACGATCTCCTGGCCGTGACGCCGCCGACGTCGCGACCAGGTGGGCAGAGCACATCCCACTTCTCCCTGTAGGAGGCGTACGAGATGGCACCGAAGAGCACCAGCACCACTCTGAAGGCCGCGACCGACTTCGCGGGCACCGACGGGTCGGAGTTCGACCTGAACATCGAGACCGTCACCTCCGCCGCCATCCCCGGCGCGCTGCTGAACGACACCGGTGACGGCTGCGGTTCGACCTGCCAGTCCGCCTGCTCCAACAGCACCTGCATCAGCGGCGGCTGACCGGCCGCTTCTTCACCCGGGGTGGGCCGAGCAGCTGGCCCGGCCCACCCCGGGCACGACCACGAAGGAGGCAGAGTGATGTACCACGCAGCTGACGCGAGCATGATCAGGGTGTCGGCGTTCCAGCTGACGCCCCCGCTGTCGTCCTGGCCCGCTGTCGGCGCGGACGGCAGCCCCGACGCCGCGGCGTGCCGAGCGTGGATCGAAAGCGTCTGGACGGACGACGCCCGAGCCGCTGCCATCGAACTCGCCTCGCCGGTCCTCGCCGACAGCGTGCGGAGGGTCCTCACCAGCGGGGCACGCCCGTCCAGGACCATCCGCACCGCCGCCGCGCTAATGCGCTACGTCCTGCGCATGCACTACCGCGCCACACCGTTCGGCCTGTTCGCCGGCCCCGCCCCGCTGCGCCTCGGCCCTACGGCACGCGTGCGTCTCGGGACGGACCATCGGGCCTTCGCCAGCGCGGACGCGGAGTGGCTGCACGACGTCATCACCACCCTGGAACGCGACCCCCACCTGCTGCGGCACCTCCAGGTGATCGCCGATCCCACCTGCACGGTGCGCGGGACACGCATCGACGTCCCCTACCAGCCGGGGCCCGACGGCCCCACAGAGACCACCCTGCGCCGTACGCGGGCGGCAGAGAAGGTGCTCGCCCTGGCGCAGACCCCCGCCACCGTCGGGGACATCGTGGAGAAGCTCCACGCCGAGTACCCCGCCGCGCCGCTGGAGACGATCACGGCCATGGTGAGCGACCTCATCGCGCACCGCGTGCTCCTGACCAGCCTGCACGCCCCGATGACGAACGAGGACGCCCTCGGTCACCTCTTGGAGCAGCTCGACTCCGCCTGTGCCACGCCGCTGCCCCCTACGGTCTCCACTCTCCGCCGCCTCCACGAATCCCTCGTGCAGCACGATGACGCGGCACCCGCCGAGCAGCGTGCCCTGCGCACCCAGGCGACCGCGGCCATGGCCGAGCTGAGCGGGATGGCCGGCGGCGGCCTTGCCGTGAACCTCCGCCCCGACTGCGACATCGTCCTGCCCGAGGCCGTCACGCAAGAGGCCGCCAGGGCACTGGAGACCATCGCCCGCATCACGCCCTTCCCCCACGGCACTTCGGCCTGGGCCGACTACCGCGTGCGCTTCCTGGAGCGCTACAGCATGGGCAAGATCGTCCCCCTGCGCGACCTCACCGACCCGGACACCGGCCTCGGATTCCCCGTCGCCTACCGAGGCACCGTCCTCAAGCGTCCGGTCCTGGCCACCACTCCGCGTGACGAATACCTGCTGACGCTCGCACAGAACGCAGCGCTCGACCGCCGGATGGAGGTCGAACTGACCGCCCGGGACATCGAGGCCCTGACCGTGGACGAACCCCTCCAGGTCCCCGCCCACGTCGAACTGTGCTTCATGGTGCTCGCGGAAACACCCCGCGACCTTGACCAGGGCGACTTCGAACTGTCCGTGGCGGGCCTGTCCCTCGCGGCCGGCACGATCACGGGCCGATTCCTCAGCACGCTGGATCACCGCGACCGCGACCGGATGGCCGCCGCCTACGCCGGTCTCCCGACACTCACCCAGGGCGCCGAGCGCGCCCAGGTCTCCGGGCCGCCCCTGAAGGTGTCCACCTATAACGTCAGCCGGGTTCCCGCAGTGGTCCCCCACCTGCTCTCCGTCGGCGAGTACAACCCCACCGCCACCCTCAACCTCGACGACCTGGGCGTGATCGCCGACGCCGAACGCCTGTACCTGGTGGCGCTCTCCACCGGCCAGCTCCTCGAACCGTCGGTGATGAACGCAGTCGAGGTCAGCAACTTCACGCACCCGCTGATCCGGTTCGTGTGCGAACTGCACCGCTCCCACAGCGCCGTCCTCATCCCCTTCGCCTGGGGAGCAGCTTCCTCCCGACTGCCGTTCCTGCCCGAGATCCGCGTCGGCCGGACGATCCTGTCCCCGGCCCGCTGGCGGCTGCGAGCCGCCGATCTCGACGCCTCACGCAGCTGGATGAAGGCCCTGATGGACTGGCGGGTCCGCTACGGCGTGCCGCAGGCCGTATACGTCGGCGAGGACGACCGCCGGCTCCGCCTGGACCTCGACGTCCCCGCCCATCAGTACCTGCTGCACGCCGAGCTGGAGCGCCGCCACACCGTCGTCCTGCACGAGGCGCCTCCCGAGAGCCAGCTCGGCAGGATCGGCCGTGCCCACGAGGTCACCGCGTCGTTCGCTTCCGACCAGGCGTCACCCCCGCCCCAGTGCCGTCCGCTGGCCATCCACGGCCGGGACTCCGGCCGCCTGCCGGGCGGGGCCGAGCGCGCGTACCTCAAGGTGTACGGCAACACCAACCGAGCCGAAGAAGTGCTGACCAACCACCTGCCCCGGCTGCTGCTCGACTTCGGCGCGGAGCCGCCCACCATGTGGTTCATCCGCTACGCCGACCCCGACAACCATCTCCGTATCCGGCTGCGCCTGGACGACGCCGACACCTTCGGCGAAGCCGCAAAGCTGGTGGCGGCATGGGCGAGCGAGCTGCGCAGCGAGGGGCTGATCCATCACGTGCAGTGGGACACCGATGAGCCCGAGACCGGCCGCTACGGCAGCGGCGCTCTTCTGGAAGCTGCGGAGCGGTACTTCGAGGCGGACTCCGCCGCCGCCATCGCACAGTTCCGCATCGCCCTGCCCGCCAACCTGCGGCCTGCTGTCACCGCCGCCAGCATGGTGGACATCGCCGTCGCACTCCTCGGCTCACAAGAATCCGGATGGCGATGGCTGACGAAGCACATCTCGAAGGACGAGGGCGTGGCTCTACCGCGTGACGTACAGGCCCTGGCCGTACGCCTCGCAGACCCCGACACATCCGCTGCTGTACTGCGCGAATACCCCGCCGGGGGGCACGTGGCCGGGATGTGGGCGCTGCGCCGCCGGGCCCTTCGCGAGTACGGGCGAGCACTCGGAACCGCCAGCATCGACCCCGCCAGCGTGCTGCCTTCCCTGCTCCACATGCACCACAACCGCGCGGCAGGAGTCAACCCGGCCGCCGAAGCCGCCTGTCGCCGCCTCGCCCGCAGCGCGAGCTTGTCCAGGATCGAGCGCACCGAAGGAGCGCCGCGGTGACCACCGCCCCGCCCAAGGCCGACACCTCTCTCGCCAGCCGCCAGTCCCTCGCCCACGGCCCACTGGGCGCCGCTCTCCTCGATGTGGAGCGCGCCCACCTCGGGCTCGACACATGGCAGGTCGCGCACCGCAAGCTCGCCATCGCCGCGCCGCTCATCGACGGGGACGACGCCAGCCTGTTCCTCGGGGCCCCCGCGATGGCCTACGTCCTCCACATGGCGGCCGGGAGCAGCGACCGGTACGCCGGAGCGCTGCGCACCCTGGACGACGTCATGGTCGGCTGCACGCGCCGCCGTCTGGTCGCAGCCCACGAACGCATCGAGCAAGGGCGACTGGCCACCTTCGCCGAGTACGAGCTGTTCCGAGGGCTGACCGGGCTCGGCGCTCTACTGCTGCGTCGGCAGCCCCATGGGCCGGAGATGCGGCGGGTGCTGGAGTACCTCGTACGGCTCACTGAACCGGTGACCGGGCCGGACGGGCAACCGCTGCCCGGCTGGTGGGTCGGTCACGCCCCCGCCTCGAACGCGGCAGCCACACCCGGAGGGCACGCCAACGTCGGCCTCGCCCACGGCATCACCGGCCCCCTCGCCCTGCTGGCGCTGGCCCAGCGCCGAGGCGTCACCGTGGAAGGCCACGAGGCTGCGATGGGACGCATCCTGCGGTGGCTGGACGCCATACGGCAGAGCGACCACAACGGAACTCACTGGCCGCGCTGGGTCAGCAAGACTGGCCCCGCACCTGCCCACGTCGCCGCTCCCTCCTGGTGCTACGGCACGCCCGGCATCGTTCGAGCCCAGCAGCTCGCCGCTATCGCCCTCGGCGACGACGACCGTAAACGTATGGCCGAGCGCGCCCTGCTGTACTGCCTCGCCGACGATCGCCAGCTCGACCTGCTCCACGGCCGCGGCCTGTGCCACGGCGTCGGGGGCCTCATCCGCACGGTACAGCGTGTCGCAGAAGAGGCCGAAACCCCCGCGCCGTTCCAGGACTGGCTCGCCGGAGCCGGCTCCCAGCGCTTCCTCGCGGCAGAAGCCCCGGAGCAGCCCGGCTTCCTGGAGGGAGCGGCCGGCGCCAGCCTGGCATTCCGCACCGTCGAACCCGGCGCCCGGACCGCAACGGACTGGGACGCCTGCCTGCTGCTGAGCTGAAGGAGCGGTCAGGCGAAGTACAGCAGAACCGTGCCCGAAGACGCCGTGCTGTCCGTGCTCGGCGGCATGCCGATCGAAGCCGCAGCCAGGCGCGCCGAAACCTCCCCGGCCCGCCTGGCTGCGGCCGTCGAGCGCTACCGGGCCGCCGGCAAGACGGCACTGCACCAGCAGTCCGCGGGCTGGCACCAGGTGTACGTGCAGTTCGCCGACTATCCGACCGCGGCCCGCGCCTTCCGCGCCTACCTCCTCCCCGCGCTGCGCGAGGAGACCGTCGGGGCATGGTGGTTCCTCCGCAAGTACCCCTACTGGCGGCTGCGGGTCCACCCGGCGCCCGGCGCCCCCGCGGAGCCCGTGATCGCACACGTGACGCAGGCCCTCGACTCGGCGGTGTCTTGGGGCGTGGTGAAGGATTGGCAGCCCTCCCTCTACGAACCTGAGTCCATCGCGTTCGGCGGGCTGGAAGGACTGGAGATCGCGCACCGCCTGTTCCACGCCGACAGCCTCGGTGTCCTCGCCTACGACCAGCTCGCCGACAAGGGCGTCGACCGACTGCCCGAAGCCAAGGTGACCTCCCTGCTCCTCCTCGCCTCGTTCCTGCGATCCGCCGGGCTGGAGTGGGGCGAGCAAGGGGACGTATGGGGTCAGGTAGAAGCCAAGCGAGCGCTGCCGACCGACGTCCCACCAGCCAAGATCAGCGCCATGGTGGACCCGATGCGCAGCCTCCTTACGGTGGACGCGGGCGCAATCTTCGCCGAGAGCGCTTTGGCGTCTCTGCGCACGTGGCTCACGGGCATGAGACGCGAAGGCCAAGCACTCCAGCAGGCGGCGCATGCCAACCGCCTCGGGCTGGGCCTACGCGGCATCCTGGCCAAGCACGTCACATTCCACTGGAACAGGATGGGATTCAGCGTCCGGCAGCAGGCCATATGGGCACGCGCAGCCCGAGAAGCCTTACTTGGACAGTAAGACCTTTCCAACCTGGCTGCGGCCGGGGACCGTTGAGGCGCTTACGTCAGTACGTCGAACTCCAAGAACATGTCCCGCTGATCGCTTCGGTCCAGGAGTGCACCACCCTCACCTTCCATCACCTGGCTTCCTGCTCGGCGTCCAGACGCACTCCGTGGAAGGCGCCGGCAATGATGCTGTCCAGACCCTTGCCGTCGCCGACGACCTCGGCCACTACCTTCCCCAGCTCCCCGGGGGCAGCGAGCAGAGTGTCGAGGATGCGGTCACGGACCTTCTCCGACTTGAGGAAGTTCTCCAGGCTGTTTTCCAGTGCCCGCGACCTCAGCACCTCATCCGACTTGGCCGCTTCGATGACAAGTGCCATCAGCCCGGCGACGGCGGACTCCGAGAGGTCGTCGAACAGGCTGTTGAGGGTGTCGATGACCTCCAGGAGCGGGACCAGCTTGGGATCCTTCACCTTGGCCGTGCCCACAGCGCTCGGCCCGCTCAGCTTGTCGCCCTTCTCGGTAACCGAGGCATTCGTGATGCCCTTGTCCTTCTGCTCGATCGCGACCAACCGAGCACTGGAGATGTCGACCTCGTCATGCGTGTGCTCAGCCTTGATCCACTGAGCAAGTTCACGGCAGAATGCGCACAGGTCTTCCAACGGGGAGCCGGAGTAGTCGTATACCTGGGATAGGAAGTCGTACAGTCGCACGAACGAGGAGACGTTCTTCCGGAACTGCTCCAACCGCTCCACGGCCTGAGTGTCCTCGTTGTCCTGGGCCTGGTCCCACGACTGGGCGAACCGGTCCTGGGCCCGGCTCATCGCCGCGGTGATCGCATTGCGGTCACCGTCCTGAGCGCCTTGGACAAACTGGGCCACGTCCTGGGTGTCGAAGATGCCGAAGGTTCGCAGCCCCATCGCTAGCACGTGCAGCTGGTTCGGGTCGGTCTCGGTCTCGATCTCGGCTTCTTCGTAATACTTCGCGAACTCCGCCTGGATGTCCTTGGGATCATTGACGAAGTCCAGGATGAAGACGCGGTCCTTGAACAGGTTGCCTGATCGGAAGGTGCGGTTGAGGCGCGAGAGGGTCTGCACCGCCTGGATGTTGTCCAGGCGCTTGTCGACGTACATCGCGCACAGCAGAGGCTGATCGAACCCGGTCTGGAATTTGTCCGCGGCTATCATGACGCGGTAGTTCGGCTCGGCAAACGCCTCGGCCAGGTCTGGGCCGGCTCCCGGGTTCATCTTGGCTTCGGAGACCTCGTCGTGGATGCCGGACTCCGGGTCGTCCAGGGTGCCGGAGAACGCGACCAAGGTACCGATGTCGTATCCCTTGGACTTGATGTACTTGTCGATCGCCAGCTTGTACCGGAGCGCGTGCTTGCGTTCCGAGGTCACGATCATGGCCTTGGCGTGGCCGCCGAGCAGGTTGGCCACGTTGGCACGGAAGTGCTCGACGATGATCTCAACCTTCTGAGCGATGTTCGTCGGGTGCAGGCGTACGAACCTCTTAAGGGCCTTTGCTGCCGCGGCCTTCTCGACCAGGTTGTCCTCGTCGTCAGCGGAGACGTTGACACCATTCTTCTTGATCGCCTCAGCGATCTGATAAATGGTCCCGTAGTTCTGGTAGCGCGGCAGGACGTCCAGGATGAACCCCTCCTGGATGGCCTGCTTCATCGAGTACACGTCGAACGCGGAAGGCTTCGCGTCGGGCGTCTCGCGGCGCCCGAACAGTTCGATCGTCTTGGGCTTCGGGGTGGCGGTGAACGCGAAGAACGACACGTTCGGGGTCGGGGCGTCGGCAAACGCGTTGATCGTGTCCTCGGCGTCGACCTCCGTGCCCTCGTCGACTTCCTGACCGCCGGCGCGCAGTACCTGACGCACCTTCTTCGCCGTGGCGCCGGCCTGCGAGGAGTGCGCCTCGTCCGCGATGACCGCGAACCGGTGCCCGGCCAGCGAGTCGTCCTGCGACAGGAGCTTCAACACGGCCGGGAAGGTCTGGATGGTCACCACCACGATGCGGCGACGGTCCTGCAAGGCCTTGAGTAGCGCACGTGACTTGGAGCCCTGGTCGGTGCGGGCCCGCTTGTCGACGTTATAGACATAGTCCGGCTTGCCCTCGATCTGAAGAACCGCGCGCTGCATCTGATCGTCCAGCACCGTGCGGTCGGTGATCACCACGACCGTGTCGAAGACCTTGCGCCCGGTGTGGTCGTGCAGGTTCGACAGGCGATGTGCAGTCCATCCGATCGTGTTCGTCTTGCCAGACCCCGCTGAGTGCTGGATCAGGAACCGTCCCCCCACGCTCTCCGCTTTGACCTGCTCGACCATCCGCGAGACGGCCTGCCACTGGTGGAAGCGCGGGAATATGACGTTGGTGGAGGTCTTGCGCTCACGCGTGATCGCGTTCGTGCTGGTCTTGACGTCCACGAACAGCATGGACCCAAAGATATCCAGCCACGTGTCGCGGGCCATGACCTGCTCCCACAGGTACGCGGTGGCCGGCCCATGCTCGTTGACCGGGTTGCCCGCGCCGCCGTTGTTGCCCTGGTTGAACGGCAGAAAGTAAGTGTTCTCACCGTCGAGATGAGTGGTCATGCGGACCTCGGACTCGGTGACCACGAAGTGCACCAGCGCCCCGGTACCGAATGCCAGCAGCGGCTCTCCCTTGGGCTTGCGGTCCTGGGCGTACTGCTTGACTGCGGCGTCGATGGACTGCTTGAAGTTGGTCTTCAGCTCAAAAGTGGCTACCGGGATGCCGTTGATGAAGGCGACCAGATCGATGCTGTCGTGTGGCTTTTGCCGCGAGTAGTGGACCTGCCGCATGATGCGAAGGCGCACCTTGCTGTAGGCGGTCATGCGCGTGGCGTTGGTCGGGTCTGCCGGCCGCCACTGGACCATCTTCAGCTCGTCACGCAGCCCGATGGGGACGTCCGAGCGCAACAACTGTAGGGTTCCTCCAGGGCCGCCGCCCTTATTGTCCAGCGGGGTGGAGCGTAGTTGCACAATAAGGTCCAGCAGAGCCTTCTTCGCCGAGTCCGCTCGCCGGCCGGAACCGATGCTGCGCTTCCACGCCTGCGGGTCCAGTTCCTCAAACCAGTCGAAAATGTCATCCGGGTACAGAGCGCGATCAGCGTCGTACCCCTCCCCATTTGGGGAGAACAACCACCCATGAGCCACCAGGTATTCGCAGATTTGCCGCTCGAACTGCTCCTCGTAGGTCAAATCCACCACGGCTCAGGCCCCCTTCATAATATCGATCTGGCCGGTCACGGTCGCAGTGACGAGCGCAGACTTGCGCTCCTTCGCAAGCTCAATGTGTCGCCGCGTCTTCGCAATGAGCTTGTCGATCTTCGCGGTCTCACTGTCCAGATGTGCTGCGATACGTCGCTGTTCATGGAGCTCGGGAACCGGGATTTGGAGCCCCCGGATGTCGTCAAGCGCAAGCTGGACCTTAGTGCCGCCGACAGCTCCTTGTAGAAGCTGATCTTGGCCTTCGGTTCCGAGCATGAAATACCCGACGAACCGCGGATCCAGCCGCGATAGGTTCAGTCGGCACAGTGCTACGTGCTGACTGACGTAGGCATTGACCCACCCTGGCCCGACCACAGCCACAGAGCCGATGTACGCGGTGATGGAGAACAGCAGGTCATTCTCTCGAAGCCTGGTCCGCTGCCCCTCTCGTACATCGGGAGGCAGATCGACATGTTGGATTTCGCCACCCAACTCAAGCGACTGGCGCGGCAGATTACCGATTCGGACAAAGACATCACCGCCGTCCGCGTAGTAGTCACCCCAACCTCGCGAACCGCTGGTAAGGAACTGGATGAATCGCCTGAGCTGGATTCGAGAACCCGGCAACTCCTGGAACGCGTGACTGATCACAGCTTGACGTCGTTCCTGCAGCAAACCGATGAACCGCTCCTGCGCAGCGATCAACGCATCGATCTGTCCAATTTCGCGATCCAGATAATCAGCGATAGCCTGCTGTTCACCTAGGGGTGGGCGAGGAATAGGGAGTTTCCTTAGTTGGTCATTGTCAATCTCAATTTGACCAGGTCGAACCCCTCGCGACAGCCCCTGATAGATCGCCCTGTACGCGTCCGAGCGGAGAGCATAGTTCAGGTATCTAACGTCCTCCTGATGGTTAGGAGCGAAGCAGATGTAGTGCCCAGAGACGATTCCGCGATACTCTGAAATTCCAACTGACCCCTGCCACGCCTTCATTCGATTGACCACGAACCAGCCTGGATGAACCAGTTGGTAAATGTTTCTATTCTCAGCCGTCTTATTCAGGTTCTCTCGCGAATCCTTAGGGACGACGCCGTAGTCGCGGAATACTGACAGCATCACCTCGTCCGGATGTCCGACATCTTTGATCCTGTCAAACATGGACCAAAGCGGAGCAACACTCCATCGCGCCGGAACGTCCCTTAGCCACTGCCCTGAAGGGCCAAGGAAAGACAGATCGATCACGCCTCGACCTCCTTCAGCAGTCCGAGGATCTCCTGCAGAGAATCGTTGAGGTCAGCATCGATGTCGGAGAGGTCGCGTGGGGGAGCGTACTTGTAGAAGTGACGAGTGAAGGGAATTTCATATCCCACCTTGGTCTTGGTGTGATCGACCCAGGCATCCTCAATGTAAGGCTTCACCTCAGTCTTGAAGTACGCCTTGATCGTGACATCCTTGGCATCGTGAGTTTTTGGGTGTCCTCCCCAGCCAAAGGGGACAATCTCGGTGTCGCGCAGGCCTGTGTCAGGCTCGGGTTCGCCCTTGTTCTTGCCAGACTGGAAGCGGCAGATATCTGCGTTTTCATCGCGCTCACCGAGGGTCTGCCACAGCGCCTTGCGCTGCGTGGCAGTCAGCGTGACACCAAGGGAACGGAGATGCTTGCCCAGGTCCATCAGGAAATCTTCACGGTTGAGGTAAATACCCCCACCGAAGCAGTTCAGGGCACCGATTAGTCCGTTGATCTTACCAAGAACTTTGTGCTCAGCAACGAGGGCGACGCGCTCGGGGGCGGTCACGAAGTTCAAGCGCAAGGGTTGCTCGATGGTGATCTGCCAGTAAGCAAAATCGAGGTTTTCAAAGACCTTAGAGGTGTCCGAGGTCTCCATGGCGGCATACTGCTGCAGCACGCGTGCACGGGCAGTTTCATCGATCTGAACACGCTTGGATCCAAGCGACTTACGCATCTTGGAACCCAGGGCGGTAGCGTCAATAAGCTGCACCTTGCCCTGACGTTCAGAGCGCTTAGCATTATCAAAAATCCACAGGTAAGTGGAGATGCCGGTGTTGTAGAACATGTCGTTCGGCAGCGCAACAACGGCCTCGATTAGGTCATTCTCCAGCAGCCAGCCTCGGATTTCGCTAGAGCCAGACCCGGCGCCACCAGAGAACAGCGGGGAGCCGTTCAGGACAATACCGGCTCTGGCGCCGCCGTCCTGGCTGTCGGCGGGGCTCATCTTGGCAATGGCGTGCTGGACAAACAGTAGGGCACCATCCGACGTCGGGGGCAGGCCAGCCCCGAAGCGCCCACCGAAGCCCTTCTTGTGCTCCCTCTCCACATCCTCGGCGATGTATTTCCAGTCCACGCCGTACGGAGGGTTGGAGAGGATGTAGTCGAACCTGTCGTCCGGGAACTGGTCATTAGTCAGCGTGTTGCCCAGCGCAATGTTTTGGGGGTTCTGGCCCTTGGCGAGCATGTCCGAGCGGCACATGGCGTAAGACTCGGGGCGCAGTTCCTGCCCATACAGAAGGAGTTCGGCGTCCGGGTTCATGCGGTGCAGGTGCTCCTCTGCCACACTGAGCATGCCGCCGGTGCCGACGGTGGGGTCGTAGATGCTGCGGATGGCTTCACCAGACAACACGTTGTCGTCCTCAGCGAACAGCAAGTCGACGAGCAGATTGATCGCGTCACGCGGGGTGTAGTGGTCACCCGATTCAGCGTTGGACGACTCGAAGTCCATGTAGATGAGGTGCTCGAACAGCTCGCCCATCTTCGAGTTCGGCACGGCCTCCGGGGACAGGTCGAGGTCGCGGAACTGGCGGACGATCGTGGCAAGGATGCCCCCCTTCCTCATCCGCTCGATGTGCTGGGGCAGGTGGAAATTCGTGAAGACGTCGATGTCCTTACTGAAGCCGCGAACGTACTCCAGCAGGTTGTCGGCCATGTCGTCACCCGAGTCGTACACCGAGGCCAGCGTGTGCTTCGTCGTGTTGTAGAACTTCACACCGCCAGTAACCGACTTGATCATCCTCACGCGCAGCGTCTCGTTCGGCTGCTGGGCGATGATCGCGGCAACCTCGGCGCGGTGGGGTGCCATGACGCACTCCAGGCGACGCAGGATCGTCATGGGCAGGATGACGTCACCTGCCTTGTTGCGGGCATAGACACCGCGAAGGGTGTCGGCGATAGCCCAGACGTCCTTCTTCAGGTCGACCACTTGAGTTGTCCTTCCTGGCACGGATGAGCGGGCATCCGCTGAGATGCTGACCAATGACAGTGCTGGTCCACTCACGAAAATGTAGATGGTGCCACTGACAGGGCTGGCATCCTTCAGACAGCAAGAACCACTTTGAGTGAAAAGTCCGATATCGCGTGCATGCTGGCCGCATGAGTACGAGCTGCAGCGACGGCGTTATCTGCCTACCGCGCGACCGACAGCCAGGAGAAGAGCACTGTGAGAGCGCTGAGCTGTCGCCGGCACTCACAATGTCTGGCCTCCCTTGCCCAAGTACGTCAGCCTCTCCGACTGCTCCGAGGGCCTTGGCCGCACTCAGCAGCGCCCATGACAACGGCCCGGCGGCCAGGCCCTCGGGTCCCGAGCTGGGGGAAACGTAGCGTGAACAGCCGAAGCTATGTACGTACATTCGACATGTGAATGGGATGCCAAGACGCATCGACCCCAACACAGACCGGGCAACCGCTGCAGCCATGCTGGGCTGCTCGCCTGACGAGGTCGGATACTGCCCGAGGTGCCAAAGGCTGACTCGCAGATACGGCCGCGACTCTCAAGTCATCTGCCGGGCCTGCCGGGCGGCTGAAACCACCACGAACACATCCGGCTGATTGGCCGAAATCAACCAGCGGCCGGCACCACGCCCTCACCGAACGCCGCGACGTCTTCGGGCGCCATGTCCTCGCGAAGGCGGCCGAACCGGGCCGGGTGACGCCAAACTCCTCGGTCCTGTGCACGGTCCACATCGATCTCGGCGACCAGCTCTGGCGCCACGAGTACGACCTCCAGCGGGGTCCGGGATTCCCACGACGTGGTGAACCGTACGCCTGCCCAGGGATGGTTCGTCCCCGCTTGAGTTAGCAGGCCGGCGAAGCGCCGGGCATGGTCGGGATGCAGCTGGGTACTACGCGCGACCGGCCTCAGCACCCCATCGCGGTCGTAGCGGCCCAGCAGAAGACTCTGCGGTCGGCGGAGCGTGCCGGTGATCGCCCCCACGATGCCCTCCGTCGTGTCCCGTCGGCGGATCTTGTACCAGCCTCGGGCACCGGGGATGTACCGCTGCTCCCGCCCGCGGATCACCAGCCCTTCGACGCCAGGAACCTCCGTCCAGGAGGTCAGCCAGTCCTGCGCCGCCCGGACGTCGTCGGTTTCAGGGCAAAGCGTCCAAGGCGGCGCAAGCGCGTACTCGGTGAACAACTCCTCCAACTTCGCGCGTCGACGTTCGTACGGTTCCTGGAGCAACTCTTGTCCCTTGACCTGAAGAATGTCGAAAGCGACGAAGTGGGCGGGCAGCACCTCAGCCAACCGCGCAGCTGTCCGTCCGCCGGACGCCGCGCGACGTTGCAATGCCTCAAATGAGAGCTGTCCCCCCTCCCACACCAGAAGCTCCCCATCGAGAACCAGGCCGTCGGGGAGGCGCGTAGCCGCAAGGACCAGGTCGGGGAACCGGCTCTACACCAGGGCGCCCCTACGCGACTGGAGCAGGACTGGACCCGGTCGAGGGTTCGGGGTGAATAGGAGGGCACGATAGCCGTCCAGTTTCGGTTGGAAGATCAGCCCTCCAGGCAACGCTCCGGGCGGGGGAAGCTGGTCGCGAGCCTGCGCCAGCATCGGTTCCACCGGTGGTCGGAGCACCATAGTCCTGTCTACGGCTCCGGCGCCTTGACCGCACGCTGTGCACCGACGAGCTGCCGCGCAGCCACTTCCAAAACCTCGACTCGCGAACGGGTCACCACCGAGATCCGCAACAGAGCGCACCCAGCGGCGAGGCACACAGAGCGTCTCCGTGCGACCGCTGACGTTCCCCCAACAGGGCCAGCCTACGGACCTCCTAGCAACAAGTGTTTACGGCAGAGCACCCCAAATGTATCCATAACCCCCTTACCGTGCTGCAATCCAGTGGATGCGTGGGCTAACCTGGCGGTAGGTCATAAACACCTGTAGATGACTGGCTCTGGTGCGCTCTTCGCTCGCGCGCGAAGCTCCGCCTGCCGTCATCCACGGGTCGGCTGCACGCACATTGGGGGAGGCTCGGCCTTGCTGGGGACAGGGCACGCACATGCGGAATATTCGACTCCGATTCAGCGCGACATGCAGGTTTCGGTGCCTCGATGACCAGAAAAGAAAAGGCGCTGGAAACCGGTTCTTCTGTTTTCGATGACCGCTATATGATGCCCCGCGAGGTGGAACACCGCCTGGGTATTTCACCTTCAACTCGGCGCAGGTGGACTAATCGGGGCCTGCTGCGCGCCTACCCTCTTGGCCCGTATTACCAACCCGGACCAGGTGACAACCGGAGAGGAAACAGGAATGGCAGCAGGGTGCGCTACAGCGAGAGGCAGGTGAACGACCTTTTCGAGCGCATCAAGAGGGGAGAGCTTGCACGCTCCCCGAAGCCGGCTGAACTTTAGGACCGCGGGCCGAGGAAAGCTTTACTCACCACATGAAAGGGGCCCATGGCCGAGTCCGACGCGCCATTCGACCGATGGCACAAGAAATACCCGAAACCAGGAGACAAGCCGTGCAAGTGCGGCACAAAGAAGAATCCACTGTACCCATCGGCCGACCACGGTCGGGGACAGCAGTGGCAGGCTCGTTACACCGACCCGAACGGCAAGCCTCGACGGCCCATGTTCGACACGTGGCAGGAAGCCCGTGACCACCTGGACGAGGTGCGGGTAAGCATCCGCGGCGGCACGTGGGTGGACCCGGACATCGGCAGCCAGAGAGTCAAAGCGTTCGCAGACGAGTTCATCGAGCGCAAGAAAAAGAAGAACAAGAACGAGAACACGACCGGCACCTACGAGACACATCTCCGGGTCCACATCGTTCCATTCCTTGGCTCGCGCGTCGCCAAGACGCTGAAGCGCCGGGACACCATGGCTCTCGTCGATCACCTCATCGGCAAGCCCGGCATCGAGTCCGCGTACTACGTCCACCAGATTTATAAGACGTGGCGCATCCTCGTGAACTACATGATCGATGAGGATGTGCCCCTGCCAGCGAATATCGTTTCCCGTATCGAGCTTCCGGAGATCGAAGAGCGGGAAAAGGTTGCGCTGTCCCCTGAGCAGGTCGCGGGACTGGCTCTCGCCATGCGGCAGGTCGAGCCTCGTTACGAAATCCTCGTATGGATTGCAGCTTGCGCTGGACTCCGCGAGGGGGAGGCTTTTGGTCTCAAGGAGACCTCAGTCGTGTGGGAGCATGACCTGCTGTACGTCGAGGAGCAGCGGCAGCGGGGCAAGAAGGCGAAGCTGAAGACCAAGGCGAGCTACGCCACGCTGCCCGTCGACCACTTCCTTATCGAGCGCCTTTCGGAGCATTTGTCTCAGTTGAGAGGTCCGGCTCCGGTTTCCAAGGCGGCGCTGCAGAAGCGGAAACAGCGCGGCTATGTACCGCCGCCTGACGAAGGGCTGATCGTCACGACCCGGACCGGCCGGCCGCTGTCGCGCAGCCACTTCAACGACAAGTGGCGAGCGGCCGTCGAGCTGGCCGGGTTGCCGGAAGGCACTCGCTTCCACGACCTCAAGCACTTCTACACGAGCCGCTTGGGGCAGATGGCAAGTACGACCCGAAGACGGTCCAGGCGCTCTCCCGGCACGCAGAGTTCTCCGAGACATGGGACACCTACGCACACCCGCCTGTGGCTGTGCAGGGCGTGAAGGTGGACACGTTCAGCGGTCTCTTCGGCGTCGGCGGACCCGGCATCGCGCAAGCGCAGCTCGGCAGCCAGCAGCGGGCCAACGGCGTCGACCGCGCGGCCGCATGACGTCGATGCGGGACTTGACACCGACCGCACCGCAAGTGCAAGACTCTTCGACGCAACGAGGCGAACCATCGTGGCGCGAGGGTGAGTTGACCCGTGGAACGGTCTGCCCACCCAATTCGACCCCGATTCGACCCCGGAGCCGAATGGCAGAGTGGACACCCCCTCTGACCTGGGCCGGAGGGGTGCGACAGGACGAGCCGGGCTGTACGCCGGGTTCTGTTCCCCGGTTCCCTCGCGGGAGCCGGGGCGACGGCCATCCATCTAGGGCCGGCGTTGCCACCGGCCTCGTGCGGTCTACCCGCGGACTCGGGCGGGCAGCCCTCGAACGTCCGCGCAGAGCCGCCTTTCACAGCGGCTCCTCTTGACCTTGCTCCGGGTGGGGTTTACCTAGCTGCCTGAGTCACCCCAGGCACTGGTGGTCTCTTACACCACCGTTTCACCCTTACCGAGGACCGAGGTCCCCGGCGGTTTGCTTTCTGTGGCACTGTCCCGCGGGTCACCCCGGGTGGCCGTTAGCCACCACCCTGCCCTGTGGAGCCCGGACGTTCCTCGGGGAGCTCCCCGTCAGGGGGACTCCACGCGGCCGTCCGCCCGGCTCGTCTGCCGTGTCGACCATGGTACCCGGCGTGGCACCGGCCCCGGTGCCGCCGCCGTGGCCAGGACCGAGCCCGCCAGGATCAGGGCGAAGGCGGCCAGGACCGCCGGGGTCAGGTGTTCGTCCAGGAAGGCGGCCCCGGCCGCCACCGCGACCGCCGGGTTGACGTACGTGATGACCGACGCGCGGGTCGGGCCCGCCTCCTTGATCAGTTCCAGGAAGGCCACGAACGCGATGGCCGTGCAGACGACGCCGAGGGCCGCGAGGGCGGCGAGGGTCTCCGGGGAGGGGAGGGTGGCGGGGCGCGAGGCGAGGGCCGCGGGGGCGTAGACGAGGGCGGCCAGGGCCAGGCAGGGCGTGATCAGGTGCAGGGTCGGGACGTCCTTGAGGTGGCGGCCGGCGATCAGGGGGGCCGTGGCGTAGCCGACGACCGTCACCAGGACCTCCGCCAGGGAGAAGGCGTCGCCGCCGGTCAGGTGCGGGACGGTGAGGACCCCGACTCCGGCCAGGCCCAGCGCGAGGCCCGTGATGCGGCGCGTGCCGAGGGACTCCGCCGCGCCGAAGAAGCGGGACAGGAGGACCGCGACGATCGGGACGCCCGCGATCAGCAGGCCCGCGGTGGAGCTGGAGAGGTGGCGTTCGGCGTCGGTCAGGGTGTACCAGGGGCCGACGATCTCGATCACCGCGAAGGCCAGCATCGGCTTCCAGTGCGTGCGGACGGTGCGCACCAGTCCGGGCCGGCGCAAGGCGAAGGGGAGCAGGAGCGCGGCGCCGAGGGCGCAGCGCGCGAACACCACCGCCGACGGGGACAGCTCGTCCACCGCCACCTTGATCAGCAGATAGGGGATGCCCCAGACCACTCCCATCAGGGAGAACAGGAACCAGCCGCGTGCAGTCATGCGCCGAGTCTCGGCCCCGTCAGCCCGCCGCGTCTTGAACGCTGTTGCGGTACGCCGCCGGGGTCACGCCCAGCACGCGGCGGAACCAGCGGGTGAGGTGGGCCTGGTCGGCGAAGCCGACGAGCGCGGCGACCTCGGCGGGGCGCAGGCCGGATTCCAGAAGGCGGCGGGCGCGGGCCACGCGGTGCTGGGCGAGCCAGGCGTACGGGGGGACGCCCATGGTGGTGCGGAAGGCGCGCAGGAGCTGGTAGCGGGAGAGGCCCAGGTCGGTGGCGAGGGCGGCCAGGGACGGGGGTTGCAGGAGTTCGTCGGCGAGGCGGTCGCGTACGGTCCGGGCGATGTGCACGGCGCCCGGCACCGTGTCGCTCGCCGCGCGGGCCGTGGAGTGGCGGCGGGCCAGGGCGGTGAGCAGCCAGGGCAGCCGGGACTCGGCCTCCAGCGGGTCGGGGTGGGCGCTGATGTCGGTGTGGGCGGCGCGCAGGGCGGTGGCGAGTTCGGGGTCGTGCAGGACGGGGTCGCGGAAGTGCGGCGGGCCGCCGAGGGTGCCGTCGGCGAGCAGGGCCGGTTCGGCGTAGAGGGCCTGGTAGGCGTAGCCGTCGGCGGCGGCCGGCCCGCCGGTGTGCATCTCGCCCGGCTCCAGGACGACGATCGAGCCGGGGTAGGAGTGGATGTGCCCGCCCCGGTACGCGATGACCTCCGACCCGCCGACCGTGACGCCGACGGTGAACTCGTCGTGGGCGTGGGGTGCGTAGGTGTGCTGGTCGAAGTGGGCCGTGAGCAGGTCCAGGGGCGGGCCGGCCCGACCCAGCCGGGCCCTGGTCCAGCTGGCTCGTTCCCGTATCCCCATGACACCCCCCGGATCCCAGGGGATCAGAGGAGGTCCGCGGTGTCCAGGTCGAAGGCGAAGGGTTCCGGGAGGGTGACGGGCTTGCCGAACGGGCGGGCGCTGTCACGCCCCTCCCTCGGTCGCTCGCCGGACGGGGACATCGGCTGATCCCCTGCCGGTGCAATCGGGGTCCGTTCCCACGTTCGTGGCACACGGTCGAGGCGGCCGTCAGACACCGGTCCGCGTGCTTGACCCTGCCGCAGCGTCAACGTCTTCACTGGTGGCATGCGGATCGGAGAACTCGCCGCGGCCGTGGGCGTCACCACGCGGGCCGTGCGGCACTACCACCATCAGGGGCTGCTGCCCGAGCCCGAGCGGCGCCCCAACGGGTACCGGGAGTACACCCTGCGGCACGCCGTCGTGCTGGCGCGCATCCGGCGGCTGACGGAGCTGGGGCTGGGGCTCGCCGAGGTGCGGGACGTGCTCGCGGACGACGCCGGCAAGGACCTCGCCGAGGTGCTGACCGAGCTGGACGAGGACCTGGCGCGGCAGGAGGAGGCCGTCCGCGAGCGGCGCGGGCGGTTGCGGGCGCTGCTGGGGGCGGAGGGCGGGCTGCCCGCGGAGGGGCCCGTGTCGCCCGAGCTGGCCGCGCTGTTCTCCGGGACGGCGCATCTCACGGACAGTCCCATGGCGGCCAAGGACCGCGAGATCATCGCCTTCCTGGAGACCGCCATGCCTCCGGGGGCCCGCGAGCGGATGGTGTCGTCGATCGGGGAGGCGCTGGGCAGTCCGGGGGCCGTGGCGCGGGCCGCCGAGGCGTACGCGCTGCTCGACGCGCTCGCCGACGCCGCCCCGGACGATCCGCGTGTCGAGGAGGCGGCCCGGACGCTCGCCGACTGCATTCCCCCGGGGCTGTTCCCGGACGACGGGCAGGCCGGTGAGGCCGGCCAGGACGACAGCGTCCTGCGCGCGCTCTACGACGACCTGGCCCCGGCACAGGCGCGGGCCATCCGCCGTGCGCTGCGGATCCTGGCCGGGGAGCGGCGATGAGGGTCGCGCGGTCGCTGTTCCTGCACGAGGCGCGGGTGCTGCTGAGCCTGGTGATGTGGATGGCCCGGCGTACGCACGGGACGCGGGGCGCGACGGCTTTCGGGTACGCGCGCGGGCAGGGCGCGATGATGGCCGGTTTCGCGTTCGTGTGCGTGGTGGAGACGGTCGCGATGTCCGTGCTGCTGCGGGACTTCCCGACCGCGCACGCGGTGTTGCTGTTCCTGGACGTGTACGGCGTGGTGGCCGTCGTGGGGCTGCACGCCTCGTCCGTCGTGCGCCCGCACGTGCTGGACGAGGCGCGCGGGACCCTGCGGATACGCCGGTACGTGCACGTCGACCTGTGCGTGCCGCTGGACCGGATCGCCTCGGTGCGGCGGGAGCTGCGCCTGACGCACGGGCGGGCCGAGGGCGAGCTGGACGTCGAGGTCGGTTCCCGGACGACCGTGACGCTCGAACTGTCCGAGCCGGTCACGCACGCCTCCTTCCTCGGCCGGCGCCGCGAGGTCCGGGTCGTCCGCTTCCACGCCGACGACGCCGACGGCCTGGTCCGCGCCCTCGGACCGGCGCGGGTGTGAGGCCCGGTGGCCCCGTACGCTGTCGGCGGAGTTCGATCGAAGGAGTACGCGTGCTTGTCCTGCTGCCGCCGTCCGAAGGAAAGGCCTCGTCCGGCCGGGGTGCGCCGCTGAAGCCGGAGTCGCTGTCCCTGCCGGGGCTCGCCGAGGCGCGGGAGGCGGTGCTGACCGAGCTGGTCGAGCTGTGCTCGGGCGACGAGGACAAGGCGCGCGAGGTGCTGGGGCTGAGCGAGGGGCTGCGGGGCGAGGTCGCGAAGAACGCGGGGCTGCGCACGGCGGGGGCGCGGCCGGCCGGGGAGGTCTACACGGGCGTGCTGTACGACGCGCTCGGGCTGGCGACCCTCGATCCGGCCGCCAAGCGGCGTGCCGCGCGGTCGCTGCTGGTGTTCTCCGGGCTGTGGGGTGCCGTGCGGGTGACGGACCGGATCCCGTCCTACCGGTGTTCGATGGGCGTGAAGCTGCCGGGGCTCGGGGCGCTGGGCGCGTACTGGCGTGCGCCGTTGGCGTCGGTGCTTCCGGAGGCGGCCGGGGACGGGCCGGTGCTGGATCTGCGGTCGGCCGCGTACGCCGCCGCGTGGAGGCCGAAGGGCGCGGTGGCGGAGCGGACGGCGACCGTGCGGGTGCTGCACGCGCCGACCCGGAAGGTGGTCAGCCACTTCAACAAGGCGACGAAGGGGCGGATCGTGCGGAGCCTGCTGACCGACGGGGCGGCTCCTCGGTCGCCCGCCGAGCTGGTGGAGGCGCTGCGGGACCTCGGATACGTGGTCGAGGCCGGGGCGCCCGCGAAGGCCGGTCAGGCGTGGGCGCTGGACGTGCTGGTGGACGAGATCCACTGACGGCTCGTTGCACCCTCCGCAACGCCCTTTGCGTGCTCTGCATTGCGGACGGCAGGATGAGGTTCATGGCCTCCTCCTCCGCCCTGCCCGACTCCGTGCTGGACCTCGCGCCCGTCGTCCCCGTGGTCGTCGTCGAGGACGTCGGCGACGCCGTACCGCTGGCGCGTGCGCTGGTCGCCGGGGGGCTGCCGGCGATCGAGGTGACGCTGCGGACGCCCGTGGCCCTCGACGCCATCCGGGCCATCGCCCGGGAGGTGCCGGACGCGGTGGTCGGGGCCGGGACGGTGATCGGCCCCGGGCAGGTCGCGGAGGCGGTGGCGGCGGGGGCCCGCTTCCTGGTCAGCCCCGGCTGGACCGAGGGGCTCCTGGGGGCGATGCGGGCGTCCGGTGTGCCGTTCCTGCCGGGGGTGTCGACCACGTCCGAGGTCGTGGCGCTGCTGGAGCGCGGGGTACGGGAGATGAAGTTCTTCCCGGCGCAGGCCGCGGGCGGTACGGCGTACCTGAAGTCGTTGGCCGGGCCGCTGCCGCAGGCGCGGTTCTGCCCCACGGGCGGGATCGGGCCGGACTCCGCGCCGGACTATCTGGCGTTGCCCAACGTCGGGTGCGTCGGGGGCAGTTGGATGCTGCCGCGGGACGCGGTCGCGGGCGGCGACTGGGGGCGGGTGGAGGAGCTGGCCCGGGCCGCGGCGGGGCTCAGCGCAGGTGGGACGTGTCGTTGAGGAGGCGGACGCTGGCGTTGCCGTCCGCGTAGTACGCCACGGCCGACAGGGACGCGGCCGACAGCTCCATGCGGAACAGCGCCTGCGGCGGGGCGCCGAGGGCCAGCCGGACGAAGGTCTTGATCGGGGTCACGTGCGTGACGAGCAGGACCGTGCGGCCCCGGTGGGCGGCGATCAGCCTGTCGCGGGTGGCGGCGATCCGCTCGGCGGTCGCGGCGAAGCTCTCGCCGCCGCCGGTGGGCTCGGCGTCCGGGGAGGCCAGCCAGGCGTTCAGGTCGTCGGGGTGGCGTTCGCGCACCTCGGCGAAGGTGAGCCCCTCCCAGGCACCGAAGTCGGTCTCGCGCAGCCCGTCCTCGATCTGCACGTCCAGCCCGAGCCGGGCCGCGACGATCCCGGCGGTCTCCCGCGTCCGGGCGAGGGGCGACGACACGACCGCCTGGATCGTCCCGCGCCGGGCCAGCAGGGCCGCCGCGCGTTCGGCCTGCTCCCGCCCCACGTCGGAGAGGGAGGGATCGGTACCACCGCTCCCGGAGAACCGCTTCTGCGGCGTCAGCGGCGTCTCCCCGTGCCGGAGCAGCACGAAGGTGACGGGCGTCCCCATGTCGGCGGGGGCCCAGCCGGGAGTCGCGACGGCTGTGGCGGCACGGGCGTCGGCGGCGGCCTTGCCGGTCACATCAGCCCGGGCCCCGGCGCCAGCCTCGGCCGCACGGGCGTCGGCATCCACCCCTCCACCGGAGCGGCCGGTCACCTCAGCCCGGGCCCCGGCGGCACGGGCGTCGGCGGCGGCCTTGCCACCGGGGCTGCCGGTCACGGCGGCCGGGGCGCCGGCGCCGGCCT